>CAZXSX010000062.1:0-8099 GCA_964643245.1 uncultured Polynucleobacter sp.
GCTGATTGCCTGAGAGTGCATTGAACTTTTGCTTGATGCCGGCACATTTGAAGAGTGGGATATGTTTGTTGAACATCGTTGTCATGACTTTGGCATGGGCGATCAAACGGTTCCAGGTGATGGTGTTGTGACTGGTTGCGGAATGATTAATGGACGTTTGGTGTTTGTCTTTTCACAAGACTTCACGGTTCTTGGCGGCTCATTATCGGAAGCGCATGCCGAGAAGATTTGCAAGATCATGGATCAGGCTCTTAAGGTCGGTGCCCCGTTATTGGCTTAAATGACTCTGGTGGGGCACGTATTCAGGAGGGTGTTGCGTCACTTGGAGGCTATGCTGAGATTTTCCAGCGCAACATTACAGCCTCCGGCGTGATTCCACAGATCTCCTTAATTATGGGCCCCTCTGCTGGTGGAGCCGTGTATTCGCCAGCGCTAACGGACTTCATTTTCATGGTGAAAGACAGCTCCTATATGTTTGTCACTGGTCCTGAAGTGGTAAAGACCGTGACTCATGAGGATGTGACGTCAGAAGAGCTGGGCGGAGCGGTAACCCATTCAACTATTTCTGGTGTCTGTGACTTGGCATTTGATAACGATGTGGACGCCATTATGATGTTGCGTCGTTTCTTTAATTACCTCCCACTGTCCAATCGTGAAAAACTACCTCTTATTAAGGGTGCAAACCGTACTGAGGAGCCTGATTATTCATGAGACCCCTTGGTGCCATCCAATCCAAATCAACCTTATGACATGAAGGAATTGATTGAGAAGATTGTGGATGATGGTGAATTCTTTGAGCTTCAACCCGACTATGCAAAAAACATTGTGATTGGCTTTGCGCGCATGGAAGGTCGCTCTATTGGTATTGTCGCGAACCAACCATTAGTTCTTGCAGGTTGTTTGGACATCAAGGCTTCGATCAAGGCTGCTCGTTTTGTGCGTTTCTGTGATGCATTCAATATTCCAATGGTAACTTTAGTCGATGTTCCAGGCTTCATGCCAGGCACTGCCCAAGAATATGGCGGCATCATTAAGCATGGCGCAAAGTTGCTATATGCGTATGCGGATTGCACTGTTCCAAAAGTAACATTGATTACCCGCAAGGCATACGGTGGAGCTTATGACGTGATGGCTTCCAAACATTTGCGTGGCGACGTGAACTTTGCATGGCCATCAGCAGAGATTGCTGTGATGGGTCCAAAGGGCGCCGTGGAAATTATCTTCCGTGAAGAAAAATCCGATCCTGAGAAGATTGCTGCACGTGAAGCAGAATACAAATCAAAGTTTGCTAATCCATTTGTGGCGGGTCGTCGTGGTTATATCAACGATGTCATCCTGCCGCATGAGACTCGTAAGCGAATTGCCCGTTCTTTGGCTATGCTCAAAGATAAAGATTTAAAGAATCCTGCGCGTAAACACGGCAACATTCCTCTGTAAAGGCGCTGACACATTATGACTACGAAAATGTTTAAGAAAATTTTGATTGCAAACCGCGGTGAAATTGCTTGCCGTGTAATTAAGACTGCCCAAAAGATGGGAATCAAGACCGTCGCTGTCTATTCTGAGGCAGATAAAGAGGCACGTCATGTGCAGCTTGCTGATGAAGCGGTATGCATTGGTCCAGCGCCTTCACGCGAGTCCTATTTGGTGATGGATCGCATCATTGCTACGTGCAAAGATACGGGTACTGAAGCTGTTCATCAGGGCTATGGATTTTTGTCAGAGAATGAGCAGTTTGCCAAGCGTTGCGAAGATGAAGGCATTGTCTTCATTGGGCCAAAGTACCAGTCAATTGCTGCTATGGGCGATAGATCGCCTCTAAGAAGCTAGCATTGGAAGCTAAGGTCAATACCATCCCTGGCTATAACGAAGCGATTGAGACTGCTGAAAAAGCCGTCAAGATTGCCCAAGATATTGGCTACCCAGTCATGATTAAGGCGTCTGCTGGTGGTGGAGGCAAGGGCTTACGCGTCGCATTGAATGATAAAGAAGCTGCCGAAGGATTTGCGGCCTGCAAGACTGAGGCTATGAATAGTTTCGGCGATGACCGTATTTTTATTGAAAAGTTTGTGGAAGGTCCACGTCACATTGAGATTCAGGTTTTAGGGGATTCGCATGGCAATGTGGTTTATCTCAATGAGCGCGATTGCTCCATTCAGCGCCGTCACCAGAAGGTAATTGAAGAGGCGCCGTCACCATTCATTGATCCAGCAACCCGTAAGGCGATGGGTGAACAAGCGGTTGCTTTGGCAAAAGCCGTGAATTATCAATCTGCTGGTACGGTGGAGTTTGTTGTAGGCAAAGACAAGTCGTTCTACTTCCTAGAAATGAACACGCGCTTACAAGTGGAGCACCCAGTAACCGAGAGTATTACCGGCCTTGATCTGGTTGAGCAAATGATTCGGGTTGCTGCTGGTGAGAAACTCGCGTTTAAGCAAGAGGATGTGAAGCTCGATGGTTGGTCAATGGGGTGCCGTATTAATGCAGATGACCCATTCCGTAACTTCTTGCCATCTACGGGTCGCTTAGTGAAGTACCGCCCCCCGAATCGATTAATGGTGTGCGCGTCGATACTGGTGTGTACGAGGGCGGCGAGATCCCGATGTATTACGACTCGATGATTGCAAAGCTGATCGTTCATGGAAAAGATCGCGCAGAAGCCATTGAAAAAATGCGCAATGCGTTAAATGACTTTGTGATTTGCGGTATTCATTCGAATATTCCATTTCAAGCGGCGCTATTGCAGCACCCTCGTTTTGTGAATGGTGACTTTACGACTGGCTTTATTGCTGAAGAGTATCCGGAGGGCTTCAAGAAAGATTCCGTACAGCCCGCAGACCCAAAACGTCTTGCTGCATTAGCTGCATTCATGCGCTATCGTTATCTTGAGCATATTAAGATGATCGACGGTCAATTGGCTGGTCACGAAATGGTCATTGCCAAGAAGTTTGTCGTAGTGACTGGCAAAAAATCCGGATCGATGACCGATCCGTATGAAGTGCCAATTCGGGTTGAGCTCAAAGATGGGGTTTACTCTGTTTATATTGACGAAAAAGAGGGTGTCAGTCGGTATGACATCGTCAGCGATTGGCGATCCGGGCAAATTTGTTTGCATGCCACGATCAACGGCACACATAGAATCACTGCTCAAGTAGAGCGTAAGGGTGTAAAGTTCCACTTGGTGCTCGATGGCGCCCATTTTGAGTGTATGGTGCTTAGCCCATTGGGAGCCGAGCTCCAGCGCCGTATGCCAGTCAAGCTGCCACCAGATACTTCGAAGTTGGTCATGTCGCCTATGCCAGGGCTGCTAACTAAGATTGCCGTCAAGGCTGGTGAAGCTGTGACTGCAGGCCAAAAGTTGGCATCGATTGAAGCTATGAAGATGGAGAACACTATCGCTGCAGCACAGGATGGTGTGGTTGCTGAAATCTGCGCCAAAGAGGGTGATAGCTTGGCGGTTGATCAACTCATCCTTCGTTTTGAATAGAAAGTGATCGTGATATGACAGCAAAGCCATTCAAAATTCTGGGCATTCAACAAATTGCGATTGGGGGCGAAAACAAGGACCGCCTCAAAAAGCTATGGGTTGATATGTTCGGATTTGAGTACAAAAGCACATTCGTTTCTGAGCGCGAAAACGTCGACGAAGATATCTGTGCGATTGGTTCTGGGGCTCACGAGATTGAGGTAGACTTCATGCAGCCATTTGATATTAATAAAAAGCCTGCTGTTCATCAAACACCGCTCAACCACATTGGATTTTGGGTGGATGACTTACCCAAGGCTGTTGAGTGGCTTTCCGCAAATGGGCTACGTTTTGCCCCTGGTGGTATTCGTAAGGGTGCGGCAGGGTATGACATTACTTTTGTTCATCCAAAGGGTAATGATGAATTTCCCATTAGCGGCGAGGGTGTGTTAATCGAGCTCGTCCAGGTGCCTCCAGAAGTGATTGCAGGATTGCGGTGATAATTTGGGTCTATAGCCAAATGCATTATTAAAGCGAGTACCAAATGCCGCAACTATTGGCCATCGACACCTCATCCACTTGGTGTTCGGTGGCTTTATCTTTAGATGATCAAGCGCCGATTCTCCGACATGAACCAGTGCCGGCTGGCGCTAGTCAACGTTTGCTTCCGTGGATTGAAGAACTGCTACATTCATCCGCTGTTCATTTGTCTGATCTTGATGCGATTGCGGTGGATATCGGCCCTGGAGCATTCACGGGGGTGCGACTTGGTGTTGCTGCCGTTCAGGGTCTGGCTATTGCTGCCAACTTGTCGGTAATCCCCGTAGCTAGTTTGGATGCGATTGCAGCGCAAGTCACTGAAAGTGCTAGATTTACCAAAATCAATCCAACGGATTTTGTTATCGCGGTAGATGCACGCATGGATGAAATCTATTGGGCCAAGTATCAATTGATTACCCCAAATCGGTTACCTATTCGGGCTGGCGACATTCATCTCTCAAAGCCAGAAGATATCGACCTGCAAGGCATTCAATATCTAGCTGGTAGCGCTATTCAGGCTTATAAAAGCAGGCTATTTACGAAATACTCCATACCAGAAGATGCATGTGATGCAGAAATCGGCATTTCTGCTTTAGGGATCTTATCTTGCGCTAAATCCATGTTCAAACATGGCCAATTCATTACTGTGAGCGATCTTGAGCCACTTTATATACGCAATAAGATTGCATTAACTACTGAAGAACGTGAGATTGCGTTTGGCAAGGGAATTAACTGATGGTGACTCAGCAGGGTGAGGTGGAGTTGTCATTTATGCCGATGCAAGTGTTAGATCTTGATCAGGTTCTTGCGATTGAAGGTGTGTCACATATTCATCCTTGGACTCGAGGAAACTTTTCAGATTCCTTAGCTGCTGGTCATTGGGCCTATTGCATTCGCCCTCAATTGGATCAAACCCAATCAAAGCCTGGGAGTTATTTGGATTCAACGGTTTTATGGGGCTATTGCATTCTTTTTCCTGCGGTAGAGGAGCTTCATCTTTTAAACATTACCGTGTCACCCAAATTGCGTAAGTTAGGCTTGGGTGCTCGAGTGATTGGAGCGATCGAAGGCGTGGCCGCTCAGCAAGGTATGCCCCGCATTATCTTAGAGGTAAGACCTTCAAATAGCGCCGCCTTGGCGCTCTATAACAAGTTAGGGTATGAGCAGATTGGTGTGCGTAAAAACTACTATCCTGCAAATACTGCTGATGGAAGTCGCGAAGACGCCATTGTGATGGCTAAATCGATTAAGCTACAGAAATGAGCACACATTCTAGTTTCCTAAAAGAAATGGGCATCACCGAGTGGATGTCGCGAGATGCAGCAAGCCCAGAGTCTCAACCTAGCCGCTCTCAATCCCAGTCCATTCTGACTGAAGCAATGGATGCAACCACTTCAACACCTCAGGTGGGCAGGCCCCCAAATGCACATTGGTTATTTTTTGGGGGTGAGCTCAAAGGTGATGCCCAGGCGTTGTTTCAGAATATTCTTCGTGTTCTCGGTTTATCGCGCAATGAATGGTCGTGGAATAGTCCTTCGGAGAATATCGCGAAGATTTCATCATCGGATCTAGATATTCCTGTAGTTGCAGTGGCATTTGGTGGACCAGTGGCTCAAAAGATAACCGGTGAGCGCGATCCTTTGCCGCAATTGCGTGAAACGATCCTAGCTTTAAATGTAGGTAATGAGCATGAAATCCCCGTAGTAGCTACGCTGGATCTAGGTCAGCTCGCCAGTAAATCAAAAGATAAAGCACTGCTTTGGCAAGATCTTTTATTAGCTAAATCCGTATTGCAAAACAGTTAAGCAGAATTACGCTTAGTGCTTGTGCTCGCCAATGAGGTGCATGGAGTCATATTCGGCCTGATTGCGCTCGTGTCGTTTAATAACGAGCCACATAATGACGCTGACAGCTAAGCCAAAACCGATAATTACATACTGCACTGGGATATCAAACCAAATTAGCAATGAGTAAATGGCTAACATGGCTAGCACTGAAATATTCTCATTAAAGTTTTGTACTGCAATTGAGTGACCAGCAGACATCAAGACGTGACCACGATGCTGTAAGAGTGCATTCATTGGGACAACAAAGTAACCAGCAAACCAACCCACTAAGATGAGTAGAAAGTATGCTGGCAGTAAATTCAAGGTCACCCGCAACTTGCCAATTGATAAAAGAGGCGTGTTGGGCAACATATCCGAGTTGTAAACAGCCATAACGCACACGAGTAGCCCCATCGCAATACCGTACGGTAAAACATTGAGCGAATTACGTAGCGGTACACGCCATGCAGCCCAGACTGCGCCGCCTGCAACACCCACAGCGGATATGGCTTGCAAGATGGCGCCTTGAGACAGATTCATGTGCAGAGCGACTTGTGCCCACTTAATCACAATAAATTGCAAGGTGGCTCCAGCGCCCCAGAATAAGGTGGTCACAGCCAAGGATATTTGGCTGAGGCGATCATCCCAAAGAGTTTTAAAGCAAACGGCAAAGTCCTTTACCAATTCAATTGGGTTGGTTTTTTGCAAAACGTAACGCGCGCCGGTATCGGGGATCTTTAAATTAATCAATGCAGCAATCACATAAATCATCATGATGATCATGATTGCTGACTCTGCTGGAGTATCAATACCCGTTTCCATAATGGGTATGTCAAGGGCTAACAAGCTTTGCGAGACCGAAGCGCTGATTAGAGCGCCGCCTAATACGGTACCCAAAATAATGGAGCCAACTGTAAGGCCTTCAATCCAACTGTTTGCAGCCACCAATTTTTCCGGTGGAAGCAATTCCGTCAAGATGCCATATTTGGCTGGCGAGTAGGCTGCAGCGCCTAGACCAACGATTGCGTAGGAAAGTAGTGGGTGTCCACCCAACAGCATCGCAACGCACCCAATGAACTTGATCGAGTTCGTGATGAACATCACATTACCTTTGGGTCGCGAATCGGCAAAGGCGCCCACAAAGGCAGCCAGCAAGACATAAGACAATACAAAGAATAATTTGAGTAAAGGAGTCATCCAGGCCGAAGCGCTCAGCTGGACCAATAGGGCAATAGCCGCAATTAAGAGGGCGTTATCAGCAAGCGACGAAAAAAATTGCGCCGCCATAATGATGTAAAAACTACGGTTCATTTGTACAATCTAGTCACTCATACAATTAAAACATGAAAGGAGGGGTAGAAATGGGTGTTCCGGCTAATAGCTTGATTAATAGACCAATTTTGGCATCTATTCATACTCAGGCCTTTCAGCATAATTTAACTCGAGTTCGAGAGCTTGCGCCGGAGTCCAAGATTTGGGCTGTGATTAAGGCTCGTGCATATGGGCATTGTTTTGATGCCGCCCTGAAGGGATTGGTCTCCACCGACGGCTTTGCGTTGTTGGATATTCAGGATGCGGCATGGCTTCGAGAGCATGGCTGGCAAGGTCGCATTCTGCTTTTAGAGGGCCTTTTCATGAAAATGAGTTAAGCCTTGCTCAAGAGTTGCATTGCGATTTAGTGGTTCACTGTGAAGCCCAAATTGACTGGTTGGAGCGCTATGCGGATAAAGTCCATAAGCTAATGAGTGTTTCCCTGAAGATGAATACTGGCATGAATCGCCTAGGATTGAAGCCAGATGCCTACAGAACAGCATTTCATCGTCTGCATGCCTCAGGTTATCGCATGCATCACATGACGCACTTTGCCAATGTGGATCAAATTGATCGTCAACCCACTGTGGGAAGTCAGCTTGAACTCTTTAATCAAATTATTGAGGGTCTCGAGGGACCAACCTCTCTAGCAAATTCTGCTGCGATATTGTGGCATCGTAATGCCCTGGGTGGCTGGGTGCGCCCTGGAATCATGTTGTATGGCGCATCACCTACAGGCTTTTATTCCGATATTGAGCACGCTCACTTGAAGGCGGTAACGCAATTGCAAAGCGAAATTATTGATATCCAAGAGCTTCAACCAGGCGACCACATTGGTTATGGCGGTCGCTATCAAGCCACAGTGGTACTCTTGGAGCAATCGCACAAAGTAGCTCATAACCAATGGTGTCACTCATTTGTGCCACTTGGTCTACGGGAACGTGATCACCCCAAAG
>CAZXSX010000063.1:0-5016 GCA_964643245.1 uncultured Polynucleobacter sp.
CCTTTTTAGGGGTCCTGCACCATATTTAGGCTTTATGCTCCGAAGTATGCACTAGATTGGCGCAAAATCAGCGCTCAAATACTGCCATTGATTCCACGTGGGAGGTGTGGGGGAACATATTCACTATGCCCGCGCCCTTCAGGACAAAGCCTGCTTGATGGCACAGAATGTCAGCATCTCTCGCCAAGGTTTTTGGATTGCACGATACATAGACAATTCGTTCAGGCAATAACTCACTGCGCTCCGCATGCAATTGCGCAAGTGCTTTGCAAATCTCCATCGCACCTTCACGCGGCGGATCCATTAACCATCGCTGCGCTCTACCCCACGATGCAATCGCTTCAGTAGTGACCTCAAATAAATCGCTTTGCATAAAACTGACCTTATTCGCAAGGCCATTATGTTCAGCATTAGCATCCGCTCTAGCAGTCAGGGTCGCCAAACCTTCAATACCTAAAACCGTTTTGGCTTTTTTGGCTAACGGTAAGGTGAAATTGCCAATGCCACAAAATAAATCGAGCACTCGATCCGTCTCCTTCACTTCTAACAACCGTACTGCTTTACTAACGAACGTACGATTCATCATGTGGTTGACTTGCGTGAAGTCTGCCGGTTTAAACGGCATTTCGATTTCAAACTCTGGTAAGCGGTAGCAAAGCTTGCCCGTCTCAGGATAAAACGGCGCCACGGTCTCGATTCCTTTGGGTTGCAACCAGATCCACACTTGATGCTGATCTGCAAACGCGCGCATGCGCTTCTCATCGTCAGCGGTTAAGGGCTGTAGATTACGAAATACCAGTGCAGTGACGGGTTTATTTTTCTTCGGATCCTCTGAACCAGGTTCTTCTGGCTCGCCTACTGCGATTTCAATTTGCGGCATGCGATCCACAATCGATAAACCCATGACTAATTTACGCATCTCGGGGCAAATCCGAGACGTGCTTGGGCAAGATCCACAGGCCGTCATGTCCGCGACGTACCCACTCTTGCCCTCATGAAACCCAATCAGCACCGTTCCTTTTTTAATCGAACGGTTGACTGCACTTAACCGCGCATGATGGCGATATTCCCAAGTGGGGCCGCCCATGGGGCGCAAAATTTCTTCGGGCTTGACTTTAGCGATGTGATGCAAATCGTCTTCAAGCACTCGTTGCTTCATCGCTACTTGCGCGCGGATATCGAGATGTTGCATCGTGCAACCACCACAGATACCAAAGGCAGCGCAAGCGCACTTCGGCTCAGCCCGAAAGACGGCAGGCTTGAGGATCTCACGTACCTTGGCCTTACTAAAGCGTGCCTTATCGCTGGTAATGGTGTACGTAACGCACTCTGTTGGTAAGGCGCCTTTAATAAAAATGACTTTGCCACTTTGACCTTGAGCCAACTCATCTGGATTGGGCGCTAAACGGGCAATCCCTTGTGCATCCAAGTCGAGCGCTTCAACTTGTACCGGCTCAGTCACTTCGATGTTAACTGGCTTATCGCCTCTACGCATCCGGTGTAAAGCCTTGTAGATATTCTTGCCACTGCTCACCGTTTGGCTCTTTGGCTTCTTTTTTTAGATACGCTTTGACAAATTGAATTTCGGCTTGGTATTCCTCTAATGAAAACCCGCCGCGCAGTAACTGAAAGCGACAATACATTAAATAAGTATTCACGACATCGGTTTCGCAATAGCGACGGATGTCGTTGATCTTTCCTTCAAGGTATGCGGGCCATACTTGACTGCCATCCATCCCCATTTTTCCTGGGAATCCACAAAGTTTTGCTAAGCCGTCTAATGGGGCATTCGCTCTTCCGTTGTATTTGGCTAAGAGGTCCATCAAATCGATATGACGCATGTGATAACGGCCAATATAGTTGTTCCACTTAAAATCACGACTATCCACTTCTTTGCTCTCACCCATTTCCCAGTAGCGTGGCGCTTGAATGTGATTCGCTAAGGCACGGTAATGCAATACGGGCAAGTCAAAACCGCTGCCATTCCATGAGACCAGTTGCGGTGTGTATTTCTCAATCAGATCAAAGAAGGCCTGAATTAATACCTTCTCATCATCTGCTGGGGTGCCCAGGGTGCCTACTTTGATTTGTGGCAAACCTTCTTTAGTGGTTCTCCGAATGACGCATGAGATCACACAAATCTGTTGCAGATATAAGGGTAAAAATTCGCTACCGGTTTTCTCAGCTCGCTCAGCCATCGCTTTTGCCGCAACCTCGGCATCCGTCATTGATTCTGGGTAGCCCTCGAGGCGACGCAAATCCGAGACATCTGGAATGGTTTCGATATCAAAAACAAGAACAGTAGCCATGGCCAAATACCTTGTGCCTTGGGAAATTACTGCAAATATGGTGTTGGGTTAACCGGCTTACCGTTGACACGAAGCTCAAAGTGCAGTTTTGGTGAATTAGTGTCCGTATCACCCATCTCCGCAATCTTTTGACCCTTGCGCACACTATCACCCTCTTTCACCAAGAGCTTACTGTTGTGAGCGTATGCCGTTAAATACGTATTGTCATGTTTGATGATGACGAGGTTTCCGTAGCCACGCAAGCTATTGCCGGCATACACTACCTTACCGTCTGCTGCCGCTAATACCGGTTCGCCCACTTTGCCAGCAATATCGATCCCCTTATTGGATTCGTTAAATTCGGCGGTGACTTTGCCTTTTGCCGGCCAAGACAACCGAATCCCAGGCTCGGCAACCACTTCTGACTTCGCCGTCTCGACTGGTGCAGGCGCATCCGCCTTATCCACGGCTGGCGTTTTCTTCTCAACCGGTTTTGCTACTTTTGCATTCGCTGGTGGCTTGATTAATACCAAATCCCCTACTTCAATCACATTCGGATTGAAGTTAGGATTCTCTGCTTTATTCCACTGTGCTACATCGCGCGGTGCTTGACCATGATCTAAGGCGATTCGCGCTAACGTATCACCCTTTTTGACACGATAGTATCCAGGAGGCGCTGGCTCATACGAAGATGAACTCGTGCGGTCTGTAACCCCCGCAGGCTTAGTACGAGGTGTAGAGCAACCAGCAAGCAGGACTAATGATGCTGACAGGACTGCAATCAGAATGTGCAAAATACCTTTAGATACGTTCATTGTGAAATTTGGGGTCATTTTCATACTACCCCTGATTGTAAGGGGACAAAAAAGACCTCGTCTAGCACGGTTCTTTGATAGCGCTGCGAGCTCATTCTCTCGACCATGACGAGCTGCTGCTCTTTTTCATTCTTGGCAACCGGAGCAACCAAACGACCGCCAATCGCCAATTGATCAAGTAAAGCATCGGGAATGCCTAGGCCAGCAGCGGCCAGAATAATTCCGTCAAACGGCGCGGCCTGCGGTAAGCCCAAGATGCCATCTCCATAAATCAACCGTAAATTATTAATCCGAAATGGGCGCAACTTTGCCCGCGCCAAATCATGTAGCGGACGAATACGCTCAATTGAATACACCTCATTGGCCAAAAGACTCAGCACCGCCGCTTAATAGCCACATCCCGTTCCAATCTTCTAATACTTTTTCTAATTTTTGCTTGGGTTTATGCAAAATCTCAATCATGCGTGCTACCACTGATGGCTTAGAGATGGTTTGCTCATGACCAATCGGTAATGCCGTATCTTCATAGGCTTGTGCATGCAATCCCGCATCCATAAATGCATGCCGTGGAACGGTAGCAATGGCCTCTAAGGTTTTGCCGTGTTTCACTCCGCTCGCATGCACTTTGGCTGCTAGCGCTTGTCGATAGGCCGCGAATCGCTCAGTCGGCGCCTTCAACCGCGGTCCCAACCATTGGCGCGCATCGCCGCTAAGCGTGCATGGTGACTTAAATCGAGCTGCATTGGCGTAATCGAAACGCAACCTTCATCAATCGCATGAAAGTCAGTGCCTTCAGAATTGTCTTTCACGTGCCCTGCTGCACCAATCCAATAAATCTTGTCGCCACGCGGGCTATCTTGCACCACTACAGGCTGAGAATGGTGACGATTACCTAAACGGGTCACACGCCAGCGGTACAAATCCGCATACGGACGGTTCGGGATATTGACATTTAATAAAATGGCGATGCCATCAGTATGATTTTTGCTTAACGACGAAACCAACATTTGTGCGACGATGTCATGCGCTGCTTTTGCGGCATCTTCCACGCGATTCCAGCCTCGATCAATTTGTGAGAATGCAATTCCAGGTACACCAAACATGACGCCCTCAATAGCGGCGGCAACCGTACCGGAATACAGCACATCCTCCCCCATGTTCTCGCCCTGATTAATCCCAGAAATGACCAGGTCTGGTTTCTCATCCAAGAAGCCAGTCATGGCCACGTGCACGCAATCCGTTGGGGTGCCATTAATAAAGAAGAAACCATCGCGCTCACCGCCCGCTACTCGGTGAATTGAGAGTGGCCGTGAAAGCGTGAGGGAGTTTGATGCGCCGCTGTGATTTTGCTCCGGAGCAATCACGGTGACACGACCCAAAGGACGTACCACATTAACCAATGCCAAGATACCAGGCGCTAAATAGCCATCATCGTTCGATACCAGAATGTGGGGTTGACGATTACTCATGGATGCTGACTTTCGGGTTCTATCTTTGCGGGGCGATATCAAATATTACTAGCTTGGGCCTGAGTTAATGCTCGACCTCTAAACCAACCGTAGATCACTGGCAATACCAGAAGGGTCAGAATCGTAGTCGTTACCATGCCGCCCACAATCACCAAAGCCAATGGACGGTGCGCCTCCGAACCAATCGAGTGGGACAAGGCAGCAGGCAAAAGACCTAAACCGGAGAGCGCAGCGGTCATTAATACTGGGCGTACGCGCAAGGATGCACCCTCCACCATTACATCTTTCATCTGGGCATATTCGGTGGCTGCGGTCTTGTTAATGAAAGAGATCAATATCACTCCATCTTGAATGGCAATACCAAGAAGCGATAAGAATCCAAAGAATGCCGAGATACTTAAGGTCTCACCAGCCAGATGCAAGGCAATCACACCGCCAATGGCA
>CAZXSX010000063.1:5116-8085 GCA_964643245.1 uncultured Polynucleobacter sp.
GCTTCATCTGATTGAACTGGCCATCCCAGCTAATCGAATAATTTGGTGGCAAGGTAATATTCTTCTCAACCAGATATTGCGCTTCAACCGCGCTACCTAAGTCACGGTTGCGCACACTGAATTTAATCGCTATATAACGCTTACCAGCTTCACGGTAAATAAAGAATGGGCCATCGGTGAGTTGAACATTAGCCCCATAGACAGTGGCACCTTAGCACCATCTGGCGAATCTACTAATAGACTACGAATATCGGCCACATCATTGCGGCTTCCTTCATTCAGACGAACGGCAATACCAAATGTCTTTTCATCCTCGAGCAAGTTTGTTACCGCAGCGCCCCCAATTGCATTGGCCACCACAGTCTGAATATCATTCACATTGATGTTGTAGCGCGATGCGCGCTCGCGATCAATCTGAATATTCAATGTAGGCTGACCCAACTCTTTCAAGATACCTTCGTCCGCAACGCCGCGAACTTTTTTGAGTTGCTCAATGACCTCATGTGCTTTTTTGATCGAGCACTTCCAAGTCGGTACCGTAAATCTTGACAGAGTTTTCGCCTTTAACCCCAGAGAGTGTTTCATTGACGTTATCTTGGATGTACTGAGAGAAGCTATAACGCCTGGAATTTTATTGAGCTCTGTCTCCAAATGGGCAATCAGATCCTTTTTGGAGGAGCTGCTTGGCATATTCTCGGGGCTCTTCAGATATAAACCGTACTCTTGGTTAAACACCCCAGTCGAGTCAGTGCCGTCATCTGGACGACCAATTTGGGCAGCCACTTTATCGATCTCAGGTTGCTTCATGAAGGTTTCGCGCAATTGATTAGCTATCTTCACCGAGTAATCTAGGTCCACCGTATTAGGCAATGTGACACGCAACCAAATATTGTTTTCTTCGAGGGTTGGCAAGAATGCAGTACCTAAACGCGTCATGCTCAGAAGTGTTAATCCCAAGACAAAGACAGCAACCGAGAAAACCGTTAACGGGCGGTCCATCCACCGTCTGAGTAAAGGCTTGTAGCCATCCAAAATCTTGGTAATAAAAGATGGAGGCTTGTGATGCAAGTTCTCTCCAAATACCAAGGAGATCATGGCAGGCAAGAATGTGAGACTGAGCACCATTGCGGCAATCAAGGCGAAGCCCATCGTAAACGCCATCGGCTTGAAGATGCTGCCTTCAACACCACCCATAAAGAACAATGGTGAGTAGGCCACGATGATAATGCCCGTTGAATACACCATCGCGCGTTGCACTCCACTGGTAGCCAAAATAATGCTTTGATTTAGACGCTTACCGCCCTCCTCCAAGTGACGCATGACGTTCTCCGTCAGAATCACTGCTGAGTCGACAATCACACCAAAGTCAATCGCACCCAAGGAAATCAAATTGGCCGGCACACTCCACAAATGCATCTGAATAAATGAAACGCAAAGTGCCAATGGAATCACGGCTGCCACCACTGCAGCCGCACGAATATTGCCTAAGAAGAAAAACAATACGGCCAATACCAAGGAGATTCCGAAGAATAAAGTGTGCTTCACCGTACCAATCGTGATATCGAGCAGTACTTGGCGGTCATAAAACGGCTTGACTTCAATACCTGGTGGCAGGATATGCTTATTAATGTTCTCCACAGTATTGCGTACGCGTGCCAATACTTCAGTGGCAGTCTCGCCACGGCGCAAATACACAATACCTTCTACAAAATCGGGGTTGTCATTGAACTGGAACATCCCCAAGCGTGGGGCATTTCCAATTTGTACCATTACCACATCGCCAATCCGAATGGGCACACCCTTGTTGTTCGTGATGACTACTTGCTTAATGTCGTCAATGTTCTTTAATAGTCCTACTCCACGCACCACGAACTGTTGCTCTCCACTTGGCAATAAGCCGCCACCCGTATTGCTAATGGCATTGGTTAGTGCGAGGATAAGTTCGTTGATGGTCACGCCCTTCGCTTGCAAGCTTTCTGGGCTGACAATCACTTGGTATTGGCGTACCTTGCCGCCGAAAGATGAGACATCGGCTACACCCGGCGTTTGCTTAAGCTCTTTGTAGATCTCATAGTTTTGCAAGGTTTTGAGCAAGGTTGAGGCGGCGTACTCTGATCGCACCTCATAGCGCATGATTTCTCCGGTAGCATCCGAGTCTGGACTGATGCTTGATGTCACACCAGGCGGAAAACTGACATTGGATAAATTCGCAATAAATACTTGGCGCGCTTTAAACGGATCTGCAGTGTCATTAAATTTGAGCGTGACAACCGATAAGCCAAAGAGCGAGACTGAGCGGAATGCCTGTAATCCAGGAATACCAGCCAATGCGTTTTCTACTGGAATAGTGACTTGCTGCTCAACCTCAGTCGTACTTCTACCAGGCCATTGGGAAATCGCCTGAATGGTTGGCGGCGCCACTCCTGGATATGACTGAATGGGCAATTTGCTCGAACTGAGCATTCCCAGGCCTAAGAGTACGATCGACGCAAAAATGACAAGCACGCGCTTCTCAACGACCCCTCGAATAAAGGAGGTGAAAACGCTCACTTAGTCCTCCTGCTTAGCAAAGCGATCATTTAACAATACTGCGCCTTCCGCCAAGACTAACCAGCCTTGCTCAACCCCTTCCGTAATCGCAAAGCTCTTACTATTGAGGTCATATCCTTTTACTGGCACACGGCGGAATGTTTCTGGGCCGACTTTAATAATTGCAAAGCGATTCTCATGCACGCGCACGATTGCCGACTGAGGCACGACGACCGCATCCGCTTGACCCGTGGTTAACAACCCGGAAGCATACATATCGGGACGCAAAAAATCGTCTGTGTTTTCAACATCGACACGAATGAGTAAGGCGCGGGTTTGGGGGTCAATAGTGGGGGCAATGTAATTGGCGTAAGCTACAAACTCTTTCTCTGGATAAGCCTCAAGGTGCAATACCACTTTTTTGCCCTTGCTTAAGCATC
>CAZXSX010000064.1:0-8059 GCA_964643245.1 uncultured Polynucleobacter sp.
CAGCCTTGATCACATTGCGTTTATTAAAGAGCAAGCTCCACAAAGTGGGTACTCTATGTTGGATGGGGACACCATTATGAATCCTCATACTTGGCAATCTGCTTTAAGAGCAGCAGGTGCAGCAATTGCTGGCGTTGATGCTGTCATGAAGGGGGGAAGTAGAAAACGTATTTTGCGCAGTGAGGCCTCCAGGTCATCATGCTGAGCCAAACCGTTCAATGGGATTTTACCTATTTGATAATGTTGCCATTGTGGCGCGTTATGCGATGGAGGCTTATGGAGTTGAGCGAGTTGCCATTATTGATTTCGATGTACACCATGGCAATGGCACTGAAGCAGCATTCTTTAATGATCCTAGTGTTTTGATGTGCAGCATTTTTCAACATCCGTTCTACCCCTATAGCGGGCTTGATCCAGCTAGCAATATGGTGAATGTTCCCTTGCCGGCAGCTACTCGTGGTGATGTTGTGCGGGCAGTTGTGGAAGAAAAATGGTTGCCTGCGCTGCGGATTTTGAGCCTCAACTAATCATCATTTCTGCCGGCTTTGATGCGCATCGTGAAGATGATTTGGGTCAAATGGGTTTGGTTGAGGATGATTGCGCTTGGATTACCAAGCGATTGAAAGAGGTTGCGCATGAGTACGCAAACAACCGAATCGTTAGCTGTTTAGAAGGCGGCTATAACTTTATCGGCTTTGGGCCGCAGTGTTGTGGCTCACGTGAAAGCACTGGCGGATATTTAATTCGATATAAATAGTAAAACTGTTACAGAAAGTAAACGATGGCAAATATTTATGAACAAGGTTTAGATCGCAATCCTGCTAACTTCACCCCAATAACACCGTTGCTGTTTTCGGAGCGCTCTGCGCAAATTTATCCTAACAAGATTGCAGTGATTTATGGCAAGTTACGTCAGACTTGGTCACAAACCTACGATCGTTGCCGCTGTTTGGCTAGCGCTTTACAAAAGCATGGAATAGGCTTGGGAGATACCGTTGCTGTTATGTTGCCTAATACGCCACCAATGGTGGAGGCTTATTTCAGCATTCCGATGGCTGGTGCAGTCTTGAATGCCCTGAATACTCGTTTGGATGCCGAGTCCATTGCTTTTATGCTCAATCACGGTGAAGCTAAAGTGGTGATTGTTGATCCTGAGTTTTCAGTAGTCATGAAAAAAGCACTGGAGATTGCCAAGAAGGATAGCGGTCGTGAATTTCTCGTAATTGATGTTGAAGAAAAAGAGTACGACGTTCTCGGCGAAAAGTTGGGCAAGCTTACTTACGAGCAGTTACTCGCAGAGGGGGATCCTCAGTATGCATGGCAGGTTCCAGCCGATGAATGGCAAGCTATTTGCTTGAACTACACTTCAGGCACTACTGGCAATCCAAAGGGTGTGGTGTACCACCATCGAGGCGCAGCAATCAATGCCGTTTCGAATGTGCTTGATTGGGATATTAATAAGCATCCAGTGTATTTGTGGACTTTGCCTATGTTCTACTGCAATGGCTGGTGTTTTCCATGGACGATTGCAGTGCGTGCGGGCATTAATGTTTGCTTGCGCCGTGTTGATGCTCAGCATATTTTTGTGGCCATTAAAGAGCATGGTGTCACCTATTATTGTGCAGCACCGATCGTGCATAATTTGCTTGTCAATGCGCCGGATGAACTCAAGGTTGGCGTGCCCGCAGGCGTGAAGGGTTTAATTGCGGGCGCGGCGCCTCCCGCATCAATCATTGAGGGGATGGAGAAGTTGGGTTTTGACTTAACTCACGTTTATGGTTTAACCGAAGTGTATGGGCCTGCGGCTGTTTGTGTAAAGCAAGATGAGTGGAATGATGTGGATATTAGTGAATGTGCACGTTTAAATGCGCGTCAAGGTGTGCGTTATCATATGCAGCAAGCCATTGCAGTTTTGGATCCTGAAACCATGAAGCCTGTTCCCGCTGATGGTGAGACCATGGGCGAGATTATGTTTAAGGGCAATATTGCGATGAAAGGCTACCTTAAAAATGAGAAGGCAACGAAAGAAGCCTTTGAAGGAGGTTGGTTCCACTCTGGTGACTTAGCAGTTATGAATCCTGACGGCTATGTCAAGATGAAGGATCGCAGCAAAGACATTATTATTTCTGGTGGCGAGAACATTTCATCGGTTGAAGTGGAGGATGTACTCTATCGTCATCCAGCGATAATTGCTGCGGCAGTAGTAGCAAAGCCTGATCCAAAGTGGGGAGAAACCCCTTGCGCTTTCTTGGAAATCAAGTCTGGCATGGCGGTGACTCCGGAGGATATCATCGCTCATTGCAAACAGCATTTAGCAGAATTTAAAGTGCCCAAGGCGATTGTATTTTGTGAATTGCCCAAGACCTCGACAGGAAAAATTCAGAAGTTTGAGCTGCGTAAGCAGGCCGGATCAGCTTCTGCAATCGATGCCTAAAGTGAATGAATGAGGCGGACAAAATACACCGGTAGCCATCTATTGGTTAATACCTCACTTTTTGTAACAGTTTTAATTCTTATTGAGAATTGCGCATGAAAATCTTAGTAGCAGTAAAACGCGTTGTTGATTACAACGTTAAAGTTCGGGTCAAGTTAGACAACTCTGGAGTGGATATTGCGAACGTCAAAATGAGTATGAATCCTTTTGATGAGATCGCAGTAGAAGAGGCGGTACGTCTCAAGGAGGCTGGAGTCGCAACAGAAGTGGTTGTGGTTTCTGCGGGGGTAATGCAATGCCAAGAAACCCTGCGTACGGCACTGGCCATTGGCGCAGACCGTGCGATTTTGGTTCAGACCGATGCAGAACTGCAACCTTTGGCGGTAGCAAAAATTCTCAAAGCGCTTTCTGAAAAAGAGCAAGCGCAAATCATTATTCTCGGCAAACAAGCCATTGATGATGATAGTAATCAGACTGGGCAGATGCTGGCAAGTCTGATGGATATTCCGCAAGCAACATTTGCTTCTAAAGTAGTTGTTGCTGATGGTAAAGCTACTGTAACTCGTGAAGTTGATGGTGGCCTAGAAACCATTGCATTGTCATTGCCCGCAGTCATTACTACTGACTTGCGCTTAAATGAACCACGTTATGTCACGTTACCTAACATCATGAAAGCCAAGAAAAAGACAATCGACACGATCACTCCAGATAGTCTGGGTATCGATATTGCTCCACGTCTTAAAACGATCAAAGTGGAAGGGCCTCCTAAGCGTAGCGCGGGTGTCATGGTTGCAGACGTAGCCACTCTTGTTGAGAAACTTAAAAATGAAGCGAAGGTGATTTAAATGGCTGCACTTGTTATAGCTGAACACGATAATCAATCTTTAAAGGCAGCAACCTTAAATACGGTAGCTGCCGCCTTGCAATGCGATCCAGAAGTCGATGTCCTCGTAGTGGGCAACCAATCGGACGCTGCCGCACAAGCAGCAGCGCAAATCGCTGGTGTACGCAAAATCATTCAGATTGATGCGGCCAATCTGGCGGATCAATTGGCTGAGCCATTGGCTGCGCAAATCTTGTCTATTGCCAATGGCTATAGTCATATTCTGGCTCCAGCAACTGCCTCTGGTAAGAATGTGTTGCCACGCGTTGCAGCTAAATTGGATGTTGCTCAGTTATCTGACATTACAAAAGTAGTCTCTGCCGATACCTTTGAGCGCCCCATTTATGCAGGTAATGTGATTGCCACAGTGCAAAGTCCTGACTCTGTCAAAGTGATTACGGTTCGGGCAACCGGTTTTGATTCAGTAGCAGGCAGCGGTGGATCTGCTGCAATCGAGAAAGCTGCTGCGGTAGATAGCGCAAGCAAATCTTCATTTGTTGGTCGTGAGCTCACTAAATCGGATCGTCCAGAATTAACTGCGGCCAAGATTATTGTTTCAGGTGGTCGTGGTTTGGGTTCGGGTGAAAAGTATCAAGAACTCGTTGTGCCGCTGGCGGATAAGTTGGGCGCTGCTTTAGGTGCCTCGCGTGCAGCCGTTGATGCTGGTTATGTGCCGAATGATTATCAAGTGGGTCAAACTGGCAAGATCGTTGCTCCACAGTTATATGTTGCGGTTGGCATCTCTGGTGCGATTCAGCACTTAGCCGGCATGAAAGACTCCAAAGTCATTGTGGCCATTAATAAAGATCCTGAAGCGCCTATTTTTGGCGTCGCGGATTATGGCTTGGTTGCCGATCTCTTTACTGCGGTGCCAGAGTTAACCAAAGCATTATCGTAATTTTATTCTTGATTTGATTTAAATTTGCAGGAGTTGTTATGCCATATGTAGCCCCCGTTAAAGACATGTTGTTTGTGATGAATCAATTAGCGGGGCTATCCGATGTGGTTGCCTATCCAGCCTATTCTGAGGCAGGCGTCGATGTTGATCTCGCTCCCGCAATTTTGGAAGAGTCGGCCAAATTCAACCAAGATGTGATTGCGCCGCTCAATTGGACTGGCGATCAACACCCAAGCTTCTTAAAAGATGGCATGGTGATCAGCAGCTAGCCCCGAACTTCAGGAGCAATACGTTCCTAAGATGATCTCAGGTGAATGGACGGGAACTATGAATCTGACTGAGCCACAAGCCGGTTCAGATTTATCAATGGTCAGGTCGCGTGCGGTACCAGAAGGTGACGGTACTTACAAAATCTTTGGCACCAAGATTTTTATCACTTATGGTGAGCACGATATGGCCAAGAACATTGTCCATCTCGTGTTGGCTAGAACGCCAGACGCACCTGAGGGCGTGAAGGGAATTTCATTATTTGTTGTTCCCAAGTTTTTGGTAAATGCAGATGGCTCACTGGGCGAACGCAATGATGTGCATTGCGTGTCAATCGAGCATAAGCTGGGAATCAAAGCGAGTCCGACGGCAGTACTGCAATTTGGCGATCATGGTGGCGCAATAGGCTACTTAGTTGGCGAAGAAAATCGCGGTTTGGAATACATGTTTGTGATGATGAATGCCGCTCGTTTTGCAGTGGGAATGCAAGGTATTGCCGTAGCAGAGCGTGCTTATCAGAAGGCGGTGCAATATGCAAAGGATCGTGTTCAAAGTAGAGACTTAGCGGGCTCTCCTGGTCCAGTAGCGATTATTCATCAACCGGATGTTAAGCGTATGCTCATGACGATGCGTGCCTATATTGAAGCTTCTCGTGCGCTTGCATACTATGCAGCGGTTGCTTATGATGCGCAACATGCTGCGCCAGACGAAGCGGTGCGCAAAGCCAATCAAGCGGTTTATGAATTTTTGGCGCCTATAGTAAAAGGTTTCTCTACGGAGATGTCGATTGAAGTGGCTAGTCTTGGTGTACAAGTGCATGGTGGTTATGGGCTTCATTGAAGAAACGGGCGCCGCACAATACTACCGTGATGCGCGCATTTTGACGATTTACGAGGGCACTACTGCGATTTAGGCAAATGACTTAATTGGCAGAAAAACTGTGCGGGATGGTGGTGCAACTGCAAAAGTGCTATCCCAACAAATTGCGGATACCGAAAAAGAGTTGGCTGCTAGTGGTAGCGCAGATGCCAAGGCTGTTCTAAAACAGTTAATAGTTGGACGTACGGCGTTTGATGAAGCGGTTAACTTTATTTTGGTCAATGCGAAAAGCGATACCAAGGCAGTCTATGCAGGAAGCTTTGCATATTTGCGATTGTCAGGTCTGGTGTTGGGTGGTTGGCAAATGGCTAGGGCGCTCTTGGCTGCCGAACGCTTGCGTGATAGCGATCCTGTTTTCTATAACGCTAAGATTGCAACGGCGCGTTTCTTTGCTGAGAACTTATTGCCACAAGCTCAAGCCCTGGCAACATCCATTATTGAGGGTGGTCACTCTACTAATGCCTTAGAAGTGGAGCATTTCTGAGGCAGTAGTACTCTATTTGTAGAAATTTATCGAAGCGATCCGCTGTTACTGGGATAGCTTTTTGGCTTCTTTGAGTTGTGAAATAAAAAATTGCTCAAAGGAGATCGCCAAGAACGTCATCATCACTCCTGCGCCTAGCACTAAAGCAAAGATCACTGTCAGTATGACTAGCCATCCTGATTGACTGCGCTGATCTTCTGTGATGCCTGGATTAAATTGCGCATCCCATTTTTCATCAGGTCGCAATCCAAATGCAATAGTAGTGAGCCAAGCAACTTCAAGCGCAATAAAACCAAAGGTCAGCAATACCCAGCCAGGTCCAGACTGAAATTGCGCGTCCTTGAGGAGGCCCCAACCTACAAAGCCGCCGAACAATGCAAAGAATTGTGCCCAGCCCCAAAATGATTTGATGCCTTGGAGATAGAAACAATTAAGGCCAGTGCCTGGAAAAAATAATCCGAGTGCGCAAAATGTGAGTTTGGATTTTTTCATAAAATTTTTCTGCAACTTTTTTATTGATTGCTTACGGGCCGTTGACCAAAACTAAGCACTTCGTGATCTGTGCCAATCATCAGTAGTTGATCGCCATTACGGATGATGCTGCGATAGTCATTCAACTCATAGAGAAAATCATTCTCAAGTTCGATGCGTTGTGGAGAGCAGGCCATTTTTGTACTGGCAATTTTGCTTAGGCTAAATCCGCGAGAATCTTCATCAAGTTCTGCTGTAAAGCGATTGCATCCGGTAGAGCCGCTGACCCTTTTTCCGTTGGCATCAAATGCGATGAAAATTGGATTGCTGGCCTCCCCAAGGGGGATTTGACGGGTGCGTACCTCACCCATGGAGTTGGGCGGGAGATTCCAGCGAGTTAGCTCCCATTTGGTATTGCGTAGCTCGCTGCTTGGTGGGCTTATTTTGGCGCTACAAGGGGGAATCACATTTGCGCATGCCGTTAAAAAACCAAAACTTAGGCAGGCAATGGCGCCTGACAAGCGGTTTAAGGGGTCTCTTTTGACTCTGAAAGGAGAGGGTTTGACGGCCATTTAAATGTAAGTTATTGATTTATATGCATTATTTTTATCTATCGTGGATCCATTCTACTGGTTTAAAAGACTAAATAGGTGGAAAAAATAGGGGTTTTCGTCTAGAATGTGAGGTTTTCCGCTTTACCGTAAATTTTGTTGGTGAGCAGAAGCCCAAGATCTTTATCGAAAAATTGTTGGGTTGTAATCAACCGGTTTCATTTTTTAGATTTTAAGGAATAAGTATGGTCGTCATTCGACTGGCACGTGGCGGTTCTAAGAAGCGTCCTTTTTACAGCATCGTTGCTACTGATAAGCGCAACCGTCGCGACTCGAACTTTATCGAGCGTATTGGTTACTTCAATCCACAAGCAGCAGAAAAAGAGCAAGCAATGCGCATTGCCCAAGATCGCTTGACTTACTGGACTGGCGTTGGTGCGCAAGTATCTCCGACTGTTGTTCGTTTAATTAAGAACAATCCTGCTGCTTAATATTCGGTTGCTTGTAGCATCAGTAAGTTATTGATGCTACAAGTATTGAAATTGATTGGCAGTTCTATTGGGGAAAATAAGGTGTCTTGTAAATGAGCGCACCTTCCCTAAATGATTTGATTGAGCTTGGCGCTATTTCTGAGGCGCAAGGTTTGCGAGGGCAAGTGAAGGTAAGACCTCACTCAATAGACCCTGTAGCACTTCTCTCTTCCAAAGCAGTTTGGCTTTCGCTTATCCCGCGTCGGGAGGCTGGCCTTTTGCCGCGCATTGAGCAGGCCACGTTGACGCAATACAAAGTACTCAGTGCCAAGATGCATAGCGGTAATGTGGCGATAGCACTTGAGGGTGTTACTGATCGAGATCAAGCATTGGCGCTAAAGGGCGCACGCATTTTGGTGGCGCGTGATGCATTTCCAAAAGCAGAAAGCGATACGTATTACTGGGTGGACCTCATTGGTTGCCAAGCAATCAATCTGCAAAATCAAACACTCGGTCAGGTTCTAGATGTTACTGAAAATGGCGCGCACGGAGTTATTGCGATTGGTGATCTAGCTACAAAAAATATTCAGTATTTGGTTCCTTTTGTTAAAGAAGTCGTGCAGAGTGTTGACTTGCTCAATAAAACAATTACCCTTGATTGGCAATAAATCAACCATAGATGACTGATCGTAAAAAATGCGCTTTGATGTTGTAACCCTTTT
>CAZXSX010000065.1:0-2422 GCA_964643245.1 uncultured Polynucleobacter sp.
CTATACGATTTGCTAAGTCTTCCGCATTCTCAAAGACGACCGCACGGCCCTCATGCTCTATGAGTTTCTCATTCGCAGCGGATTGTTTGATGATAGCCCCACCAGGCGCAAGGTTGCCATGCAGTACAGCAATACTGCCACGAGGATAAATTGGATCATTAAACTTGCGAACCATATCTTGTTTAAAGCTAGGTGGTCCTGCATCAATCTCTTCACCCAAGGTTCTGCCCGTAACGGTCAAGGCGTTGAGTTTTAAAAGTGGTTTGAGTTCACGCAGCAAAGTAGTCATGCCGCCGGCATCATGAAAGTTCTCCATGTAATGATCACCTGACGGCTTGAGATCTAGCAAAACCGGGGTTTCATCACCCATCTTATCTAAAGCATCGAGATCAATTTCTAGACCCATACGACCAGCAATGGCCGCTAAATGAACAATACCGTTGGTTGAACCGCCAATGGCCAACAATACGCGCATCGCATTTTCAAAAGCGTCTGTCGTCAAAATCTTGTCAATGGTTAAGCCATCCTTAGCCATTTGCACAGCTCTAGCACCTGTCTCTTCCGCAATGCGAATTCGATCAGCCGTCACTGCAGGAGGCGATGCTCCGCCAGGCACTGTCACCCAAGGCTTCAGCAATACATGCCATGGTGCTGGCCGTTCCTATTACAGAACATGTGCCAACGCTAGCAACAAGCTGGTCATTCACTTCATCTTTTTCAACTTCATCGATTTCGCCGGCACAAAACTTACCCCAATACCGACGACAGTCGGTGCACGCACCAACACGCTCACTACGATGCGATCCAGTAAGCATGGAACCGGTGATGAGCTGGATGGCCGGCAATCCTGCTGAGGCAGCGCCCATCATTTGCGCGGGGACAGTTTTATCGCAGCCATCGATCATCACAACCACATCCATTGGCTGGGCGCGCAGCATCTCTTCAGTATCCATAGACATCAAGTTACGTAGATACATGGAGGTTGGCGATGAAAAACTCTCATAAATAGATATCGTAGGAAAGTCCATCGGCAAGCCACCTGCGAGCATCACACCACGCTTCACTGCTTCAATGAGTTGCGGCATATTGCCATGACAGGGGTTGTATGAACTTCCAGTATTGATGATTCCGATCGCTGGTCTATCTAAGGCACTATTGGTATAGCCGGCACCTTTAATAAAGGCTTTGCGCAGAAACAAAGAAAAACCCTTATCTCCGTAGCTCGTTAAGCCTTTGCGTAATCCTGTTTCTGTAGCGCTATCGTTCTTTTCATTTGCCATGCTATTTATATTTTTTAGTGAATAAGGGATTATTTAGCCTAGATACCAGACTCAATGATTGCTTTTTCAAACGCTTTATACCTTCCAAATCAAGCAACAGCATTGTCTCCAGCACAGAATATAAATTGTGAGTACGTTTCTCTTCTGGCACACTTAATTGCAGATATAGGTGCAGTTTATACAAAACCCCCACCATTGCTGATGAGGGTTTGCTTTTCTGGTGGGCCCACCAGGACTTGAACCTGGGACCAAAGGATTATGAGTCCTCTGCTCTAACCAACTGAGCTATAGGCCCGTTAGTCTTTGGTTCAATCTTCCTCAAGGAAGGTCTTGAGTTTATCGCTGCGACTTGGATGACGCATTTTTCTGAGGGCCTTGGCTTCGATCTGACGAATACGCTCACGCGTTACGTCAAACTGTTTACCAACCTCTTCGAGAGTATGGTCGGTGCTCATCTCAACACCAAAGCGCATCCGCAATACTTTTGCTTCACGTGGCGTCAACGAATCTAGAACATCTTTCATAACATCGCGCATCGAGTCATGCAATGCCGCTTCGGCTGGCGCCAAGGTATTGCCATCTTCAATGAATTCTCCCAAATGAGAGTCTTCATCGTCACCAATTGGTGTTTCCATCGAGATAGGCTCTTTGGCAATCTTCATGATCTTCCGAATCTTATCTTCCGGAATCTCCATCTTCAGCGCCAAGGTTGCTACATCTGGCTCATGACCAGTTTCTTGCAGGATTTGACGGCTGATACGGTTCATCTTGTTGATTGTTTCAATCATATGAACTGGGATACGGATCGTACGCGCCTGGTCAGCAATAGAGCGGGTAATTGCCTGACGAATCCACCAAGTTGCATAAGTTGAGAACTTATATCCACGACGATATTCGAACTTATCTACCGCTTTCATCAAGCCGATATTGCCTTCTTGGATCAAGTCCAAGAATTGCAAGCCACGGTTGGTGTATTTCTTCGCAATCGAGATTACCAAACGTAAGTTGGCTACTGTCATCTCTCGTTTTGCTTCACGGGCACGCTTCTCACCCGCAATCATTTGTTTGTTTACTTCTTTTAATTCCGGAAGCGGAATCACAACATTCTTCTGAATATCAATTAACTTTTGTTGCAGCTCTTG
>CAZXSX010000065.1:2432-2906 GCA_964643245.1 uncultured Polynucleobacter sp.
TTACGCTGTAAGAGTGCGCTGTAAGGCTTATTCTCTTTGAGTAACTTATCAGTCCAACCCAAATCCATGGACATCTTCGGGAAGTCCTTCAGCACTTCACCACGATTTACCCCTACTTTATCTACCAACAGACTAACAATGCCACACTCCAATTTCCATACTTGGTCTACCTGTGCACGCATGGTGTCGCACAATTTCTCAACACTCTTAGCAGTGAGGCGGAAACCAAGTAACTCGGCACGAATTGCATTTTGTGCTTTGATGTAAGCAGGACTGTTGTAACCATCTTTTTCAAAAGCGCGACGCATCTTGTCAGCTTGAGTTCTTACGATGGCAAACTTTTGTAACGAGATTTGTTTTAACTCTTCGAGCTGTTTTGCATTTGCGGTGGCCGCGCCACCGCCGCCTTCGTCATCCCCATCCTCATCAGCCTCTTCAGCATTTGGATCTACAAGACCATCAACAAATTGATCA
>CAZXSX010000065.1:2916-7923 GCA_964643245.1 uncultured Polynucleobacter sp.
TGTTTTGCATTTGCGGTGGCCGCGCCACCGCCACCACCGCCTTTGTCATCCCCAGCCTCATCAGCCTCTTCAGCATCTGGATCAATCTCTGGCTCTTCAGGTCCAAGCTTAATATCTTCAGCATTTGGATCTACAAGACCATCAACAAATTGATCAATCTCCAATTCACCGGCAGCGATCTTATCCACGTTGCTCAGAATCTCAGCAATCGTCACTGGGCAGGCAAAAAGTGCCATCACCATATCTTTGAGGCCGGCCTCAATCTTCTTGGCAATAACGATCTCGCCTTCGCGAGTCAACAAATCGACAGTACCCATCTCACGCATATACATGCGCACAGGGTCGGTAGTGCGACCAAATTCTGAATCTACAGTTGAAAGCGCTGCTTCTGCCTCTTCTTCTGCCTCTTCTTCAGATGCAGCAGCTGCCGTGTTATCCGAGAGGATTAATGTTTCAGCATCTGGAGCTTGTTCGTAAACCGTAATACCGATGTCGTTTAACAAGCTAATCAATGTCTCTAGTGCATCTGCATCAGACAACTCATCGGACATCACATCATTCATTTCGCCATGAGTAAGATAGCCCTTAGACATACCCATCTTGATCAATGTCTTCAGACGGGCGCGACGCAACTCTTGTTGCTCTTCAGTACCCAATTGCTGGGCGGCAAATTCTTTTAAGAGAGCCTTTTCTTTAGCTTTGCGCTCGCGAGCTTTTTGACGATCCGTCAAAACCGGTTCAACACCCTCGGCTGGCGTATCCGCCTTCGCCTTGCGACCACGCTTTTTTTCCTCTTCAGGGGCCACAACTACTTCAAGCGCTTTTCCTTTTTTGCCTTTTAACTCTTTGGCGTCATCAATCTTGGTGGCGACCGCTTTGCCTTTTTTAATAGGCTCAACCTTGCTTTCCGCTTTAGCGGTTTTGACTGGCGCCTTGGTTGTTTTAGCAACCGCCTTTGTAGGTGCCTTCACTGGTTTTGCCGAAGCTTTTAATGCAGGCTTAGCAGCAACCTTAACGGATTTAGCTGGCGCCTTTGCTTTTGCAGCAGGTTTAGCTGGCGCCTTGGCAACGGTTTTTACTTTTGGAGCTGGTTTTTTGGTCTTGATATTCGGCATTTATTAGCACTTACTCAAATTACTGTTGTTGAACACGACTGATTAAGCACAGCCCCGCAATTTACTTACTCACTTACCCCGAATTTCAAGAAAATCTAGCGCAAGTGGCTGAATTAATTCGTTTTTTTCTTGGGAACAGAGGATTATAGTCGATTGCGAGTTTTTTAGCCGTCGATTACCTAAAAAAATGGGGTAATTTCAGGCGATTTCTAGGAGTGTTTCGGTAAATTCTTAGGAGAATTTCAGCTTTTCGCCCAATTCCCGATAACGGGCTTTATCTTGCTCCGTAGCGGTGCTTCCCGCAATTTTTTGAGCAATCTCGGTCATTTCCTGTTTTAGGTTGGCAAGCTCAAGTTTTTTAAATGCACCCTCCAGATCAGCCAACGCCACCTCTAGGTCCAAATCGGATCCCAAAATGCGCTTTCGCAGTACTTCATACATCGAAGCAAGGTCACTACGGGAGAGTTGATCCTGGAACAGAGCAAAAGCGCCGGCGCCCACTATTTCAGAGCGGTCACTCTCATCCGCAGACAATTCCACTTGATCACACTGTGCGAGCAAATCCTTCATCAAGATGAGTGCGTTCGATGATCTTTGCTCGGCCGCTTTCAGCGCCAAAGCACGTTTATGACTATCGAGCGCTTTACCTAAATGCGGAAATTGAATGAGCACTCGCAATATTTGCTCCGCTAAATCCATTGGTGCTTTTGGTGGTTCGATGTTTTGGTTTGCGACACGTTTGGCCGCTTGCCATGGTGCGCCTTGCCTATTTCCAGTATTGGTATAAACCGCCTGCGCGTTCACACCACTTTGCGGCTTTACTGCTTTTGCTGGATAAGCTACTTGTGGCGCAGGTATGACGGTTAATCCACAAAATGCCTCAAGCTCAGCTGGAGTGGTGTTTGTGCGAATGGCGAGCTCACGAAGTATTTGTGTGCGCAAGGCAATGGGTGGCATTGAGAGCAATAGCGGCTTAGCTGCGTGATGCGTATGCGCCCTACCTTCTGGAGTAGTCAGGTCATGCCCTTCACTAGCCACCTTAAAGAAGAAGCTCGAGATAGACATCGCTTCTTGAATCACCTTTTCAAAGGCTGTAGCGCCATATGCCCTGACATAACTATCGGGATCATGTTCCGTTGGCAAGAATAGAAACCGAATTTCTTTATCGTCTGACATGAGCGGTAAGCATGCTTCAAGCGCGCGCTGTGCGGCTCGTTGACCGGCAGAATCCCCGTCAAACGAAAAAACGACCTTGTCCGTTTGGCGCAAAAGCATGCGTACGTGATTGGCTGTGCAAGCCGTTCCCAATGTGGCTACAGCATTCGGAAAACCTAATTGCGCAAGTGCAACTACATCCATATAGCCTTCGCACACTAAAACATATTCCTTTGCGCGAATCGCCTGTCTTGCTTCAAACAAACCGTAGAGCGTATTGCCTTTAGAAAAAAGTGGAGTCTCTGGAGAGTTTAGATACTTTAGCTCACCCTGATCCAAGATACGGCCCCCAAAACCAATTGTTTGACCCTTTGGATTGCGAATCGGGAACATCACACGATCACGGAAGCGATCGTAACGCTTAACCGCTGGCTTATTTGCGGGAGCGCCCTCAGACTGTTCGCCCTGAATCACTAAACCACCATCAACCAAAGTCTTCACTACATCATCATTGGTGTAGGCCCCAAATACTGCCTCTAGACCCTGCCAACCATCGGGGGCATAACCAATGGCATAACGCTTCGCAATCTCACCAGTGAGACCCCGTCCTTTTAGGTAATCAATTGCGCGCGGGCTACTTTTAAGTTGCTGACGATACCAATCTGCCGCAGCACTCATGACTTCACTCAATGCCATCGCTTGTTTTTGTTTGGCAATGTCATTGGCATTGCGCTCTTCACGTGGCACATCTAAACCTGCCGACCGGGCAAGCTCCTCAATTGCATCAACATAACCTAAACCGGAATACTCCATCAAGAAACTGATTGCCGATCCATGTGCGCCACAACCAAAGCAGTGATAGAACTGTTTCGTTGGAGAAACCGAAAATGAAGGAGACTTCTCAGAATGAAAAGGGCACAAACCCTGATAGTTCGCGCCTGCTTTTTTTAACTTTACATGTTGCCCAACCACATCAACGATGTCGACCCGATTTAAAAGATCGGCAATGAATGATTGTGGAATGAGCGCCATAAGGCTTAGAGTATGCTGTGAGTTCTCTTATTTTGCGAGGGCAGCTTTTACTAAGCCAGACACTTTGCCCATATCCGCTTTGCCAGCCAACTGGCCTTTCAGAACGCCAATGACCTTGCCCATATCTTGAGGACCCGCCGCACCAGTTGCAGCTACCGCAGCTGCCACAGCAGCCTGTACCTCAGCCTCTGACATTTGCGCAGGCATATATGCTTGCAATATCACCATCTCCGCAGATTCCACAGCGACCAAATCATCGCGCCCTGCTTTTTCAAATTGGGAGATGGAATCTTTACGTTGCTTAATCATTTTTTCAATAGTGGAAATAACGGCAGCATCATCGAGCACAATGCGATCATCCACTTCACGCTGTTTGATAGCAGCAAACAAAAGACGAATGGTGCCAAGACGCGCAGTCTCTTTGGCACGCATTGCAGATTTCATATCTTCGGTAATTTGGTCTTTCAGAGTCATGGTGTGATCCTAGTTTTCTGATGTTGAGTATGGGCTAGCGATTAAAAAGCAAAAACCCGCCGCGTATCACCGTCAGCGGGTTTCAAAGCTTCTCGGTGAAGAGAGCTTTAAATTCTATTAGTAAAGCTTCTTCGGCAACATTTGGCTGCGAATACGCTTGTAATGGCGTTTAGCAGCAGCAGCCTTTTTACGCTTACGCTCAGCCGTTGGCTTCTCGTAAAACTCGCGGGCACGCAAGTCTGTCAAAAGACCATTTTTTTCAATGGTGCGCTTGAAACGGCGCAAAGCCACTTCAAATGGTTCGTTTTCGCGGAGGCGGACTGTAGTCATACTTATTTAACTCGTATATGCTCGATAGGTATCGAAAAATTAACTGAATTGCGATTTTAGCACGACCAAGCAAAAATGATTGTTTTAGGCATAGAAACCTCCTGCGACGAAACTGGGGTGGCTTTATACAACACAGCCCCCTGGGAGGCTGGAAAACCGGCATTTCAGGGCATTTTGGGGCAAGGCCTGCACTCTCAGATCGCCATGCACCGGGATTATGGAGGGGTAGTGCCCGAACTTGCCTCTAGGGACCATATTCGTCGTGTTTTACCCCTTTTAGACCAGTCCTTAGCTCAATCTAGGCTCAAATTAGCCGACATTGATGCTGTAGCGTTCACCCAAGGGCCAGGCTTAGCGGGAGCGCTATTGGTCGGCAGCGCTTTTGCCAAATCATTAGCTCAGGGCCTCAATTTACCCTCGATAGGGGTTCATCATCTTGAAGGTCACTTGCTTTCACCCCTTTTGGGCCAAACGGCACCTCAATTCCCCTTTATTGCCTTATTGGTTTCTGGCGGACACACCCAACTCATGGAAGTTTCTGGCATTGGCCAATATGCCCTTTTAGGGGAAACATTGGATGATGCCGCTGGCGAGGCATTTGATAAAACAGCCAAATTGCTCGGATTAGATTATCCCGGCGGTGCTGCAATTTCTAAATTGGCAGAACGAGGAAGATCAGGAATTTTCGATTTACCAAAACCAATGCTTCATTCAGGGGATTTGGATTTTTCTTTTTCAGGATTAAAAACCGCAGTACTCAATCAAGTAAAAAAGTTTGAAGGGCTCAACATTTCAGATTCTCAGGAGGTAGCGCAATTTCATGCAGATCTAGCAAGAAGTTTTATCGATGCCATTGTTGCCGTATTGGTAAATAAATCAGAAAAAGCACTTCAGCAATCTA
>CAZXSX010000066.1:0-7830 GCA_964643245.1 uncultured Polynucleobacter sp.
CAGAATTTTTCCGTCGCTTCTTTGGTGTGCCTATTCCAGGCATTCCGAATGGACCAAAACAATCACAACCGAATTTTGGGAAGCCTCAAGAAGCTGAGCGCGGCGTTGGCTCAGGTTTCATCATCGAGTCGAACGGTTTGATTTTGACAAATGCACACGTCGTGGAGGGCGCGACAACCATCTACGTGACGTTGACCAATAAGCGTGAGTTTAAAGCAAAATTACTTGGTATGGATAAGCGTACGGATATTGCAGTTGTCAAAATTAATGCGCGGGATTTACCAAAACTTCCTCTAGGTGATTCATCAAAAGTGCGCGTTGGTGAATGGGTGTTAGCGATTGGCTCCCCGTTTGGTCTTGAGAATACTGTTACCGCAGGGATTGTCTCTGCCAAGAGTCGAGATACTGGGGATTACCTGCCCTTTATTCAGACTGATGTGGCGGTCAATCCTGGAAACTCTGGCGGCCCACTGTTAAATACTGCGGGCCAAGTCATTGGCATTAACTCCCAGATCTTTAGCCGCTCTGGCGGCTATATGGGAATCTCATTTGCGATTCCGATTGATGAAGCGATGCGCGTGGCTGATCAATTGCGTGCCAATGGAAAAATGACACGTGGTCGTATTGGTGTTGTACTCGGTGGAATGACAAAGGATGTTGCTGAGAGTCTAGGTCTAGGTAAACCTCGTGGTGCTTATGTGCGTAACGTTGAACCGGGTGGACCAGCGGCCACCGGTGGAATAGAGTCAGGTGATGTGATTTTGAGTTTCAATGGTCGCGAGATCGCAGAGTCTACTGATTTACCCAGAATTGTTGGGGATACAAAGCCTGGCACCTCGGTACCAGTGCAAGTGTGGCGCAAAGGCACTACGCGTGAATTAACGGTCACTGTCACCGATACGGAATCTGCGCAGACAGCGAAAAAGGCGGACGCTTCATCTGCTAATGGTGGCACTGCTAATTCCATGGGTGTGATCGTCGCAGATGTATCCGACGCTAAAAAGAAAGAGCTCAATATCAAAGGAGGTGTCGAGGTAACTGGCTTGGGGGATGGCCCTTTAGCTAGAGCGGGTGCCCGTCTGAGTGACGTCATTATCCGAGTCGCCGACACCGATATTTCAGGGGTAAAGCAGTTTGAGGCTCTCGTTAAGGGGCTGGACCCCAATAAGGCAGTTGCGGTCTTTATTCGTCGGGCTGACAGCACCTTAGTTGTTCCAGTTCGACCAAAATAAGCCTTTTTAGGGTAAAAAATAGGGTTTGGCGCCTTTTGGGCGCCACCCATTACAATTCCCTTAAGACAACTTTTTGCAGCGCATCATTGTGGTGCGTTCTGACAAGGCGTTTTTGGAATCACTGAATAAGACGATATGGATTTAATCCGCAATTTTTCTATCATCGCCCATATTGATCACGGCAAATCAACGCTTGCGGATCGCATTATTCAACTTTGTGGCGGTCTTTCTGATCGTGAAATGGAAGCCCAGGTTCTCGATTCAATGGATATTGAGCGGGAACGTGGCATCACGATTAAGGCCCAAACAGCCGCTCTCAATTACAAAGCCAAAGACGGCAAGATCTACAACATCAATCTGATTGATACCCCAGGCCACGTCGACTTTTCTTATGAAGTTAGTCGTTCCTTATCTGCCTGCGAAGGCGCTTTATTGGTGGTCGATGCAAGTCAGGGTGTTGAAGCGCAAACCGTCGCCAACTGTTACACCGCCATTGAGCTCGGAGTTGAGGTGGTGCCAGTTTTAAACAAAATCGATTTACCTCAAGCGGATCCTGAACGCGCCATCCAAGAAATTGAGGATGTGATTGGCATTGATGCAACGGATGCTGTTACCTGTTCCGCAAAGACGGGCATGGGCGTCAATGAAGTCATAGAGGAGATGATTCGCCGCGTTCCACCCCCAAAAGGTGATGCGACTGCCCCCTTGCAGTGTTTGATCATCGATTCATGGTTCGATAACTACGTTGGAGTGGTGATGTTGGTGCGAGTTGTTAACGGCACCTTAAAACCGAAAGACAAAATTACCTTGATGGCCAACGGCTCTACTCACTTGGTTGAGCACGTTGGTGTCTTTAGTCCAAAATCCGTTGATCGTCCTGAGCTTAGTGCAGGCCAAGTAGGATTCATTATTGCCGGCATTAAAGAGCTTAAAGCAGCGAAAGTGGGCGATACCGTTACCCATGCAACTGGACAACAAGGACGTATACCAGCTGCTGAACCATTGCCCGGTTTTAAAGAAGTCAAGTCACAAGTTTTTGCTGGACTCTATCCTGTAGAAGCAAGTGAATACGATCAATTGCGCGAATCTTTAGAAAAGCTCAAGCTTAATGACGCTTCATTACTTTATGAGCCAGAGGTATCGCAAGCGCTAGGCTTTGGGTTTCGTTGCGGCTTCTTAGGTTTGTTGCACATGGAGATTGTGCAAGAGCGCTTAGAGCGTCAGTACGGCATGAACTTGATTACGACCGCACCCACCGTGGTGTATCAAGTACAGCAGTCCGATGGCACGATCATCATGGTGGATAACCCCTCTAAGATGCCAGAGGTGAGCAAGATCGACACCATCTTGGAGCCGATTGTTACCGTTAATCTGTACATGCCCCAAGAGTATGTAGGCTCGGTCATTACCTTATGTGTAGAGAAGCGGGGTATTCAGACGGGAATGAATTACTTGGGCCGTCAGGTTCAACTTACGTATGAATTGCCGATGGCAGAGATCGTTCTCGACTTTTTTGATCGCCTAAAGTCGATCTCTCGTGGCTATGCCTCGATGGATTATGAGTTTAAGGAACATCGTCCTGCCGACGTGGTGAAGGTTGATATTCTGATTAATGGTGATCGTGTCGATGCGCTATCGGTGATTGTTCATAGAAGTAATAGTCAATCCCGCGGCCGAGAAGTGGTTTCTAAAATGCGCGGCATTATTCCTCGTCAAATGTTTGATGTTGCGATTCAAGCCGCTATTGGTAGCAATATTGTTGCTCGTGAAAACGTTAAAGCATTGCGTAAGAATGTTTTGGCAAAGTGTTACGGCGGCGACATCTCCCGTAAGCGCAAGCTCCTAGAAAAACAAAAAGAAGGTAAGAAGCGCATGAAGCAAGTGGGCAATGTGGAGATTCCTCAAGAAGCCTTCCTAGCAATTTTGCAGGTGGAAGAATAATGAACTTCGCGCTGATTCTTTTTATTCTGGTGATTGTTTCGGGTATTGCTTGGGTCGCCGACAGAATGTACTTTGCCCCCCAGCGTAAGCTTGCCGGTATTGACCGCATGCCACTTTGGCTGGAATATACCGCCGGTTTCTTTCCGGTAATTTGTGCAGTTTTTGTATTGCGCTCCTTCATTGTTGAGCCGTTCAAAATTCCATCAGGCTCCATGATTCCAACATTGCAAATTGGCGACTTTATTTTGGTGAATAAGTTCACTTGCGGCATTCGCTTGCCCGTGATTAATCAAAAAGTGATCGACCTGGGATCGCCTAAGCGTGGGGACGTGATTGTGTTTCGGTATCCACGTGATGAATCCGTTGATTACATTAAGCGAGTAGTTGCAATCCCAGGTGATGTGATTACTTATCAAGACAAGCGTTTGATCATCAATGACCAGCCCTTGCAATACAGTGGTGGAGAGTCTTATCTCGATCCCGAGAACATGCGGTACGCCAAGCGTTATACCGAAACCTTTCCGGTCGATTTAGGTGGCAATCGTCATGAGATTCTGAATGATCCTGATCGTCCAGCAACCGTATTTCCAACAGAGCGTTTTCCAGGGGCAGAGTTTTGCCAATACCAACCCTCAGGCTTAACGTGTAAGGTGCCACCAGGGCATTACTTTACGATGGGTGATAACCGCGATAACAGCGCAGACTCACGCTATTGGGGCTTTGTACAGGATAAGAATATTGTTGGAAGAGCATTCTTTGTCTGGCTTAACCTTGGTAATCTTGGCCGTATTGGCGGCTTTGAGTAAATGATCATGAGTGCGCGCGCCGTTATCGAAACCGCACCGCTGCAAGAGCGCCTTGACTATACCTTTAAAAAGCCTGAGCTGTTGCATCAGGCGCTGACACACCGAAGTCATAGCAAGAAAAATAATGAACGCTTAGAGTTTCTAGGGGATTCCATTCTCAATTGCGTCGTTGCCGATCTCTTGTACGAGCGCTATTCGGATTTGGATGAGGGCGACCTCTCGCGCGTGCGAGCAAATTTGGTGAAGCAGCAAGCCCTATATGAGATTGCTCAAACCCTATCGTTATCAGATTATCTGCGTTTAGGTGAAGGCGAGTTGAAAAGTGGTGGCTTTCGTCGGCCCTCCATCCTTGCCGATACCTTAGAAGCCGTGACGGGCGCAATTTTTCTCGATGGTGGCTTTGAAGTGGCCAAGGGATGTTTACGTAAGCTGTACTCCATCATTCTTGCGCAAGTGGATCCTAAGACCTTAGGTAAGGATGACAAAACGCTGTTGCAAGAGTGCTTGCAAAGCTATCAGCTCCCTTTGCCAACCTATAACGTTACTGGCACCAGTGGTGCTGCACACAATCAGCAATTTGAGGTGGAGTGTTTAATCCCCAGCCTAAAAGTATCGGTTAAGGGTGAAGGTGCCTCTCGCCGTGCAGCAGAACAGTCTGCCGCTAAGACAGCTCTACTTGCAGTGCTCAAGGCTTTGCCTCAAGAGTCCCGCAAACCCAAGAAGACTCGCTCAGCCAAGAAAAAAGCGGCGAAAAATGAAGCGACCGAAGGGCAATTAAATCTTAAGCTAAAGGGCTAATTGTGTTTAGATGCGGCACTATCGCCATTGTTGGTCGTCCAAACATGGGCAAGTCCACCTTGCTAAATGCTTTGGTTGGGCAAAAGATCAGCATTACTTCGCGTAAGGCGCAAACCACACGCCACCGAATTTTGGGTGTTCAAAATCGCCCAGAAGCACAATTTATTTTTATTGATACACCTGGGTTTCAAACGCGCTTGATGAATACGCTCAATAAAGCGTTGAACCGTACCGTGACGACTGCATTGCAAGATGTAAATGTTGTTTGCTTTGTGGTGGAGGCAGGCTATTTTGGTGAAGACGATAAAAAAGTATTAAAACTACTCCCAGAGAACCTGCCGGTGGTGTTGGTTCTCAATAAGTTAGATGTATTTAATAGTCGATTCCAAGCCCTCTCAGAGCGCGACCAGGCATTACTGAATTTCATGAAAGAAATGGCCAAGCCTTGGTGTGAAATCGGTGGCTATGAGGATCAAACCTCCGAGTTCACTGAAATTGTACCGATAAGTGCAAAGAACCCAAGTGACATCGATAGGCTATTGGATGTGCTGGAAGGGTATTTGCCTGAAGGTGAAGCTATTTATGATGAAGATACTGTCACGGATCGCAGTGAGCGATTCTTGGCAGCAGAGATCCTCCGAGAAAAAGTCTTTCGTTTTACGGGTGAAGAGTTGCCCTATACCTCGACCGTGGTGATTGATCAATTCAAGATGGATGGCAAAATGCGCCGCATCTTTGCCACGATCTTGGTCGATCGCGATAGCCACAAAGCCATGATCATTGGTCAAAAAGGCGAGCGTCTCAAAAAGATATCGACGGATGCGCGGATCGATATGGAAAAACTCTTTGACGACAAAGTCTTTTTAGAGACTTGGGTCAAGGTTAAGCGTGGCTGGGCAGATGATCTAGCTGAATTACGGGCTCAAGGTTTGGAATAGGTTGGTATGGCTTCGATTCGCATTACTGACGAGCCCGCTTTTGTATTGCACAGCATTCCCTATAAAGAGACCAGTCTCATCCTAGACGTTTTCACTAGACAGCATGGCCGGATGGCGTTGATTGCTAAAGGCGCCAAGCGACCACATTCGACGCTGCGTCCAGTTTTGCAACGCTTTCAGCCACTATTGGTTTCTTGGAGCGGTAAATTCGAGCTACGCACCTTAACCAAATCGGAGTGGGTTGGTGGGATGCCTTCTTTAGTGGGGGATGCCCTACTTTGTGGTTTCTATCTCAATGAGTTATTAGTGAAATTTCTAGCTCGTGAGGACGAATACGAAAAACTCTACGATCGCTATGCTGAGACGATTAATGCGTTATCCAATCTTGAGTTTGAATCAAAAGGTTTAGAGGGGATACTGCGCCCCTTCGAGCTCTCGCTATTGCAGGAGACCGGCTATGCTGCTGTTTTAGATCGCTGTGTGGAAACCAATGGTTTGCCGGAGGCTCAGTTGGAGTACGTATATCAACCTGAGCGGGGGGTGCGTCCCGCGCAAGCAGATGATCCAGGGCATTGGCCGGTATTGAAGGGTCGATCATTGTTGGCTATTGCAGCGGGTGATTTTTCAGATCCCCAAACGCTCTCCGAAAGTAAGCAACTGATGCGTTTTCTATTGAGTTTGCATTTGCATGACCAAGTTCTGACAACTCGTCAAATTTTGATTGATCTCAAGAAAATCTAGTAATCTACAGGCATGACGACAATGCATCCCCTAGAGCTCGGTATCAATATTGATCACGTTGCGACCTTGCGTAATGCTCGGGGTACGGTTTACCCTGATCCACTGAAGGCAGCGCAACTTGCGGAGGAGGCTGGTGCAGATTTGATTACTCTCCACCTTCGTGAGGATCGTCGCCACATTAAAGATGCGGATTTGATCGCGCTGCGTCCCTTAATTAAGACCCGCATGAATTTGGAATGCGCCGTCACCCCGGAAATGCTCAATATTGCTTGTCAGGTAAAGCCACACGATGTGTGCTTGGTGCCAGAGAAGCGTGAAGAAGTGACCACCGAGGGTGGTCTCGATGTTCTGGGGCATTTTGCCGTAGTAAAGGCTGCTACTGCACAGTTGCAAGAGGCTGGCATTAGAGTGTCTTTATTTATTGATCCAGAAGAAAAGCAAATTCAGGCTGCAAAAGATGCAGGCGCTACTGTAGTGGAATTGCATACGGGACGTTATGCGGAATTAGCGGGCGCAGAACAGATAGAAGAGTTAGAGCGCATTCGGAAGGCTGCTCAGTTTGGTAAAAGTATCGGGCTCAGAGTCAACGCCGGTCATGGCATGCATGAGGGCAATGTGAAGCTAGTTGCCGCGATTGAAGACTTGTCTGAACTCAATATTGGCCATGCAATTGTGGCAGCGGCAATCTTTAAGGGTTGGCAAAATGCTATTGAAGATATGAAAGCATTGATGGTCCGAGGCCGTCATAAAGACCATATTCATCCATTGAAATAGAACGTTTCATGATTATTGGGATTGGTACAGACATTTTGCAGATCGGGCGCTTACAGGCTGCATACGATCGCACAAATGGTCGGCTAGCGGAGAAAATTTTAGGCCCCGATGAGATGAAGGTGTTTCAACACCGTCTTGCCAGAAATCACAAGCGCGGTATGGCCTTTTTAGCCACCCGTTTTGCCGCAAAAGAAGCGTTTTCAAAAGCAATTGGTCTTGGCATGCGAATGCCGATGACATGGCGATCCTTGCAAACCCTGAATGAGCCCAGTGGCAAACCTATTACTTTCTATCTTGGAGCGTTAGCACAATTTATGCACGAGAAAAATTGGGAAGCCCAAGTCACGGTTAGCGATGAGCAAGATATGGCTATAGCGTATGTGATTGTGATGCAAAAGTAGACAAACGATTTTGTAAAAACTTAAGCCATCATTTGAGTGCCTGATTACTGATACTTAGAGGAAAAGATGACTGTAGCCACCATGAAACCAGGACCAATTACTTTGGATGTAGTTGGTCAGACCTTGAATGCGGAGGATCGTCGCCGGATTTTGCATCCGTTGACTGGTGGCGTCATTTTGTTTGGCCGAAATTTTGAAT
>CAZXSX010000067.1:0-7656 GCA_964643245.1 uncultured Polynucleobacter sp.
TGTCGATGCTCTATGGCGTGACCGGTTCAATTGATCATATTGAAATTTTTAAAACGGTAGCCGATCCTCGCATCAATCATTTGGTGATGGCGTTTGGCTTAGTGTTTATCGTTACCGGCTTAGCATTTAAGTTGGGCGTTGTGCCTTTCCATATGTGGGTGCCTGATGTCTACCAAGGTGCGCCGACTGCAGTGACATTGATGATTGCTGGAGCCCCGAAGATTGCTGCATTTGCTCTCTCATTCCGCTTGCTAGTTAATACCTTATTGCCTTTGATGGGTGATTGGCAGCCAATGCTGGTTTTGCTGGCTGTATTGTCCTTGGTTGTCGGTAACGTTACTGCGATCGCTCAAACTAATGTCAAACGCATGCTGGCATATTCTGCGATTGCGCAGATGGGTTTTGTCATGCTCGGTATGTTGTCGGTATTTGATGATCACGCATTTAGCGCTTCCGTTTTTTACATCATTACCTATGTATTAACGACATTGGGCACCTTCGGCTTATTAATGGTTTTATCTCGCAAAGGATATGATTGCGAGACTCTTGAGGGATTAAAGGGATTAAATAAGAAGCACCCTTGGTTTGCCTTTATTGGCTTAGTGATGATGCTCTCATTGGCGGGTATTCCACCAACGGTTGGCTTTGCTGCGAAGCTAGGCGTATTAGAGGCCTTGGTAGATGCAGAACATACATTCTTGGCCATTATTGCTGTGCTCGCTTCCCTAATAGGCGCCTTCTACTACCTCCGAGTAGTCAAAGTCATGTATTTTGATGAGCCAGCTCATGAGTCTAGCGTGACTGGCTCAGGATTTGCAAAAGGCTTACTAAGCTTGAATGCAATTTTGGTAGTGGTAATCGGTATTGTTCCTGCAGGCTTAATGAGTATTTGCTTGGATGCAATGCGTCGGACGCTATTGGGTTCATAGTCAGAATTCAATTATGAGGCTACCCTCAAGAAAGGCTCCTTCAGGAGCCTTTTATTTTTGTTACACTGTTTATGACACCAGAATGACATTGGATTCAGGTACGATTCAATCAATCTGACTAATTAGTTGAAAGTTAAGGCATGACCGAAAAATCATTTAGTGATTTACCTAGTGGTGATGAGCATTTGCGAGAGGAACGTGTCTCTGGGGAAAATATTTATGGTGGAATATTTTTGAATATGAAGCGCGATCAGGTTCGTTTGCCTGATGGTCAGATTGCAGCGCGCGAATATTTAACACATCCTGGTGCCGTAGCAGTTGTTGCATTGCTGGATGATGGCAGGGTCTTGTTAGAGCGTCAATTTCGTTATCCGATTGCGAAAGCATGTATTGAGATTCCAGCAGGGAAGTTGGACCTTGGCGAGGATCATTTGCTCTGTGCTCAGCGTGAGCTGGAAGAGGAGACGGGCTATACGGCCAAAAAATGGAGTTATATACGCCGCATACACCCAGTGATTTCCTATTCAACGGAGTTTATTGACATCTATTTGGCTGAGAACTTGGTGCCAGGCAGAAGCAAGCTTGACGACGAAGAATTTCTGGATGTATTTACAGCCCCTGTAGAGCAGTTACTAACATGGATTGAAGAGGGTGAGATTACGGACGTAAAAACGACTATTTCAGGGTATTGGCTAGACCGCTACCGCCGTGGTTTAGTCAGTCCAACCCCTATTAAATAGGGCGCTTGATTTCCTATTAAAATAGGATTTATCGAATTTGGCATTTTTGCCCTTACATAGGTCTTATGAAAGTCTACAATCTCGTATGTCCCTTGGATCACCGCTTTGAGGGGTGGTTTGCCTCTGAGGAGGATTGCCTTGCTCAGCAAGAGCAGGGTATGCTTGCGTGCCCTATCTGCGACAGCACTCAAATCACACGCATGCCGTCGGCACCACATATCGCCAAGTCTTCATCTACAGCACTGACTGCTCCTAGTGAAGAAATCGGCAACGCTAGCGGAGAAGTGGTGGCCTTAACTGGCAATGATTACTCACAACTGGAAGCGAAAGTGCAAGCTGCCTTTCTAAATGGCATGCGTGAGCTCATGGGCAAGTTTGAAGATGTTGGCGCTGCATTTGCTGAGGAAGCTAGAAAGATTCATTACAAAGAAGCGCCTGAGCGTAGTATTCGTGGCCAAACTACTCTAGATAAAGTAAAGTCTTTGAAGGAAGAGGGTATTGAGGTTCTCGCAGTCCCCATCATGCCAGCCTTCAAAAATACACTTCAGTAACACCATTGGTGCAAATAAAAAAATAGCGATCTATTGATCGCTATTTTTGTGTGAACTCTTAAAAACTAGGGTGCTTACTTTGAGGTGGGTATAACAAACTCTGCGCCTTTAGCAATGCTCTCGGGCCACCGCTGCATGACGCTCTTTTGCTTGGTATAAAAGCGTACGCCTTCCTTGCCGTAGGCATGCATGTCACCAAAGAGGGACTTTTTCCAGCCGCCAAAACCATGCCAAGCCATCGGAAACGGAATTGGCACATTGATGCCAACCTGTACGCGACGGGCAAATTCACGTGCAATATTGCCATCGCTGGTAAAGCAAGCAACACCGTTACCGTATTCACAAGAATTGACTAAATTTAGGGCCTCTGTGAAGTTGGCTACGCGTACGCAAGACAAAACAGGCCCAAAGATTTCTTCTAAGTAAATCTTCATGTCGGTAGTGACATTGTCAAATAGCGTGCCCCCAGATAAAACTCATCTTCGTGGCCAGGAACTTTAAATCCACGACCATCTACTAAGAGTTTTGCGCCAGAGGCGACCACCGCTTTCAATATATCCAGTGATGCGCTCCAAAGCCGCTTTGGTGACAATGGGACCCATTTCAGCGTCTAATTCCATACCATTCTTAATTTTGAGCGTTTTGGTACGCTCAATCAATTTAGGCATGATCTTTTCAGCAACATCACCCACTAGCACTGCCACTGATATTGCCATACAACGTTCGCCAGCTGAACCATAAGCGGCTCCTACCAATGCATCAATAGCTTTCTCAATATCAGCATCCGGCATGATGACCATGTGATTCTTGGCGCCACCGAGTGCTTGAGAGCGTTTACCAAAATGCGCGCAACGCTCATAAATTGGCGATGGGTGTTGAGCCTGCAAAGCTAGTTGCTTTGACGTCGGGGTTTTCAATCAATGCGTCAACAGCCTCTTTGTCACCTTGGACAACGTTAAATACGCCATCTGGAAGGCCAGCCTCTTTGAGCAATTTAGCCACATATAGGGAAGCTGAGGGATCGGTAGGGCTTAGTTTCAGTACAAAGGTATTGCCTTGGGAATATCCACATGGGGACCATGACAGGGAAGTTAAACGGTGTAATGCTAGCAACTACCCCTAGCGGCTGGCGCATGACCCAGTTATCAATGTCCGTGGACACCTGTTCGGTATAGTCGCCCTTAAGAAGCTCAGGGATACCGGTTGCAAATTCTAGGATTTCAATACCGCTAGTGACCTCACCTTGAGCATCCGTAAAAACCTTACCATGCTCAGCGGTGATGATGGCTGCCAACTCATCGCGAAGAGCGTTAAGCAGTTCCAAATACTTAAACAGAATACGTGCACGGCGTAGGGGGTTGGTAAGGCTCCAGGATTCAAATGCCTTTTGGGCTACTGCTACAGCAGCATCCACTTCATTACGGGAGGCCAATGCAACTTTGTGGGCTACTAAACCCATGGCTGGGTTGTAAACATCGGCAAAACGACCATCTTTAGGGGTGATGACGGATCCACCAACATAGTGACCAATATCTTCTTTAGATTTAAAGGCTTTAGGAGCATTCATAGTTGTCTGTGTATTTATAAGAATGATTGGCATTTAATGCATTGGGGTAATTTATTAAATAGTGGTGCTGCACTTTTTATTATTGAAGCCACTGGAGTTACGCCGGAGGCTCGCATTACTCCGGCATGTTTAGGTTTGTGGGACGATCGTACCGAAGCTACACTGAAGGACAAATTGAGTCGTGCTCGAAAGTTAGCACCTGCGACACCAGTATTTATTCAATTGGCGCATGCGGGTCGAAAAGCGTCCAGCGCAACACCGTGGGATGGCGGTCAACTTCTGTCCAAAGATCAAGGTGGATGGGAAACCTTGGCACCTTCAGCAATTCCACAGTTAGAAGGGGAGCGTTTGCCACATGAGCTTTCCAAAGCGGAGCTAAAGGACTTGATTGCTGCTTTTGTGACAGCCGCTAAGCGTGCCGATCGGATTGGATTGGATGGCATTGAGTTGCATGGGGCGCATGGATATCTCTTGCATCAATTTTTATCGCCAATTGCCAATCAACGCATCGACGAGTACGGTGGATCATTTGAAAATCGCATACGCTTTCCGTTGGAATTGTTTGCCGCTGTAAGAGCCGCCTATCAAGGAGTGTTAGGAATACGAATTTCTGCCAGCGACTGGGTTGAGGGCGGCTGGACTCCAGAAGAAACGGCCAATTTTGCAAAGCAACTTAAACCGTTGGGCTGTGATTTTGTGCATATCTCATCTGGCGGCATCTCGCCCCAGCAGAAAATTGCATTGGGACCAAACTATCAAGTCCCTTTTGCTAAGATTGTGAAAGATCAATCTGGAATACCAACGATGACGGTTGGGCTGATTACGGATCCCCATCAAGCTGAAGATATTTTGCAAAAGGGAGATGCCGATCTCATTGCATTAGCGCGAGCATTCTTGTACAAACCGCGTTGGGGCTGGGAGCTGCTGCTGCATTAAATGCAACAGTCAATGCTAATGAACGTTATTGGCGGTGTTTGCCAAGAGAGGCTCAGTCAGTATTTGGAAGCGTAAAAGTAGGACAACGATAAATATAGATACCTGGAGATCAAATGAAAACACTTCATGAAACTTTATTAACTACAAAAAAATTGCTGATCGTCATCGGTTTAGCTGTAGCAGCCAGTGCCGTTGCTGCTCAATCGTATCCGAATAAAACGATCACCTTGGTTGTTCCCAATCCGCCGGGAGGGTTAGTGGATACCTCTGCGCGTTTATTGAGCGAGCCTTTAACAAGAGTTATTGGTCAACCAGTAGTAGTGGACAATAAACCAGGTGCCAGCGGGAATATTGCGTATCAATATGTTGCCAACGCAAAACCTGATGGCTATACCTTGTTGATCTCATACTCGGGGTATCACGTGGGTAACCCCGCATTAATGGATAAATTGCCATGGGACCCAATTAAAGATTTTTCACCAATTGCTCTGCTCACAGTATCAACGAATGTGATTGCAGTTCATCCATCGGTACCAGTGAGTAATTTAAAAGAATTCATCGCATATGCCAAAGCCAATCCTGGTAAATTGAATTACGCCTCACAAGGCAACGGTTCTGTATCGCATATTGGTACAGAAATGTTTAAGCAAGTCACCGGCGTCGATATGGTTCATGTGCCTTATAAGGGATCGGGCCTGCTATTCAGGACGTATTGGCTGGTCAAGTGCAAGTATTTATCTCCACTCCACCCTCACTGATGCAGCATGTACAAAGTGGTAAGTTAAAGGGTTTGGCCGTCACAGGTAAGAATCGACATCCAGGAATGCCCAAGGTACCGACTACTGCAGAAGTGGGCTTGCCATCGTTTCAATTAGAGTCTTGGGTCGGTTTATTTGCTCTAGCAAAAACGCCTGCACCAATTGTTGCAAAGCTTACTGAATCTGTAAAAAAGAGCTTGGCACTGCCTGAGGTTAAAGATCGCGCAGATGCAGCAGGGGTTGAGGTTCGCTATCAAAACCCTGCTGCAACCGAAGCATTGGTGAAGAAAGAACTTCCTTATTGGAATAAAGTAATTAAGTCTACCAACATTACGTTGGATTAATTGCTTAGGCCTGATCTCGCAATACGGGGTCAGGCAGCGCTAGCGCAAATACCCTAGCAACGCTGAGTAGTAAACCATCTTTACCTGGACCTGCTATTAACTGGATGCCGATTGGGAGCCCATTGCTTCCAGTCGAAATATTTACATTAATGCACGGTAAACCCAGTAGAGTCCAAATTCTGCAAAATAAGAGATCACCTGTGCCTTCCTTAAGCAAAGGGGCTTCGCCGACTGCACTTGGGGTAATTAGGATGTCAACTTGATTCTGAAAGACCTCTGCAATGATCTCACGCGATCTATTGGCTGCCTTCAAATCTTCAGAATAGTGTTGATACGGAATGTGTTTACCGGCATCAAGTTGTTTTCTGAGCAAAGGGCTTAGCATATGCGCGTAATGTTCTTGCTCAAACGTAAGGCTTCGTGACATTTCGCTGAGCATGATGCGCGTTTGGGTCTCGCGTAAAGTTTTAAAGATTGTTGGTAGCGAAAGATCGCCGACTTGACCCTTAGATTTTTTCGGCAACAAAACGCGCGAGTGCAATCGCTGCGATCGTGTCTTTGCTGGAAAATTCCCAATCTGGCGTTTTGCATATCAAGATGCGGGGTTTGTTCTGTAGCGCCTCAATATCTGCGATGGTGTGATCGCCGCTCATGGCTGCTACACCTAAAGCAACATCCTCAACAGTCCTGCCAAAGCACCCCATTGTGTCCAAAGATGGGGCTAGGCTTTTCACTCCAGCCGCACTAATTTTCCCAAAGCTGGGCTTAAATCCCACTACGCCGCAGTAAGATGCCGGCCGAATGATGGATCCCGCCGTTTGGCTTCCCGTTGCTAGTGGTACCATGAAATCCGCAACCGCAGAACCGCTGGAAGAACCCCCAGGGGTATACGTTGGGTCAACTGGGCTTGCCGTGATGCCGCTTTTAAAGGATGCAAACTCGGTCGTGACAGTTTTGCCCAAAATAATGGCGCCTTGCTGACGCATCAAGGCTATGGACACGGCATCGGTTTTTGAGTGGTGATGGGTGTAAATGGTTGACCCATAGGAAGTGGGGAGATCATAGGTATCAAATAAATCTTTAACGCCTATAGGCAAGCCATGTAAAAGGCCTTTTTAGCGCCTTTATCGAGGGATTTAGCACGAGTGAAGGCATTTTCCTTGCCAAGGGCTTGCCCAAGCCTTGGCAACACTGTCACGCTGCCCAATGCGATCGAGGCAGGAGAGGAGTAAATCCTGAGCCTTGATTTCCCGTTTGGCGAGCGCTTGGGCTGCTTGGTAGGCGCTAAGGCTTTCTAGATCCTTCATAGGCTGATTCTACTTTTGGTGGCGTATGATCGCAATTTACCCCTTTTAATCAATTTGAACCCATTTTTCAATGAAGCAACATACCGTACACGAGAAGCATGGCTTGAGGATGCCGTCAAGCATCTAGAGCCCGTATTTTCTAAAGCTGGGTATGTCATCCCTCCGGTAAGAGTTTCTTGTGGATTTCCAGCATCGAGTAGTTCGAGAGCAACTTTAGGCCAGTGTTGGCCAAGAGAGCGTTCTGGCGGTGGTGTTAATGAAATTTTTATCTCACCCAAAATCGATGATCCGGTTCAGTTGTTGGATACTCTGGTGCATGAGCTATGTCACGCTGTTGATGATTGCTTTAGTGGACATGGTGAAGATTTCAAGGGTATTGCCCAGACGGTCGGATTGGAGGGGCCAGCAAGAATGGCTTATGCTACTGAAGAGCTCACCGTGAAGGTAATGAGGATTAGTAAAGAGCTAGGGCCTTATCCGCATCAAGCTATTGTGTTTCCGCCACCAAGGCCTAACAACGCTAG
>CAZXSX010000068.1:0-7482 GCA_964643245.1 uncultured Polynucleobacter sp.
GTTTTTTAGTAGTTGCGCTTAAGTTCATATCGGATCTCGCAAGATAATTCAATTGGTAAGACAGTCAAAGATTGACCTTGGCTTCCGGAGAAACTAGGGGTAGCAGTATTGTAAAGGTGTAGCCCACTAGTCTAGTCTGTTCTGAGTCCATGCGGTTGACCGCCCAAAGCCGCCCGTGGTGGGATTCAATGATGGAGCGGCAAATATTCAGTTCCATGCCCATTCCGTCAGATTTGGTGCTAAAAAACGGCTCAAACATGCGCTCGGACATGGTTTCGGGTATTCCAGAGTCGCCATCACTGACTTGAATTTTGAGCATGATTGGAAAAGTGCTGGTATCCAAATCTGCAGTAATGCTTACGGGAGGCGCAGATCAGCGAGAGGAGAGGGGGGTAGGCTTCCCGAGTGCTATCGAGACCATTTTTGAGTAAGTAAACCAAAACTTGCAGAATTAAAACAGGATCGATGTCGACCTCAGGAAGGTTGTCAGCAATACTGGAACTGATATTTAGACGATGGCGATGAGCCTCAATTTCGACAAGGCCAACCGCATCATTAATGATATTGCTGATCGCTGTGGATTTGCGTTGCGGTTCGCTGCGCTTTACAAATCCACGAATGCGCTGAATGATGGTTCCCGCACGGTGAGCTTGTTCAGAGGCCTTTTCGAGAGCAGGCAAAATATCTTTGGAGACTGCTGGGTCTAGCTGATTCTCCAAGCGTTTCGCTACACCCATGCAGTAATTAGAAATGGCTGAAAGCGGTTGGTTTAACTCATGCGCTAGTGATGAGGTCATTTCACCCATTGTGGTGAGACGATTGGTAAATTGCATGCGCTCTTCTTGTTGACGCGATAACTCCTCAGCTTCCTTACGCGCAGTAATGTCTGTGGCAATTAATAATTGGGCTAGACGGCCATCCACCCAAGGGATGAAACGCCGTCGAACTTCATACCAGCGATTATTGCCTTCACTTAATTGCACTTCCTCAGATTCTGACTCTTGATACAAGAAGGAGGTTGGAATTCCTGGGGGATTCCTGAAGATCTTCTGCAACCTCATGAAGTGTTTTCAAATTGTTAGAGTCACCCGATAACGAGAAGTGGCCCTGAGAGTCATCGCCAAAGTTTTCTCGATAAAAGCGGTTGGCAAATAGCAACCGATCGTTTTCAAGATCGACTACTGACACGGCAGCATCCAACCCCTCGAGCACAGTAATAAAGCGTTCTTGTGATGCTGCCAATTCTTCACGAATCTTTTTGGGTTCGGAGATGTCAACTAATGAGGTTACCCAGCCAGTTTGCTTTCCTTTTTCATTAATGAGCAGCGCAATGAACGTACGGGTCTGAATGGAGTCTCCATTCCGCTTCAGAATCGTGCCCTCAATACCAGACTTCGGGCTGACATCCGGCTTAAGGGCTCGGTTCATTTTCTCGACCATCTCATCATGCTTTTCAGCTGGCCAAAATGGGAAGGGTGGCGCTAAGCCGATAAGTTCATGGGCTGACCAACCTGTCATTTCGCAAAATGCACGATTGACGTAAGTGATGCGCTTTTGCATATCGTGCGCACGGATACCCACTGGAGTGGAATTTTCCATGGCATTACGAAAGCTGGTTTCAGAGCGCAAGCTTGCTTCAGCCTCTTGGCGGACTTGCATCTGTTTTAAAACAGACCATAGACTCCAGATCACGAAGGCAGATAATCCAAGCACTACGCCAATCAGCATTCTAAAAGTCAGATTAGTAGGCAGTGGATAAGTATCAATTCGTAACGCAAGATTTGGATTTAACACACCCATATCCAAACTGGTTTGTGTACTAAATGCTCGCTTAGGGGTGCCTCGATCTGAAGAGATGGATAAAACGCGATCCCCATCAGTCAGTAAAGTGAAGCGGTAAAACGCTTTTAGCTCATTTGGAATAATCTCCAAAATGCCCTGAGTGGTATACAGGGCAGCCAGAAAGCCAACCGTTTGCCCGCCTACAATGTTGGGCGTTACCTGCCAAAAAACGGTTCTTCCGTCCATGTTGTTCGAGTCAATCTCAGGACTATTCACCGTTATGAATTTACTGAAAGCGGTTCTTCCAGTGACACGACTCAATTCAATGGCAGTGGCAAGACCTTCATTAATGGCTGTATCTTTTAATGTTTTGCTGAATCGATCGGATTTCGTATTGCTTGTGGGTGCTACCCACTGTGGCGCGCTCTCAGCATTGAGCCATAGGATTTTGATGATTTCATGATTGTTCAAAATCAAATCATCTGCTTGCTCACGAATGAGTTGTTTAAGTTTTGCATCTTCGCTGCTGGCAGCAATCTCTCGGTTGAGTGTGTTTAGCGATTCTGAATTATTTGCAAAGCGCAGCTGAATTCGTTGCTTGGCAAAGGAAAGCTCTCTGAATAATGCGGCTTCTTGTTGCCCCTTTTCTTGCAAGTGCAAGGTTCCCAAAATAATCCCCATGACGGCGGTAAATAAAACAATAGCCAGCAGGGGGGTGTAGACGAGTCGAAATCCCCGAATTTTGCGGAGCCATTGAATTGGGGCAAGAGCGAGTTTGGATAAAACCGAGGATTTCATAGGAATTAGCCCATTTTGCCTCAGGTATACCCAGAATTTGGATTTTTACCCTTTGTGCTAATTTGATTTGCGTTGCAAAAAATACCACATTATGAGAAATATTTCCATTATGTGGAAAATTTCTTGTATACACCCATATACCTTCCTAGAATATTGCCTATAGAGAGTGGATGACTTACAGAAGATGTAGCAGTAATTACTGAAAAATCATTGGAGACACGTTATGGCTGCAGTTCCTGAGAAAGTATTGGGCAATCAAAATCCGCAAGATGCGGATCCTGTTGAAACGCAAGAATGGCTTCAAGCCTTAGATGGTGTCATTCATAACGAAGGTCCACAACGGGCTGCATATTTAATTGATCAGCAAATTTCCCATGCACGTGTAAATGGTGTTGACCAACCGTTTCATACTGAGACGCCATACATCAATACCATTCCTGTTGAAAATCAAGCGCGATTACCAGGCGATCAAAACGTTGAGCATCGCATTCGTTCCTATACACGCTGGAATGTGATGGCAATGGTTTTACGTGCCAATAAAGATACGAACGTAGGCGGACACATCTCCTCGTTCCAATCAGCTGCCACTTTGTATGACGTTGGCTATAACCATTTCTGGCATGCACCATCTCCTGAGTATGGTGGCGATTTGATTTTTGTTCAAGGCCATTCTGCACCCGGTGTCTATGCTCGCGCATACATGCTAGGCCGCTTAACAGATGACCAATTGAATAACTTTCGCCAAGAAGTTGGAGGTAAAGGCATCTCCAGCTATCCGCATCCATGGTTGATGCCAGACTTCTGGCAATTCCCCACGGTTTCGATGGGTCTTGGTCCGATCATGGCCATTTATCAAGCACGTTTCATGAAGTATCTACGTGACCGCGGCTTTATACAAGAGCAGGGACGTAAAGTTTGGGCGTTCTTAGGCGATGGTGAAACCGATGAGCCAGAATCATTGGGTGCCATTGGAATGGCAGGACGCGAGAAGTTGGATAACTTGATCTTTGTGATCAACTGTAACTTACAACGTTTAGATGGCCCAGTGCGTGGTAATGGAAAAATTATTCAAGAACTCGAAAGTGAGTTCCGAGGCGCTGGTTGGAATGTCATCAAGGTTGTTTGGGGTGGCCAGTGGGACGCCTTATTTGCCCGAGATAAAAAAGGTATCTTGATGCAACGTCTTGGTGAGATTGTTGACGGTCAATACCAAACCATGAAGGCAAAGAACGGTGCGTATGTTCGTGAGACCGTCTTCAATACGCCAGAACTCAAAGCACTGGTGGCTGACTGGAGTGATGACGAGATTTGGCAATTAAATCGTGGTGGTCACGATCCGCATAAAGTCTATGCCGCATTTCATGCAGCGGTAAATCATAAGGATCAACCTACTGTCATTTTGGCTCATACCATTAAGGGCTACGGCATGGGCGGCTCGGGCGAAGCAATGAATATTGCGCACCAAGCTAAGAAAATGAATGATGACGATGTGCGTCGCTTCCGCGATCGTTTTGAAATTCCTGTAAAAGACGAGCAGCTTGCAGAGATTCCGCTGGTGAAATTTGCTGAAGGTAGTCCAGAGTTGGAGTACATGAAAGCGCGCCGTCAAGAATTGGGCGGTTATCTGCCACAACGTCGCGCCAAGGCGGAGAGTCTGCCGGTACCTGCGTTAGAGGCATTTGCACCATTATTAGAAGCTACTACAGAGGGTCGGGAGATTTCAACAACCATGGCCTTTGTTCGCATGCTCAATACGATTGTGCGCGATAAGACCATTGGTAGACGGGTTGTGCCGATCGTGCCAGATGAGTCTCGAACCTTTGGTATGGAGGGCATGTTCCGCCAGTTGGGTATCTGGAATCAGTTGGGTCAACTCTATACACCAGAAGATCATGATCAATTGATGTTCTATAAAGAAGATAAGACTGGTCAGATTTTGCAAGAGGGTATTAACGAAGCTGGCGGAATGTGCGATTGGATCGCAGCCGCAACTTCTTACTCCACGCATGGCGTACCGATGTTGCCGTTCTATATTTTCTATTCCATGTTTGGATTCCAGCGTATTGGCGACTTAGCATGGGCGGCGGGTGATATGCGTAGCCGTGGCTTCTTATTGGGTGGCACCGCTGGTAGGACAACCCTGAATGGCGAAGGTTTGCAACACGAAGATGGTCATAGCCATTTGTGGAGTGCGGCAGTGCCAAATTGCATTAGCTACGACCCAACATTCGCTTTTGAATTAGCTGTAGTGATTCAAGATGGTATGCGCCGTATGTTGGAGGTTCAGGAGGATGTGTACTATTACGTCACCTTGATGAATGAGAACTATGCTCATCCAGCTATGCCAAAAGGTGTTGAGAAAGACATCATCAAAGGCATGTATAAACTCAAATCGGTTGGCGATGCTAATGCGAAATTGCGAGTACAACTCTTAGGTTCAGGCACGATCTTCCGTGAGGTGATTGAGGCAGCCGAGATGCTTCATAAGGATTGGGGCATTGCTTCGGATTTGTGGGGTTGCCCAAGCTTTACGGAATTAGGTCGCGATTGGAATGCGGTTCATCGCACCAATTTGTTAAATCCGACTGCAACACCAGTGCTTTCCCATGTTGAGAAATGCTTAAAAGATACTACTGGCCCGATTATTGCGGCGACTGACTATGTGCGCATGTTTGCTGAGCAAATTCGTCCAGCCATTCAACATCTGGGTCGTCGCTATGAAGTGTTGGGTACCGATGGATTCGGACGTTCTGATACTCGTGAAAAGTTACGTGACTTCTTTGAAGTCGATCGTCGCTGGGTTGTCCTCACTGCGTTGAGATCTTTGGTCGATGCTGGTCAGCTCGATCGTCAGAAGCTAGCCGAGGCGATTAAGAAGTATGAGATTGATCCTTCCAAACCAAACCCAATGACGGTCTAAGGTGAGATGAGTTTATGAGTCAAATTATTGAAATCAAAGTTCCAGACATTGGCGATTATAAAGATGTGCCAGTGATCGAAGTGCTCGTGAAAGTCGGAGATACGATTCAGAAAGAACAATCGATTGTGGTGCTTGAGTCTGACAAAGCAACCATAGATGTACCAGCTTCGCATGCTGGTGTAGTTCAAGATGTCAAAGTGAAAGTAGGAGATACGCTTTCTGAAGGTTCAGTAGTTGTCATTTTGGAGGGCGGCGCTAGCGCAGTATCTGCCCCAACGACTAATTCAACAGCGCCAGCGCAGGTTGCCAAAGCCGTTGAGCCACCAATAGCTAGAGCCCCAGCACCTCCGCCTCAAGTAGATATTGCATTTAGTCATGCCAGCCCATCGGTACGCAAATTTGCTCGTGAGCTGGGTGTCACCATCGCCCAAGTAAAAGGTTCTGGACCTAAGGGCCGCATTACTCAAGAAGATGTGCAAGCTTTTGTGAAGGCTGCGATGACTGGTGGTGCTGGTAGTCCTGCGGCTGCTCCTAGTAGCGGCAGCTTAGGTGGCCTCAATCTTATTCCTTGGCCAAAAGTGGATTTCACAAAATTTGGTGAGATCGATCGTCAACCACTAAATCGTATTAAGAAGCTGGCTGCAGCCAATCTTGGCCGCAACTGGGTAATGATTCCTGCGGTGACGTATCACGAAGATGCCGACATTACCGATTTAGAAGCGTTCCGTGTGCATACTAACAAAGAGAATGAGAAGAAGGGTATCAAAATTACGATGTTCGCCTTCTTAATGAAGGCGGCTGTAGCAGCATTGAAAAAATATCCTGAGTTCAATAGCTCTCTTGATGGTGATGATTTGATCCTGAAGAAGTATTTCAATATCGGTTTTGCTGCAGATACACCAACAGGATTAGTTGTGCCAGTCATTAAGAATGCCGATAAGAAGGGAATCTTTGAGCTCGCTCAGGAGACCTCTGAGCTTGCGGCCCTTGCTCGTGAGGGCAAGTTAAAGCCAGATCAAATGCAAGGCGCCAGCTTCACAATTTCCTCTCTGGGTGGTATTGGTGGTACGTATTTCTCACCAATTGTGAACGCGCCTGAAGTGGCTATTTTGGGTGTCAGTAAGGCTGCCATGAAGCCTGTGTGGGACGGCAAGCAATTTGTCCCCCGCTTGATTTGCCCCCTATCTCTATCTGCAGACCATCGTGTTATTGATGGGGCATTGGCAACGCGCTTCAATGTTTATATTGCCCAACTCTTAGCCGACTTCCGTCGTGCCACGCTGTAAGGAAGATCGATCCATGGCTAAGCAAATGATCCTAGTGCCAGATATTGGCGACTACGCAGATGTACCCGTAATTGAGGTGCTTGTGAAAGTTGGTGATGTAATTGAAAAAGAATAACCGTTGTTAGTGCTCGAGTCTGATAAGGCTACGATGGAAGTTCCTGCGGATACTGCTGGAACCATTACGAGCCTATCCGTAAAGCTGGGTGATAAAGTCAGCAAGGGTTCAGTGATTGCTGAAATTGAAGCAAGCAAAACTACTTCCGCTGCAAAGCCAGCGCCTATTCCTGTAGCCAGTGCACCAACCCCTGCGCAAGCCCCAAAGGCTGGTCAGTACAACGGCAAGGTTGATCATGAATGCGAGATGTTGGTATTGGGTGCTGGCCCAGGCGGCTATAGTGCAGCCTTTCGTAGCGCCGACTTGGGGATAAATACGGTATTGGTTGAGCGTTACGCTACTTTGGGTGGCGTGTGCTTGAGCGTTGGCTGTATTCCATCAAAAGCCTTGTTGCATACCACTGCAGTTATGGATGAAGTAAAGACCATGGCAAAGCATGGCATTACTTTTGGAGCACCAAAAATTGAGATCGATCAATTGCGTGCTTATAAAGAATCCGTTATTTCTAAATTGACTGGCGGATTGGCTGGTATGGCAAAAGCCCGCAAAGTGAAGGTCGTGCGCGGACTTGGGCGTTTCTT
>CAZXSX010000069.1:0-4846 GCA_964643245.1 uncultured Polynucleobacter sp.
GCCACCATCACTCTTGAAGGCAGGTTCACGATACCAAACCCATATAGGCTCATAAAACATACCTGCAATTGAGACTAAATTGGGATATTTGCTCACATCTGCTACCCCGCCCTGAATCATGGCAAACTTCACACCAGACTTAGGGTCACTTAATAAGGCCAAGTTATCGATGGTTCCGCCTGTGGTTTTTACCTCTAGATCTACACCATCTTGCGCAAGCTCTTTCTTTAAGCGCTCACCAAATTGGTAATACAACCCGGTTGGAAAGCCAGTTGCCATTTCAATCGTTTTTGGCGGAGGGGGCACCAAAATCCACAGGACAGCAAAGATCGAGATTAATAAAACACAAAAGCCAATAGCAATGGCATACGGGTTATAGATGTATTTTTTAGAGAATGCATATGACCTCCAGGTTCTTTCATTTGGGACTTACAAGGCCCCATCTTCTATTTATTGCCGAACTTGGTTTACCAAAAGCTTGACTTGAGTCGCGCCAACTTGAACAGTTTGGGTCGCAGAGATAAGGTCTCCAGCTTCTGCTTTAGCCATTCCTGTTTTGGATATTCTAGCTTCAATAGAAACTTCTGACAGCGTGGATAGCGGAGTGCTTGGGTTGATCGCCAAAGCATCTGTGAGGTTAAAGCACATCGGAAACTCGGATGCAGGAACCTTCAGTACAGCTACTGGCATCCGCTTTCCCGGCTGACGGGCAATAACCATCACCATATCGCCTGACTTTATTTTGGATTTCAGCTCAGGTGACAATTCAACAACGCCACCAACCCCCTTAGCAGACGAAATTGCAGGGGCTGAGCCTAAACCGCCTTTCGATCTTGCCTCCGCAATTGATCCCTCAATCGCACGAGCCTCTTCAGAGTTCGGCGGTAATTGTTGCACCAGCTTCTGCCAAGTTTGTACTGCCGCTTTGTAATTACCGCCATTGAATGATGCAGAGCCTGATAACCAGAGCGCCAATAGATTATTGGGGTTCAATTTCAATGCTTGGTTAATGAATTGCAGAGGCTTGCCTGAAAAATTACCATTCGCAACGGCAACCAATGCATCTGCATACTCGGCCAATAACTCTGGATCATCATTGATAAACGCTCCAGCACGACCATATGCATTTGCGGCATCTGCGTAGCGCCCTAAGATACGATAAGAATGTCCTAGCATCGCCCAACCCTTCAGATTGCCTGGGTCCTTTTCCATCTTCTGCGCAAAGTCCGCCACCATTTGCTCAACACCTGCCTGAGTCATTGGCTTTTGCTGACTCTGTTGCGCCACGCGAGCAACATCGCCCAAATAAAAATAAAGGCCGGAAGATAAAAGAATAATAAAAATAGATAGGCCGATGATTACTTTTTTAGTTGAACCCATCACCGCCCTATCATCCTCGTCATTGATGTCCTGAAAAAGGCGCTGGCGCATTTCAGCATGACTGATTTCGTATTCTTGAGCATTAACCCTGCCAGCAGCATGCTCAGAAGCCAATTTTTGAAGCTCATCACGATAGATGGCGGCATTCATTTGGCGACGTGAGGTGCCTTCAGATTTGTCCGGGAAAATAAAAGGTCTGAGGAGCAAAACCAAAACCAGCAACAGGATGGCGGCAATGAAAAAACTAACCATGAATTCCATCCCGATCATTTTTGCCAAGCGTATTTAATAGGGCATCAATTTTTTGATTCTCTTCAGCGCTCAAAGATTGAGTTTGAGCAAGCAAGTTGCGACGTCGCAAGTATGAAAATAAAAAAGCAATCCCGATCAGTAATATTACAAATGGGCCAAGCCATAAAAGCCAAGTAATAGACTTCACTGGAGGCTTATATAAAACGAAGTCTCCGTAGCGTTCCACCATAAAGGCTCGGATTTGATCGTCGCTTTTGCCTTCTTTAATCAACGTTCGAATTTCTCTACGAAGATCATTCGCAAGATCTGAACGCGAACCAGCCAAAGACTCATTTTGACAAACCAAGCACCGCATTTCTTCAGAGATGCTAATCAGGCGCTGCTCTGTTGCTGGGTCATCTGCTAATGGGACAGCATCACTTGCATAAGTGCTATGCAAAAACAGCGCCGAGGCAAAGATTACAAAAATGCGTTTCATGATTTCTTAAGCTCTGCCAACAAAGGATAGATCTTTTGATTCAGAATTTGCGGGGTAATAGGGCCGATATGCTTGAACCGAATCACTCCCGCTTGATCGATTACATATGTTTCAGGAACTCCATAGACACCATAGTCGATCCCTACACGTCCATTCGCATCAAACGCAGAAAGTAAGTAAGGATTGGCTTGCCTCTCCAGCATTGCTAACGCATCTTCGCGCTTATCTTTGTAATCCAAACCGATTAGTGGCGCTTGCCCAGACTTCGCCAATTCAACCAATACTGGGTGCTCCTCGCGACATGCCACACACCAAGAAGCCCAAACATTCAGAATCCAAACTTGTCCTTTCATACCGTCTGGTGAGAACATTTTATTTGATTGGGCAAGTTGAGGAATCTCAAATGCTGGCGCAACCTTGTTGATCAGCGGAGAGGGCACCTCACGAGGGTCGCGATTAAGGCCAATAGCCAAAAAGCCAACCAAGATAACAAATAGCAACAAAGGAATTAGGAACTTGGCCTTCATGAAACCGCTTTCTTTAATTTCATCCGGTAACGCTTATCGGAGATAGCGAGAACGCCGCCCAAGGCCATTAACAAACATCCACCCCAAATCCAATCCACAAAAGGCTTGTAATACACCCTCACGGCCCATGAATGGTCACCCAATTCTTCACCAAGCGACACATAGATATCTCGAGTTAATCCTGCATCGATCGCCGCCTCAGTCATCGGCATCGTAGATGAAAAATAGTTACGCTTTTCTGGATAAAGAGTGGTTTGCGCATCACCATTTTTAGTTAATAAAAATGTGCCTCGCATCGCCTCGTAATTCGGCCCTGGAACTTTGGACACTTCCATCAACTGAATTTGATATCCGCCAACGTTCACCGTATCGCCCGGAAGCATGCGCACATCTTTTTCTTCTTGATATGCACCAACCATAGTGATTCCAATGACAAAGATGGCAATGCCCAAATGCGCCACCTGCATCCCCATAAATGAACGTGTAGGCTTACCCTGCTTAACTTGCCGAAGAATTTGCTGACATCCCGAGGCAATAATCCAAAACGCCAATACGAAACCCAGTCCTGCAAGCCAAGTAAATTGGCCCATGATGAGCGGAATAGCGACTCCCGCCAGCACTGCTACACAACCAGCAAACCACAAGCGTTTAATGACAGCCACTAAATCGGTGCTCTTCCATTGAGCCCATGGACCAATTCCCATCAGCACTAATAGCGGAACCATAATGGGGACAAACACGCTATTGAAATAGGGTGGCCCTACTGAAATTTTTCCTAGATGCAATGCATCAATCAACAAAGGATAGAGAGTACCCAACAATACCGATCCCGCCGACACTACCAAAAAAACATTGCCAAGCAAGATAAACGTTTCTCTAGAACTCAGACTAAATTTACCGCCTAAGGTATTTTTAGGTGCTCGCCATGCATACAGTATTAGCGAGGAACCAACAACTAGCGATAACAAAATCAATATAAAGATGCCACGGCTTGGATCCGTAGCGAATGCGTGTACTGAGGTCAAAACACCCGAGCGCACCAGGAAGGTTCCCAATAAAGAGAGGGAGAACGCAATGATCGCTAACAACACTGTCCAGCTTTTGAAGCCACCGCGCTTTTCTGTTACCGCCAATGAATGCAATAACGCAGTACCAACCAACCAAGGAATAAAAGAGGCATTTTCAACAGGATCCCAAAACCACCAACCGCCCCAACCCAATTCGTAATAGGCCCACCATGAGCCCAAGGCGATACCCAGCGTTAAAAAAATCCACGCGGCAGTAGTCCAAGGTCGCGACCAGCGCGCCCATGCGGCATCCAATCTTCCAGATAGTAAAGAGGCGATTGCAAAAGCAAATGCAACTGAAAAGCCCACGTAACCAATATACAACATCGGCGGATGAAAAACTAATCCAGGATCTTGCAATAAGGGATTAAGCGAACGTCCATCTTGGGCAGCTGGCAATAAACGTTTGAAAGGGTTGGAGGTGGTTAAAACAAATAACAACAACCCGCTAGTGACTAGTCCCAGCACACCAATCACGCGAGCAACCATAAACTCATCTAATGCCCTCGAGAGTTGGGCAACCAGAATAGTCCAGGTGCTTAATAGGAAAATCCACAACAAGAGGGAACCTTCATGACCACCCCATACAGCACCCAATCGATAAATCACTGGCAATTGCGAATTAGAATGTTCCGCAACATAAAGTACCGAGAAATCATTGACGTAAAAACTCCATGCCAAGATTGCAAATGCAACTGCCAACAGCATAAAAGCCACTTGCGCAGCTGGTCGTGCAAGTACTAATAGCTCGCGACGGCCATAGTGAGCGCCAAGCAATGGCATTACCCCTTGAATCAATGCAATGCAAAGTGCCAATATAAGAGCGTAATGACCAAACTCAGGAATCATTTACCAGCCCCGTTTTTCTGTGCTTGGTCTAAAGCATGTTTGGCTTCGGGTGGCATGTAATTCTCATCGTGTTTAGCAAGAACTTCGCTTGCCACAAATTCTCCATTAGCGTTCAAACGCCCCTGAATAACGGCCCATTTACCCTCTTTGAATAAGTCCGGCAAGATGCCCGTATCAGAAACAGGAATATCTTTCACAAGATCAGTAATTACAAAGTGTACAGTCAGGCCATCGCGCTTTAATGAACCATCCTTCACCATACCGCCAATCCGAAATACCTGACCTTGAGGGGC
>CAZXSX010000069.1:4856-7446 GCA_964643245.1 uncultured Polynucleobacter sp.
GATTTTGCCGGCGCGGATAGCAACGGAGCGCACGGCATCCAAACCGGTTTCCGGATCGAGCACGCGGCCGTTGCGCAGGACGATGTCAAAGGGCTGTGCGAAGGCGGTGGCTGCGCAGAACGCCAGCAGCCACTTCACTTGGGGTAACGTAAAGCGCGATATTGCTATTTAATGCATTCAGAATTAATACTGCAGCAATACCAATGACTGCTAGGGCAGCGACAATAATGAATGCACGCTTATGTCTAGGCTTCACCGACTACCTTCCATATCAAACTGCTCCGCAATACGCTCTTGCTTCAATCTCTTAATAATGGCTTTCTTACGCGCCCGAATACCCAAAGACTCAATTAATAAAACGAGTGCGCAAACCCCAAAACTGCTCCACACATAGAGCGCATATCCACCCATCGCAAAAAACTCTGCTGGACTATTCCACATTAGTTCTTCACCTCATCCAATTGTCTCACCCAATCCGCATGCCCTTCACGCTCCAAAATAATAGTGCGCACTCGCATCAGACCCACAGCAATCGAATACATCCAGAAGCACAAAGCCATTAATAACATTCCCAGCAACATGGTCTGTGCCATGGCTGGCGCCTTGGTTAACGAAACGGAGGCGCCTTGATGAAGGGTGTTCCACCACTTCACAGAGAAATAAATAATGGGCACATTGACAACACCCACTAAAACCAAGATAGCGCCGGCTTTATCGGCGCGACGTGGATTATCGATGGATGCCTGAAGCGCAATAAATCCCAAATAGAGAAACAACAAGATGAGTTCTGAAGTTAAGCGCGCATCCCATACCCACCAAGCACCCCACATGGGCTTACCCCAAAATGCGCCAGTCCATAAGGAAAGAAATGCCATCCATGCACCAATCGGCGCTAAGGCTTGCGCCATCATGGCCGATAAACGAGTATTAAAAACTAACCCCAAACCCGCCCATGCCGCCATCACTAAATAAATAAACATCGACATCCAAGAAGCAGGCACATGAATAAAGATGATGCGATAACCTTGACCTTGCACGGCATCAACCGGGGCCACAAAGAAACTTACCCAGAGGCCAGCAATACCAAAGACAACCGTCAGCACCCAAAAAATAGGGATGAGTTTGCCTGCTACTGGATAGAAGGTGCTTGGGCTGGACAACTTAAACCAGTTGACCAAGCGGCTTTTTGAGAAATTATTATTGTCTGTCATTCAATCGCAATCTTTACTGCTAGGGAGCTAACCCAGGGTACAAATGCTAAAGCCAAAATGAATAAAGCACCCAGTACTGAAAAGTGACCGCCAGCATCCAAGCCCACACTGGTCGCATAGACTGCGCCTGCACCAAAAATCAGCACTGGAATATACAAAGGCAGTATTAGTAAGCTCAGCAACACACTACCCCCGCGAACCCCCAAGGTTAACGCAGCGCCTATCGAACCTAGTAGCGACAAAACTGGCGTTCCCAATAGTAAAGTTCCCATCAGGACGTATAAAGCACTGCCATCCAAATCAAATTGGATTCCGATGATTGGCGCCAGTACCACCAATGGAAGTCCACAGACAATCCAATGAGCGATGATTTTTCCTGCAATCAATAGAACAAAAGGTCGTGGTGACAAAATCATTTGCTCCAGGGTGCCATCCGCATAGTCGGCAGCGAACATACGATGCAAGCCCAGCAAGGTAGCAAGCAATGCTGATACCCAAATGACACCTGGGGCAATCTTACGAAGAAGCGCGGCATCGGCTCCAATGCCAAGCGGAAATAAACTCGTGACCACGATAAAGAAAAACAATGCAGTCAGCACTTCGCTTTTTCGGCGCATCACCAAAAGCAAATCGCGCTGAATCACTGCAATCAAGGCATTCATAGGTCCAGTACCTGCAAGGTTGGCATATGAGTAGCTTGATGGCTAGTTAATACCACCAAGCCTCCCATAGAGAGATGCTCAGTGATTAAGCCTTCTAATTCCGATACTGCTCGCACATCTAACGCATTAAAAGGTTCATCCAAAATCCACAAGCGTGCGGCGCGAGTCAACATGCGTGCCATTAATACACGACGCTTCTGTCCAGCGGACAAACAATGTACAGGCAAATACTCTCGTCCACGCAAGCCAAATCGGACCAATGCAGCTATTGCCGCTTCCATCGAAAGCGCAACATCATCGAGTGCCGCGTACATCTGCAAATTCTCTAGCGCAGTTAACTCTTCTTTTAACGCATCACGATGACCCAAGAATAAAAGCTCACGATGAAATGCATTGATATCAGAAGAAATGGGTTGCGCGCCCCAAATGATTTTTCCCGACTCAGGTTTAGATAAACCAGATAGAAGGCGCAAAAGGCTTGTTTTACCAACGCCATTCTCACCACGCACGTGCAAGCACTCTCCTGCATTTACCTCAAGATTCAATCCAGAAAACAAAGTACGCTCACCCCGAACGCAAGTAAGCTCCTTAGCTTCGAGCTTTTGACTGACTGGACTGAAGGATGGGGAAATAGGGCTTGTCATGAGTGTTTTGGCATGAATCTAACCGCCAAACGCATTGTCCAAGAGCCCCTTAGGACTGTCAAACCAACGAAAC
>CAZXSX010000070.1:0-7381 GCA_964643245.1 uncultured Polynucleobacter sp.
CTTGTAAGAAAATTATTCAGCATCTCGGACATCAGCAATGGTTTGCGTTGGTTCTAGCATAGGGCGAAAGGCAACCAAAGCAAAATCATCGATCGTATTTGCATGAATAATCGAGTCTAAGAGCTTTTCTGGCAAAGTCGACATGGCATGGGCATACCGAAAATAGCGACTCTTTAGAGATAAATGGTCAAACAGATCTAAGACAGCGGCCAGATCACTTACTTGAATAGGCCTAATCTGGTATTCCACGCCATGAACCAAGGGCCATGTTGAAATAAAGGATGATTCTAGAGCTTTATTTTCTTGAACAATATTCATGTGTAGATCACTCCAAGTTCATTACGCAAATTTGGTCAGAGGTAATTAGTGAGGCGCTGGTCGCGGCTAAAACATCTTCTACTGATACACCAGGTGCCAACTCCTCTAATACAAGACCATTGACCGAGGGAACAATCACAGCCAACTCAGTCACGATTTTGGTAACAGGTCTCTGTGAGGTAAGCGGTAAGGTGCACTCGTTTAATATTTTGTGCGAACCCTTTGCTGTATGCTATATTGCCACGATGATGTGCCTCGCACCCGAAACGAGATCCATCGCACCACCCATGCCTGGAATCATCCAATTCACTAGACGTCCCTTTGCATCAACCTGAAGGCCACCCAATACTGTCATATCTAGATGTCCACCCCGAAAAGGCCAAATGAAAATACAGAATCAATTCTGGTGGCTCCAGGTATGGCAGTAACAGGAGTTCCACCAGCGTCTGTCAGATCATCATCCTCCATCCCCTCTGGTGGACGAGCACCAAGTCCTATTAAGCCATTCTCAGATTGCAAAAAACCAGCATATCTTTTGGTAGATAACTTGCTACTTGAATAGGCAGGCCAATCCCGAGGTTCACCAACATCCCGTCTTTCAGTTCCTTAGTCACTCTACGGGCAATGATCTCATTAGGGCTCATCAAGTTGTTCATCGAGGCTTCCTTCGGATTTTGCGTTAATGAGACCGATGTGGCATTGCAATGAGTTCAGTAACAATTGCACCTGGAGTAACTACATCATTTGGTGTAATCATCTCAACAGGGACGATTTCATTAGCCTCACAAAATACTTCTCCAGCAACCATTCTTGCTCATCTACAACAACTTTTTGCTTGCCTTCCTCGACCAAGGTTCCAAGCCCTGTCCTTACAAGCACCCCTCCTAAACCAAACCCTGCTGCCCTGATACGTTCGGCCAGATTTCCCTGGGGCACCAATTCCACGGTAATTTCTCCAGAGAACATCTTTTCTTGTGTTTCAGGATTTAAGCCAATATGACTAGCAATAACATACGTTACTTGGCCGGAACTTATCAACTTTCCTATGCCATAGTTTTTCTTGCCTGTATCGTTGGCAATCACTGTGAGATTGCCAATATTTGCGCTAACGAGCGCATCGATCATCCGATGAGGCGAACCAATACCCATAAATCCGCCAATCATTAATGTGGACCCAGGATGAATGCGGCTCACGACGTCCTCTATTGGAAGAGCTACTTTCATATCAATTTATTCTTTATGAGCATGAGAATGATCATGGTGCAGTTGTTCAAAGATGTGTTCATCTAGCGGACTTACATACATCAGCAACACCGTGCTCTGCTCGTAGCTCGTGTACATGGCCTCGCAATAGAATTAAGACCCTTTAATGTTGCCAATTTATGAAAGTGTTCGTGATCATCCGGTAGATTGGTACTTAAAAACTGGTGTAGCGCTATAGGATCATCAATATCAATATTTAAGTATGCAAGACGCACAATTTCTGTATTGAGCTCATGAATGTCATCACTCAAGTGGTTGTCGGTCAAGGCATTCTCGGGCAACATGATTAGGCTACTGCGTGACATCCGCCGTCAACATAAATAGTTTGACCAGTCATTCCACTGGAGTCATCACTGCATAAAAATGCAGTTAGATTAGCTACTTCCTCGGTGGTTACGAGCCTTCCAAGCAGTGCTTTTTCTATAGCATGCTTCATCAACTGATCAAAATCTTCAATGTCCGAAGCCGCTCTCGTTAATATAGGGCCGGGTGATACTGCTGATACGCGAATATCCAACGGCCCCAGCTCCAGCGCCATATAGCGAACTAATGATTCCAACGCGACTTTTACAGGCCCCATCAAACCATAATGTGGCACTGCTTCATCAGCCCCCAAATAACTCATCGTCACCAAACTACCGCCATGTTGCATATTTGGGAGGCATAAATGGGCGATCTGAGCAAAGGAATGACAAGATGTATTCATTGCTCTGGAAAATCCAGCGTCAGAGCTGTCCACAACCCTGCCATGCAAATCCTCTAAAGGGGCCCATGCGATTGAATGAACGACAAAATCAAAGCTGCCTAATTGTTGTGCGGCATATTCAATAAAAATGTTCAACTGGTCTGAGTCTTCGACATTGCATGCCTAAATTTGATATCGCTTGAAAATAAATCTTCAGCAATAACATCGTAGGCTTTCTGATTAAGGCAAGAAGCAATAACCTGAGCACCCTCATTTGCCAGCTTCTTGGCTATCGCGTAAGCAATGCTTTTATCATTGGCAACACCAAAGACGATACCTTTTACCTTGCAACATGAGCGCTCCTAATTTGACTTTCTCCTATATTGCGCATGCAATATGCCAAATTGATGGCTAATTCGCTTTAATTGACCTTCAATCATTGTCAAAAAGCTCACACAAATATGTCATAAACCAAGCCTAAACTAGTGTTCTACTTATGGGAGATGAATGGCAATTCCGTTGCGGATCACTGCAATATGTTTGCCCTAACAGCCCATAGGTAACCAATCATCCAGGTTCCCGAGGTTTAAATGAGCTCAATTGACCATTCCAGATGACGTAACAAAAAAGCTTGACGGTAAATCCGAGCAAATCGATGCAAAAGCCACTCTAAATAAGAGATTAATTTGGCAGCATCTAGCTCAAAAGAAAATTAAAAAAATAATTAAGTCGAAGTTGAAAATCAACTCCAAAAAAATAAAAATTGGTTTTTATGCGATTGGCACTAACTCAGCAATACTCTTTGCTGCGCTCATTGCCACTTGTGGATCCTGTGTTTCAACCATCACCCTAAGCAATGGCTCCGTACCAGATGCTCGGATCAGGACTCTGCCAATATTTGCTAGGTCGCTTTCCACTTGAGCGATTTGTTTGTTGAGTTTACCGTCTACCTTCCAGTCATACCCTGGCTTAAATCGCACATTCAAAAGGACTTGCGGAAAAATTGTCACTGTATCCAATAACTGCGCGAGGCTTTTTTTATTTTTACTTATGGCAGCAAGCGCTTGTAAGGCGGCAATGGTGCCATCACCAGTGGAATGTTGATCCAGGCAAAGGAGATGGCCCGACCCTTCACCCCCAATAATCCAACCCTTTTGCTTGAGGAGCTCTAGAACATAGCGATCTCCTACGTTGGCACGCTCAAACCCAATACCCAGGCCTTTAATAGCGTTTTCTATAGCCAGATTAGTCATCAAGGTGCCAACCGCGCCACCTAACATTTGACCTCGATCCAAACGGTCTTTTGTTAGCACATAAAGCAGTTCATCGCCATTAAACAATCGACCGGTGGCATCAACCATCTGCAGACGATCCGCATCTCCATCAAGTGCAATGCCCAAATCCGCATTCATTTCCTTAACTTTGGCGATTAACGCTGCGGGAGCTGTGGCTCCACATCCATCATTAATATTGCGACCATCCGGACTGACGCCAATCGAAATCACCTCCGCGCCAAGCTCATGAAATACATGAGGTGCTGTATGGTACGCGGCACCATTAGCGCAATCCACGACCAGTTTTAAACCCTTGAGATTGAGGTCGCCAGGAAAGGTGGACTTGCAAAATTCAATATAACGTCCCGCGGCATCATCTAAACGAAATGCTTTGCCAAGCTCTTCCGCGCTAACACAGCCCATTGGCTTTTCAAGCTCTGCCTCAATCGCCAATTCAAATTCATCGTCTAATTTGTCACCATTAGCCGAGAAGAACTTAATGCCGTTATCTTGATAAGGATTGTGAGATGCTGAAATCACAATTCCCGCAGATAACCGCAATGCTTTGGCGAGATAAGCCACTCCCGGCGTGGGAATCGGGCCACACAACATCACATCGACTCCTGCAGCAGCAAAGCCAGCCTCTAAAGCCGCTTCCAATAAGTATCCGGATACCCGTGTATCTTTGCCAATCAATACTTTGCATCGCCCTCCGGGTTTGGCGCTTTTATTAAGCACCATACCTGCGGCATAGCCTAAGCGCGTCATAAATTCCGGAACGATTGGGAATTGGCCCACCTCTCCTCGAATACCATCCGTTCCAAAGTATTGTTTTTTCATAAATACAATTATAAAACTGATAAATATAGGCTTTTTAGCCTATTTGGCATTATTTACAGCCGCCCAGAGCTTTAAGGCATCTACCGTCTCTGGCACATCATGCACCCTAACCAATTTCGCACCGCGATCTGCTGCCATGATGGCCGCAGCAATACTGGTGGAAATGCGCTCATTGGTTTCTTTACCAGTAACCTTGCCGATCATCGATTTACGTGAAATACCAGCTAATACAGGGTAACCAAGACTTGAGAAGCTTATGAAATTCGCCAGCATTTTTAAATTATGCTCTAGGCTTTTGCCAAATCCAAAACCAGGATCGATAGCAATTCGATCTTGATCAACGCCATGCGAAATCAGTAAATTTGCCCTCACTTGCAAGAATTGATTTACTTCAGCAATCACATCCTGATATTTAGGATTAAATTGCATTGTGATTGGATCACGTTGCATATGCATTAGAAAAACACCACAGCAATCATTCGCCAAAATAGCATCTACAGAGCCTTCTTGTCGCAATGCCCAAATGTCATTAACACAATCAACTCCAGCTTGTAGGGCCTGGCGCATTGTCTCTGCCTTATAGGTATCAATTGATAAAGGCACACCGCAATCTTTTAAAGATTCGATAACTGGTAAGACGCGATCTAGTTCTTCCTGCAACGATACTGGTTGTGCACCGGGTCTAGTTGATTCGCCACCAATGTCGATCAAATCTATGCCACCCTGAATCATCAACTCAGCTTGCGCAATCGCATCTTTTGGACTTCTGAATTTGCCGCCATCTGAAAACGAGTCTGGGGTGGCGTTTAGTATCCCCATCACAATAGGTCGTTGACGTTTAGTAAAGTCAAAAAGAAAACGCCCACAACGCCAAGTTGTGGGCATCTTTTGAATGCCAGAGCTCATCATTTAGAACAGATGATTAAGCGGTCGCTGGAGCATTTCCAGCAGCTGGTCCTGATGTTCCTGCAGAATTACCAAACTGGGTTGCCAACGGCGGCTTGGGGGCACGCGGTGGGCGACCTTCCATGATGTCATTAATTTGCTCTGCATCAATGGTTTCCCATTCGAGCAATGCAGCAACCATTGCCTCGACCTTATCGCGATTTTGCTCCAAGATCGCCTTCGCCAATGCGTATTGACTATCAATCAAAGTCCGAATTTCAGCATCCACTTTTTGTTGTGTAAGTTCCGAAACTGTCTTGGAATTTGTGCGACCAAAAATACTTTCAGATTCAGTGTCGACATACACCATGGTACCTAAGCTATCGCTCATGCCATAACGCGTCACCATGTCACGAGCCATTTTAGTGGCACGCTCAAAGTCATTCGACGCGCCAGTGCTCATAGAATTCAGGAACACTTCTTCTGCAGCTCGTCCACCAAACAATATTGCCAACTCTTCTAACATGCGATCTTTGTAAAGATTGACACGATCGAACTCAGGCAACTGCCAAGTAACGCCCAATGCCATGCCACGCGGCATGATGGTGACCTTGTGAACAGGATCAGCTTTGGGGAGTACCTTAGCCACTACTGCATGCCCAGACTCGTGATACGCCGTATTGCGACGCTCTTCTTCGCGCATTACCGCAGACTTACGCTCCGGACCCATATAGATCTTGTCCTTAGCGTCTTCAAAATCCTCCATATCCACAGAGCGTTTGTTGCGACGCGCAGCAAATAACGCAGCCTCATTTACAAGGTTTGCTAAATCCGCACCTGAAAAACCGGGTGTACCGCGAGCCAATACAGCTGCATTAACATCAGGATCGATCGGCACCTTGCGCATGTGCACTTGCAGAATTTGTTCGCGACCACGGATATCCGGCAAACCAACATGCACCTGGCGATCGAAGCGACCTGGACGCAAAAGAGCTCTATCTAACACATCGGACCGATTAGTTGCAGCAATCACGATCACACCACTGTTGCTTTCAAAACCATCCATCTCTACCAGCATTTGATTTAAGGTTTGCTCGCGCTCATCGTTACCGCCACCCATCCCAGCGCCACGATGGCGACCAACGGCATCAATTTCGTCGATAAAGATGATGCAAGGTGAATTCTTCTTGGCGTTTTCAAACATGTCGCGCATGCGAGATGCGCCGACACCAACGAACATCTCCACAAAATCAGAACCCGAGATGGAGAAGAAAGGGACTTTCGCTTCGCCTGCAATAGCACGAGCCAAAAGGGTTTTACCAGTTCCTGGAGGGCCAACGAGCAATACGCCGTGCGGTATACGTCCACCCAGCTTCTGAAACTTTTGGGGATCTTTTAAGAAGTCAACTAACTCAAAGACCTCTTCTTTAGCTTCATCGCATCCTGCAACATCAGCAAAAGTAACGGTGTTACTTTTCTCATCAATTAAACGTGCTTTTGATTTTCCAAAGGAGAATGCTCCACCCTTACCGCCGCCTTGCATTTGGCGCATCATAAAAAACCAAAAACCAATAATCAACAGCGTTGGCCCAAGGTAGTACAACGCAGACACCAGCATATTGGGCGCTTCTTCGGCTTTACCAGTCACTTGGACACCATATTTCATTAAGTCACCGACCATCCAGATATCACCCGGAGAAATGATGGAATACTTATTTCCATCAGCTGGGGTAACTTGCAATGTGCGACCCTGGACATCAACGCGTTTGATTTTTCCGGCTTTTGCGTCATCCATAAATTGGGAATAGGTGACCTGGTTTTGGTCCTTAGGCTTATCAAACTGTTTAAAAACAGTAAAAAATACCAAGCCCACAATGAGCCACACACCGATTTTTTGGAACATATTGCTGTTCAAAATTGAGTCCTTTTCTGGATTGATCCAGTAGTCAATGCCAATCGCTATCTATGTATTTGATTCTACTACCACCCCTTTTCAAGGACTAATAGCAGATTTATTTTCTAAACCCATGTATTTCAAGGGGTTATTGAGGTTATTCAGAACCAAAATTCAGGGCTATTTAGGCGGTTTCAGGTTTCTGCACAAAAGGAAGATCTC
>CAZXSX010000071.1:0-3983 GCA_964643245.1 uncultured Polynucleobacter sp.
TTAAAAAAGGCGAGGCCTTTGACGAGGTCGCTAAAAGCGTTTCCTTGGCGCCTAACAAGACTCAAGGTGGGGCTGCAGGCTGGGTACAGCCGGGTTCAAGTGCCACCACAAATTTCTGCTGTATTAGTCAATCTTGGTAAGGGTCAAACCTCAGCACCAATTCAAGTGCAGCAAGGTTGGTATTTGGTAAAGCTGGAGGATAAGCGCTCAAGTAAGTCGCCCACATTTGAGCAAGCCATTCGCGCAGGTTTGGCTCAAAAGAAACAATTTGAATTTATTTCTGGGATAGCCAAGAATTCAAAAATTGTTGTGCAATGATAATTAGCGTTAAAGCGTATTGATAAATAAAAAGGACTCCGAAGAGTCCTTTTTATTTGCGTTCCAAGGTCACAAACTGAAAGTGAATGTCGTTTTCTGATCCTGGTGTGCGTTCAATTTCTTTCCACTCGTTGGGATTCGGCACTTCAAAGAATGTATCGCCACCATCAATATCGAGATCGATTTCAGTGATGTACAAGCGGTCCGCTTTGTCAAAAGCCTGTTTAAAAAGCTGCTCGCCGCCAATGACAAAGACTCTCGGAGCTTCACTTAATTGTTTTAATGCTTCGTCCAAAGAGCTCGCTAATTCTGCGCCAGCAAGCTCATAATCTGCATTGCGGCTGACTACTATATTGCGTCGACCGGGTAGTGGGCGGCCAATCGATTCCCAAGTCTTGCGACCCATGATGACGGGATGGCCCATAGTGACACGCTTAAAAAATTGCAGGTCAGCAGAAATTTTCCAAGGCATTTGGTTGTCACGACCTATCACGTGATTCCGTGAGCGGGCAACAATCATTGAGATAGCAGGTTTTGTCATAGGAGATTTCTTAAACGGCAACTGGAGCTTTGATGTGGGGATGAGACTCATAGCCCACGATCTCAAAATCCTCAAACTCATAGTCAAAAATGGAATCCGGTTTGCGCAAGATATTGAGTTTTGGTAGTGGGAAAAAATCGCGAGAAAGCTGCAAATTAACTTGCTCTAAGTGATTGCTATACAAGTGGCAATCACCTCCGGTCCAGATGAAACCCCCAACCTCGAGATTGCATTGTTGCGCCATCATGTGGGTGAGCAAAGCATAGCTCGCAATATTAAAAGGGACTCCCAAGAAAATATCGGCGCTGCGTTGATAGAGTTGACAGGACAATTTTCCATCGGCCACATAAAACTGAAAGAAGGCATGGCAAGGCGCTAGAGCCATCCGCGGGATGTCCGCGACATTCCATGCAGAAACAATAATGCGACGGGAATCTGGATTCTTTTTGATAGTCTCTACCACTTCGCTGATCTGATCAATATGTTGACCATTGGGCGCTGGCCAAGAGCGCCATTGATAACCATAAATGGGACCTAAGTCACCATCCGGAGCCACCCATTCATTCCAAATGGAAACGCCTCGATCTTTGAGCCAGTTGTTGTCGGTGCTTCCTTTGAGAAACCACAAGAGCTCATAAATAATGGATTTGAGATGGAGTTTCTTGGTGGTCACCATCGGGAAGCCGTCAGCCAAATTAAAGCGCATTTGGTGGCCGAAGACAGAAAGCGTCCCAGTACCTGTCCGATCGGACTTTTTGACGCCGTTGGCTAAAACTTCCTTCATGAGATCGTGATATTGGCGCATAGAAATTGGCTATAAATAAATTGGGCAGTTTGTAAACTTATGAATAGCTATAAGGATAACTTACTCGAAGGTTGATGGCTTTACCCCAAGTGCTTTATGTAGTTTAGGGGAGGTGGTGGTGTACTGTAGCTGAATTGGCTTTTCGGGATTGAGGTATGCAGCAGCGGCGAATGCTGCTAATGCGGCCTCATGAAAACCGGACAAAATTAATTTCTTCTTGCCAGGATAGACATTGATGTCACCGACAGCATAGATGCCTGGGATGCTCGTCTGAAATTTTTCGGTATCCACCACAATTTGCTTGCGATCAATATCGAGACCCCATTCGGCGATGGGACCTAGTTTGGGCGAGAGTCCAAAAAAGATCAGCAGATCATCTAAGACAAGAAGTTTGATGTTGCCATCAATATCCGTAACGGTAATCTCACTCAAACGGTCATTCTGAATGACATACTCGGTGATTTGACCGATCAATAGATTGACTTTTCCAGAGGCACAGAGTTCGCGCATCTTGTCAATCGATTGTGGCGCTGCTTTAAAGTCATCCCGTCGATGAATTAGGGTGACGCTTGCTGCTTCATCCGCAAAGTATAAAACCCAATCTAGGGCTGAGTCACCGCCACCGCAGATAACAATACGCTTATTGATAAAGTGTTCTGGGTGCTTGACCCGATAGAAAACTTGCTTATCAACAAACGCGTCTAGACCCTCTAGATTCAACGTTCTTGGCTGAAAAGCACCAACACCTGCTGCAATAAATACCGTTTTAGTAAGAAAACAGCGCTTTTGAGAGGTACGAATTAAAAAGCGCCCGTCGGATTGCCTGTTGAGATGAGTTACTTCTTGCCCTAAGTGAAACTGCGGATGAAACGGTTCAATTTGTTTCAGAAGATTTGCGGTCAGCTCGCGACCAGTGCAAACGGGGACAGCAGGAATATCGTAGATTGGTTTATCGGGGTAGAGCTCAATACATTGACCGCCAGGCTCTGATAAAGAATCAATGATGCGTGCCTTGATTTCGAGAAGTCCAAGCTCAAACACTTGGAAGAGGCCCACAGGGCCGGCGCCAATGATGATTGCGTCAGCTTCTGTGGATGAGTGCAAAACGATGCTCTTAAGGTGATGAAATTACTTTACGAGCTGATCGAGTTTATTTTTGACGTCTTTCCACTCATCAGCATCAGGGAGAGCAGCTTTTGATTTTGTGATTGATGTCCATGACGGTGCTAGTTCAGCATTGAGCTTGATGAATGCCTGTTGATCGCCTGGTACATCATCCTCCGCATAAATCGCATTGACCGGGCATTCTGGAACGCAAACCGCGCAGTCGATGCACTCATCGGGATCAATTACTAAGAAATTAGGGCCTTCACGAAAGCAGTCTACTGGGCAAACATCAACGCAGTCGGTGTATTTGCAACGAATACAAGATTCAGTAACAACGTAAGTCATGGTGTTTAATTGAATAAACCCTTTACTGGGGGCCGCTAGATTATAAAACGTCAATTTTAGCTGAAATGCCCTCATTTTGAGGTAAAGTTCCCTCTATGAATACCCACGTAAATAATCAGACCGCCTCTAAAAATACCCCTAAGAAGCCCAAAATCTTGGTTGCTAGAGCCATATTTCCAGAGGCATTGGCAAAGCTAGAGGAATCATTCGAAGTTCAGGCTAATCAGGGAGATCGAATTTTTAGCCCAGAGGAGCTGCAAAAAGCGCTTTCTGATGTGGCTGGCGCGCTAGTCGCTGGTAGCGGCGAATTGATGCGCATGCTTTGGTGCACGCAAAAGACTTGAAAGTTGTGGCCAATATCTCCGTTGGCTATAACAACTTTGATGTGCCTGCAATGACTGCGGCTGGAGTAATGGCAACCAACACGCCTGATGTATTGACTGACACCACTGCTGATTTTGGGTTTGCATTGCTAATGGCAACCACGCGTCGTATTGCCGAATCTGAACATTGGGTGCGCGCTGGTCATTGGGATAAGTGGTCTATTGTCAATAATCCCCTTGGCATGGATTTGCATCACAGCACGCTCGGTATTATTGGCATGGGGCGTATTGGACAGGGCGTCGCTAAACGCGCACTGGGTTTCGGTATGAATGTGATTTATCACAATCGCAGTCGTTTGTCCAAAGCGGATGAAAAAACATGCGGCGCTCGTTATGTATCCAAAGAAGAATTGTTGCGCACCGCAGACCACGTAATTTTGGTGCTGCCCTATACCGCCGAGAGTCATCACACGATTGGTGCTCAAGAGCTTGCCCTCATGAAGCCTACGGCAACCCTGATCAATATTGCCCGTGGCGGCATTGT
>CAZXSX010000071.1:4083-7330 GCA_964643245.1 uncultured Polynucleobacter sp.
CAGAGGTATTTAGGGGGTAGAGCTATTTTTTGGATTTAGGAATGCTTGAGCTTGTAACGCTTTACTCAGCATCCACTTCTTCCGGAAGATCGTGCAGTGCTAATTCAATTCCGCCGAACTTTCCAGCAACCCAGTTATAAACTTTGCATGCAATCCAAAGCAAGCCAAAACCTAGAAGTACATTGAGAATCAATGCAGACAGAACAGCAAACCCGGGAATAGTGCCATCCCGAATAAAAGCGACAAACAATGCCAATAGAACGATTGGCACTGAGAAACAGAGGTAAACCAATACTAGTGTTTTGGCGGTATGGGTTGGATCGAGAAAAGCGAGTTCTTTTTTGGTCAGTTTCATGATGACCGCAATCTTAAAGCAGTCCATCAAAAAGCGCTATATCTACGAGTTCGCCAGGAGTTACATTTCCTTGGTCATGGCTAAGAATGACGAAGCAGTTTGCCTCGCTCATGGAGCGCAAAATTCCAGCTCCTTGACTACCAGTCAAGCGTACGCTTGGTTTGCCATCGGCATTACGCCCCAAGATGGCGCGCTGAAATTCTGTACGACCGGGTTTTTTACGAATCGCCGCTTCGGAAATTGCTTGAACGAGTGGTGGCGCCGTTTGAGTGGCGCCATTGAGTTGTAGGAGTGCGCTTCGAACAAACTGATAAAAAGTCACTATAACAGCCACTGGATTGCCAGGTAAACCAAAAAACAGGGTTTTGCGAGCAGGCAATTTTCCAGGTACTGGCCTTAGCATTCCAAATGCCATCGGCCGTCCTGGACGCATTGCAATCTTCCAAAAGCCAACATCGCCTAGTTCTTGCATGATTTGCTTGGTGAAGTCTGCTTCACCAACGGAGACGCCACCAGAAGAAATTAATACATCCGCTTTAGCGGCTGCCTCAATGAATGCTTGCTTTAGCGAATTGTGATCATCTCGCGCAATTCCGCAATCGATAATATCTAGATCCAATTGATTGAGTAAGCCAGTAAGGCTATAGCGATTGCTGTCATAAATACTTCCAGTCCCTAGCGATTGATCTAGTGAGCGCAATTCATCGCCAGAAGACAGAATAGCAACTTTCAGCTTACGTCGAACGTGAAGCTTCGAAATGCCGAGTGAAGCTGCTAAACCTAAATCGGATGGTCGCAGCAGTCGACCGGCAGCAATCGCAGGTTTACCTTTTTGTAAGTCCTCGCCACGCAGGCGACGATTCCCACCGGCTTTCAGTTGATTTGATTGAAAGCGAATGAATTGATCCTCTCTGCTAGTGGTCAATTCTTGGGGAATGACGGTATCGCAATCAGCAGGCATGACGGCACCCGTCATGATATTGAGGCATTCGCCTGGGCCAATCTTGCCCTCATAGGGCTTGCCAGCCAGAGCGGTGCCGACGATCTTTAACGAGATCTCTGAACTAATTTCATTAAGGCACTTACCATCAAATGCATAGCCATCCATCGCAGAATTGTCTACCGCAGGGACATCAATCGGCGATAACAGATCTTGCGCAAGAACTCGATTAATTGCTTGATCCAGCGGAACGGTTTCAATATCAGCAGGGTCATTGATTGCCGCAGATTCTTGAAGCAATTCATCGACTAGAGCTGCAATTGCCTTACGTGCTTCATCAACATGAAGTGATGACGTCAGCAAGATGGGATTGTTGTGGGAATGCTTCATGCTGAGATGGATTCCAGGGACTTTAACTCTTCTGGAGTATTGACGTTTGCAAACGCTTGTTCATCGTCGAACACAACGATACTACTTTTGATTTCTTTAAACCAACGATCAATTTTGAAATCACCTTTAGTCAAAAAAGCATCCAATGATTCTTGTAAATTGGCTCGCATTAAGCAGAACACCGGCTGAGCCCAGATTTTGCCGTTGCCATCTCTGCTTGAAGCGTAAACCAATTGAAAATCGCCGCTTTCGAGTTCAGTAACAAGTTTCGTAGCCAGATCTTGAGGAAGAAGTGGCGAGTCACAAGGCGATGTTAAGAGGAACGGGGTTTTACAAGCTTTGAGGCCTACCGAAAACCCCGCAAGCGGCCCTGAAAAATCGGGCGTTTCATCCAGAATAACGGGATAGCCATAGACTGCGTATTTAGTGATATTACGGTTGGCATTAATGAGCATTGATCCAACCTGTGGTTTTAATCGAGAGATGGTGGATTCAATTAATGGTTTTTGGTGGAAAGGAATTAATCCTTTATCGATGCCACCCATTCGCTGGGCACGACCACCAGCCAGAATCAGTCCAGTGATTTGTTCAGATGCAATCATTAGCCACCAATGTAGGACATTTCTACTTTACGCGAACTCGATGCCAGATTCTCAGTTTGCGATCCGCGAATTTCAGAATAGCGATTATTGCGTTTTGACCAAGTATTCATGATGGCATTTGCAATCTCTAAATCAGTTTTGCCAGAGCGCAACAACGTTTTGAAATCAAACCCCTCATTCGCAAATAAGCAAAGATACATTTAGCCATCAGTAGAAATGCGCGCACGCGTGCACTCATGACAGAAGGTTTGGGTCACGCTGGAGGTCACGCCTACTTCACCTAATCCATCGGCATAGCGCCAGCGCTGAGCTACTTCACCAGGGTAGTTTGGTTGCATGGATTCGAGCGGAAATACCGCATTAATCCTAGCGATCACCTCTTTGGAGGGCAGCACTTCCGCCATATTCCAACCATTTGAGCTACCAACATCCATAAATTCGATGAAGCGCAAGATGATTCCACTGCCTTTGAAGTGTTTTGCCATCGGCACGATCTCATGATCGTTCACTCCTTTTTTCACCACCATATTGATCTTGATGTTCTCAAAGCCTGCTTCTTGTGCGGCGATGATGCCATCCAAAACATCGGCCACTGGAAAATCAACATCGTTCATTTTGCGAAAGATGTCATCATTAAGTCCATCCAAGCTAACGGTCAGGCGTTGTAAGCCGGCAGCCTTCAGTGCAACCGCTTTCTTACGCAAAATACTGCTATTGGTGGTTAATGTGAGATCCAGTTTTTTGTCTGTTGGCGTGCGCACAGCCGCCAACATTTCAATCAGCACTTCCAGATTCTTGCGGAGCAGGGGTTCGCCACCTGTCAGGCGAATCTTCTCAACGCCAAGGGTTGAAAAGATGTTCGTGAGGCGAGTAATTTCTTCAAAACTTAATAGCTCTTTGTGGGTGAGGTAAGGATAGTTTTGATCGAAAACCTCCTTTGGCATGCAATACGTGCAGCGA
>CAZXSX010000072.1:0-7326 GCA_964643245.1 uncultured Polynucleobacter sp.
GCAAAGGTTGCTGGTGTAGCGGAAGTCATTATGGTTGTGCCGACGCCAGATGGCGCTCGCAACCCTTTGGTGTTGGCCACGGCGTATTTAGCCGGTGTTGATCGTGCATTTACGATTGGCGGTGCGTAAGCAGTGGGCGCTTTAGCCTATGGCACTAATACTATTCCCGCAGTAGATAAGATTATTGGCCCTGGCAATGCCTATGTCGCTGCCGCTAAGCGGCGAGTCTTTGGCACGGTTGGTATTGATATGATTGTAGGCCCATCTGAGATCTTGGTCTTATGTGACGGCACCAGTGATCCCAATTGGGTTGCTATGGATTTATTCTCTCAAGCCGAGCATGATGAGCAAGCGCAATCGATTTTGTTGTGTCCCGATGCGGCTTTTATTGAGCAAGTGCAGGAAAGCATTAATCGCTTGCTTCCTGACATGCCAAGGGCAAAAGTCATTGAGGCTTCGCTTCGTAATCGAGCGCTACTGATTCAAGTTCAAGATATGAGTGAGGCATGTGAAATTGCCAATGCCATTGTGGCAGAGCACTTGGAGATTTGCGCTGCCGATTCACGCAAATGGGCTGAGAAAATTCGCCATGCAGGCGCTATTTTTATGGGTAACTACACCAGTGAATCTCTTGGCGACTATTGTGCTGGTCCTAACCATGTTCTTCCAACTGCCCGAACTGCCCGTTTCTCATCACACCGTTGAAGATGTGGGCATCACATTGGGTAAGCTTTTGCCAAGGCGGTTGGCGACAAATAGATTTTCTAGTTGCTCGTTAGATAGCTGCAAGGATAGGCTAAATTTTGGCGCAAACGATTGCGATCATTGATTACGGAATGGGCAACCTTCGTTCCGTATATCAGGTATGTCATCACGTTGCCCCTGATGACAATGTGTTGATTGCACATAAGCCAGAAGAAATTCGTTCTGCAGATCGTGTGGTCTTGCCAGGTCAGGGTGCTATGCCTGATTGTATGAAGCATTTAGAAGAATCCGGTCTTCTGGATGCTTTGCTGGAGGCTTCAAACACTAAACCTCTCTTGGGTGTTTGCGTTGGCGAGCAAATGCTGTTTGATAAAGGCGCAGAAGTCCGTGCTAATGAGCAATCGACTTCATGTTTAGGGCTAATCTTGGGCGAAGTATGTCGCTTTGAGCTAAACGGCAAAAAACAAGCCGATGGCTCTGCTTATAAGGTCCCGCATATGGGCTGGAATCAGGTGCGTCAAGATCGACCACATCCAATATGGAATGGAATTCCGAATTTGACGAGTTTTTACTTTGTGTATAGCTACTATGTTGTGCCGAAACGCAAGGAAGACTCTGTTGGATCTACTGAACCATATCACCTTGTTCCAGTCGAACGCAGTGGCCATCTTTCAGATCAATTGCAGGAATGAGCAGCATAGTAAAACGTTAAAAAATTATTTAAGGTTGCCAAGAAACAAAATTTTGATAAAGCTTTAATCCGTATTCTGCACTTTTTTCAGGATGAAATTGCGTTGCAAAAATATTATCTCTTGCAACGGCAGAAGTAAACCAATCGCCGTATTCAGGCCACAGTTTTCTCTGAGGATCCTGGTGCGATGGCGGCGCACTGGATCAGTAAAGGTGCACGCCGTTTGCACTTAGTAGACCTCAATGGCGCATTTGCTGGAAAACTCAAGAATGAGTCTGCGATTAAATCGATTTTGAGAGCAGTTGGAGATGAGATCCCCGTGCAGTTGGGAGGCGGGATTCGCGATCTTGAAACAATCGAGCGTCTATTGGATGACGGTATCAGTACAGTCATTATTGGTACGGCTGCGGTCAAAAATCCGGGCTTTGTGCAGGACGCTTGCACTGTGTTTCCTGGTCATGTGATGGTTGGTTTCGATGCTCGTGATGGTAAGGTTGCCACCGATGGTTGGAGCAAGATCACTGGCTACGAAGTCATTGATCTGGCAAAGAAATTTGAAGACTGGGGTGTTGAGTCTATTATCTACACTGACATTGACAGGGATGACATGCTTAAGGGTGTAAATGTAGAAGCCACTATTAAATTGGCCCAAGCGATACGAATTCCAGTGATTGCTAGAGGCGGATTCTCTAGTAATAAAGACATTGAGGCTCTTTGTCAAGCAGAAGAGGAGGGCGTCATGGGCGTAATTGCTGGACGTTCTATTTATGCGGGCGATCTTGATTTAGCTGCTGCCCAAAAATATGCTGATGAGTTAACCCTCAAATATCAGAAGAAAATTATCTAGTGTTAACCAAAAGAATTATTCCTTGTTTAGATGTCACGGCAGGGCGCGTTGTTAAAGGGGTGAACTTTGTGGGGTTACGCGATGCTGGCGATCCTGTTGAAATCGCCAAACGCTATGACACACAGGGCGCCGATGAGCTGACCTTCTTAGATATCACTGCAACCTCAGATGGCCGTGATCTGATTTTGCACATCATAGAGGATGTTGCATCACAGGTCTTTATGCCTTTAACAGTTGGTGGTGGTGTGCGCGCAGTTGCTGATGTGCGGCGTTTACTCAATGCTGGTGCCGATAAGGTGAGTATGAATTCTTCTGCAGTGGCAAGTCCTGATTTGGTTTCAGATGCTGCTGCTTATTATGGCTCTCAATGTATTGTGGTGGCGATTGATGCAAAACAAACAGAAGCGGGTAATTGGGAAGTATTTACCCATGGTGGCAGAACCGCAACTGGTATTGATGTAGTTGAGTGGGCTTCGGAAGTTGCCAAGCGTGGTGCTGGTGAGATTCTTCTCACGAGTATGAATCGCGATGGCAGTAAAGACGGGTTTGATTTGGCGCTCACTGCTGCAGTGAGTGATGCTGTATCGGTTCCGGTAATCGCTTCTGGTGGCATGAGTAACTTGCAGCACTTGGTTGTGATGGCATAACCAAGGGGCACGCAGATGCTGTATTGGCTGCCAGTATTTTTCATTATGGCGAATATACGGTTGGGCAGGCGAAAGAATATATGGCTGCGCAAGGCATACCGGTTCGTGTTCAATTCAATTTCTGGATTTACCACTTTCACGGTAAAGTTCAGGTATGAGTACTTTTACCCCAATTGAATCTATTCAGGTCGGCCCTTGGCTTGATGCCATTGCCTGGAATGAGCAAGGATTGGTCCCAGTCATTGCGCAAGAGTTTGGTAGTAATGATATTTTGATGATGGCATGGATGAATCGCGATGCATTATTGGCGACCCTGCGATTGGGCGAGGCCGTTTATTGGACACGTTCACGTCAAAAACTTTGGCATAAAGGTGAGGAATCTGGCCATACCCAAAAGGTGAAAGAAATTCGCCTAGATTGCGATGGGGATACGATTTTGTTAATTGTTGAGCAAAAAGATGGCATTGCTTGTCATACTGGCGAACACAGTTGTTTTTTCCAGCAATGGGATTCTGAGCGGTTGGCCTGGATAGATGAATCGTTGTCCAAGAAATAAAAGACATAAAATAAGCCCATGAGCACTTCAGATACCAAAACGTCTAATGTGAATTCTGCCTTAGCCCATTTGGCTGATGTAGTGGATCAGCGTCACGATGCGTTTAAGACTGGGAATGCCGATCCAAAAAACATCCTATACCACCTTACTTTTTTTCTAAAGGCGATGACGGTATTCTCAAAAAGATTGGCGAGGAAGCCACCGAAACAGTAATGGCAGCCAAAGACCTTCGTGGCTCAAACTTGTCTCAAGAGCAGCAAAAGTTGTTCGTAGGTGAAATGGCCGATCTTTGGTTTCGCTGTTTGATTGCGCTTTCTCAATTCAATTTACGTCCTGAGGATGTCATTTCTGAACTTGATCGTCGCTTAGGTACTTCTGGGATTGAAGAAAAGGCTGCCAGAAAAGCGGCGAACAAAGAATAAGGTCTCAATCGGATGTCACGCGACTCAAATTGCCTGTTTTGTAAGATTTCGCAGGGCTTAATTCCGTCCTTTAAGGTTTATGAGGACGACGAAATCTATGCCTTTAAGGACATTAACCCTGCTGCCCCTGTTCATTTTTTAATGATTCCTAAAAAACACATTCCCATGTTGGAATCAGCAGAAAGCGCAGATGCGCCTTTGCTAGGTAGAATGATGGAATTAGCGTCGCGTCTTGCCAAAGAGCAGGGCTGCCGACCTGGAAAGGATGGCGGCTTCAGATTAATGGTAAACAATGGGGCAGATGGTGGGCAGGAGGTTTATCACTTGCATTTACATGTGATGGGCGGTCCCCGCCCCTGGAAAAAATAATCCAAGGAGATTAGAAATGGGTTCATTTAGCATTTGGCATTGGTTAATTGTTCTGGTGATTGTGATGTTGGTATTTGGTACCAAAAAATTGCGCAATATTGGTCAGGACTTGGGTGGTGCAGTGAAAGGTTTTAAGGATGGTATGAAATCCACTGATGAACCAAAGGAGCAAATTCAGCAAAGTACTGCCAGCACAGATAAGACGGTTGATGTGCAAGCTAAAGACGTTAACAAATAACTTTGAGCTTTTTAGTTAATTCAAAATCTATGCTGTTATTAGTTAGCTCCTGCAGATGATTGATCTAGGAGTTTCAAAGCTTGCTTTGATTGCGGTAGTTGCTTTGGTAGTGGTCGGCCCAGAACGCTTACCTAAAGTTGCTCGCATGGCGGGTAATTTGTTTGGCCGTGCGCAGCGCTACATGGCTGACGTCAAAGCCGAGGTAAATCGGCAGATGGAAGTTGAGGAATTTAAAAAATTCCGAGAAGAAAGCGCTTCCGCTCTAAAAGAGGTTGAAAGCAGCATTAGTTCTGTTGTAAACGAAGCTAATGCAAATCTGACTGATCAAGCCGATATTTTTGAGACTACCTTTGAGAAGCCCCCGCTTGATGAAAAAGAAATTTTGAAAAAGACTAGGCGGCAGGGCCGAAATAGTTGGGGTGTGAGACGCGCTGCAAAGCCTATTTGGTTCAAGCGTTCCGCTGGGGTGCGGACTCGCGTTCAATCTGGGGCGGCTCGCATGAAGCGATTTCATCATAGTGCTGGTAAATAAAAAACAATAAGAGCAATAGATAAATAACGTCGCATGACTGATAACAACACCACTGAAGATTCGGGTATTCAAGAGTCTTTTTTATCGCATTTATATGAGCTAAGGGATAGGGTAATTAAATCTGTCTTGGCGATCATTGTGGTATTTGTTTGTCTTGTTTATTGGGCGCCAGACATATTTCATCTCTTTGCGCAGCCGCTGTTACAAGCATTACCAGCCGGCGGGAAAATGATTGTGACGGATGTCACGGGCTCGTTCTTTGTGCCGATGAAAGTCACTATGTTGGTAGCTTTCTTAATTGCATTACCAGTCGTGATGTATCAACTCTGGGCTTTTGTTGCGCCAGGGCTGTATCTTCATGAGCGCAAGTTGATTCTTCCATTAGTAATTAGTAGCTATAGCTTATTCATTATTGGAATGGCGTTTGCTTACTTCCTGGTATTCCCAACCGTATTTAAATTCATGGCCAGTTACAACGTCCCGCTCGGCGCAGAAATGTCGACTGATGTTGATAACTACCTTAGTTTTGCAATGACTACCTTTTTAGCTTTTGGCATTACGTTCGAGGTTCCGGTGGTGGTGGTAGTTTTGGTGAGAATGGGAATGGTTTCATTGGAAAAACTCAAAGAAATCCGACCATACGTGATTGTCGGGGCTTTTGTTATTTCTGCAATTGTGACCCCGCCTGATGTTTTATCTCAATTGCTGCTGGCAGTGCCAATGACCTTGCTTTATGAATTGGGCTTATTAGTTGCGCGTCTTTATGTGCCTAAGACGTCTGAAGTTAATGAATAAGTTGCCAACCTAAAACAATCAATGCGTTTCTAAATTAGACTGAGTCGGCAGTGTCTTGCCGAGAATGCTGATGAAGGCTATTTGCAAAAGTCGTCATCAGCCAATCGGTAACCTGATTAAAACGATAACGTCTCTGCCTTAAGTTTCCCTCCGCCTCAAGATCTGCGCCTGAGAATATCTTGCCAGCCGCCAATAAAGCGCGACGTTGTCGAATGGTTTCAATTTGAATCAGTCTAGGGAGTATCTTTGGCAGTTCCCAGCGTATATCCACCACGACACAGTGCTCATGCTGAAGTTGCCCCACCTCGCAGAGTAATAACTCTGCCTTGCTGAGGTTAAATTGATTGGCTACGATGATGCGATGACATAGAAGTAACCAATCATCATCGAGCTTGTATTCCGCATGATGATTGAGGGCGACGTCGGCAAATTGAGCAAGTTCATACCAATCATTGTGCTGCTGCTTTGGACAGCTTGTTAAGATCTTGCCAAGCAATTCTTTGGCTTCAACAACGCCTTGCTGATGAGCCTGCCACACCCAATATGAGGCTTGTAGGCCACGAACTTTTTCTTCGATCTTTTCTCGCTTGCGCCAAAGGTTTGAACCCTTACGAAATTGTGCTTGGGGGTGACCAAGATCGGCTGCTCTATCAAAGCACCGGTCACTCTCTTGAGCGTTGTAGCCGGAGAACTGCGGCCGCCGGTAAATCTCTCCTAATGCATACCAAGCATCGCGATCGCCATCTTTGGCGGCAAGTTCTAACCAATGCGCTGCTTTTTTGAGAGAGGCATTTGATTTCGTTTTTGCATTGCCATCGAATTGAGCAAGCCGCAAACCGAGATTTAGCTTGGCTTTTGTAAGACCCAATTCAGCGGCTTGTATCAAGGCTTCCTCGTTTCCGTTTTCTAACCAAGTATTCCAGAGTGTTGATAGCGCTTCATCTTTTGGTTGTAGCTTGATAAGTAATTCTTTAGCTAATTGAGCAAAGGGTTGAGTGCTGCTTGCAACCTCATTGAGAAAGCGTCGAGCGGTTTTCTGAGCGGTACTGAATTCAGTGGGAAAATTTTTCCCATTCGGAATAGTTCTTTTTTTGAGCCATGACTCAACATGCCCCTGCAATTCTTGATGAGCTGGGTTGGTCAGTAAATTTGCGAGTTGCCATTTTGCCTGCAGATTGGTTTCTGGGGACGTTAAGGAGGACTGAGCTATATCCCACAACATGTCCCAACCAAATGAGAATGCGGGGGTGTTGAAAGTCTCAAAAAAGGGGATGCTGGTAACCCTGTCCAAAACATGCTGGATTTGCGTGTTCACTGAATTATCCCCAGCAGAGTATTGATTGTGGAGCGAAAAATAGCTTTTTTCCAGCCAAATCAAGGCATTAGCAGGTTGAATGGGAGTTTTAAAGATTCCCGTAAGATAAGCCTCCGCCAATTTTTGTTGCGCCAATACATCACCCAAACGGGCGAAACTGAGGATTTTTAAGAATTCGCGACTTGCCATATGACAATTTTGACATCTAC
>CAZXSX010000073.1:0-7310 GCA_964643245.1 uncultured Polynucleobacter sp.
GTGGCCGCTTGACGAGTGACACGGTATTCAATATCGCTCAAAATCTTTTGGTACTCTTGTTCCGTTTTTTCATGACAATCTCTTTGGCGTTGGTGTTTAGGATGAGCAACTTACTTCAACCCGCTCTAGGCCAGCTGGTGGGGGCAGCGAGTAGTCACTAAATTCTCTCTGCTCATCAAAGGGCTTGCTGAGGATGGTTAATAGGGTGGTAATCTCAGAAAAATCCTGTTGCTTCGCTTTTTCGATGGCAGCCTGAGCTAGATGATTGCGAAGAACATATTTTGGATTGACAAGATCCATTTCAGCTTTTCGGGACTCGTCGTGACTAGCCTCTTGTTGAAGACGTCGAGCGTAGTCTGTGAACCATTGATCGATAGCGCAAGAGTCTAAAAATTGATTCTGGAGGTGTATTTCTGCGCTGGGTTGAGCTTGTTTAACATTGCTCAGGCCCCTAAAAAAGGAGGTGAAATCGACCTTAGAATCATGCATTGCTTGCAATAAGCGTTCGATCAGAGTGATGTCGCTGTCCTGAGCTTGAGTCAGGCCTAGCTTTTGCCGAAATAGGGATTGCCATGTCTGCGCAAAGGTAATAGGGAACTCCGCCAAAGCTTCGCGCAACAACATTTGGGCCTTACTTTCATCCTGCGTCAATTCCAACAATGGAACAAATGCGCTAGCGAGGCATGCCATATTCCAATGCATGATCTGAGGTTGACGATGATAAGCATAACGACCACCTTGATCGCTATGATTGCAGATATGGTCAATCTCAAATTGATCCAGGAAGCCAAAAGGGCCATAGCCCATAGTGAGACCTAAGACACTAATGTTGTCACTATTAAGAACCCCATGGCAAAAGCCAACGGCTTGCCACTGCGCCACCAGACTTGCATTCCGCCGACAAATTTGACGGAATAAATCAAGATAGGGGTCACTGCAGTCCCTGCATTCCTGATAATGATGGTCGATAACTAGATCGGCCAACTCCTTTAGGCGAACAATATTCTGCAGTGAAGCAAAGTATTCAAAATGTCCGATGCGAATAAAGCTGGGAGCAACTCGAGCACATACAGCAGCGGTTTCAATTGTTTCGTGGCGAACGGCCAACTCAGATCCTACTACTGATAAAAAAGCGCGTGTTGTTGGAATGCCAAGAGCATACATGGCTTCACTACATAGGAACTCCCGTATTGAAGATCGTAGTACTGCGCGCCCATCACCCATTCGAGAATAGCGGGTTTTACCAGCGCCCTTTAGTTGGAGTTCTTGACCATTTATCCCCCAACAAAATTGCTCTACCATCGCCAAGTTGACCAGCCCAGATTCCAAATTGATGGCCGCTATAGACTGTGGCTATCGGATTTGAAAATTGATGACTTGCCGTTGCCAAAGTATTTCCTGTCAGTACATCCAGCCACTTTGGGTCCGATGGCAGGCCACTTGCATTTAATTCAATATCAAGTAGCCTGGCAACAGCTGGAGAAAAACTCACCCAATATGGGTTAGGAATTGAGCTGGGATGAATATGCTGGCAAACATCGTCGCCACGAAGAGAAAAGGCCATAGAACTATTCTAGGAGGATTCCCAAAATGGTGCACAAACCTCTAAAAGACCCCATGAGTAAACAAGTCCAAATCAATCCACAAACTCAACTTGCCAACTTGGGCGAAGAGTTAAATGTTCCTTTTCTCAAATTACTCGGCGTTCGATTTTTGAATGCGGAAATGGGTAAGGGCGAAATCTTACTTGCCTTAAAGCCAGAACATACCAATACCTGGTCAGTTGCACATGGCGGCGTCTTGCTGACGTTGATGGATGTGGCAATGGCCGTTGCAGCGCGCTCTGGCGATCCAAGCGACCGAAGCGTTGTCACTATCGAGTTAAAAAATAATTTCATGCAAGCTGCTACAGGGATCTTACGAGTGAGGGCTGATACCGTTCGCAGAACGGCGACAATGGCATTTTGCGAGGCGAAGCTTTACAACGATCAAGGTGATATCTGCTGTATGGCCACGGGTACGTTTCAATATATCAAGCGTCTGGCCTCACGGGGAGCAAGTGGCGAACGCACCATCAATGAAGATCAGCGTTCGTCGTAATTAAACAGAGAGATCTGATCCCGAGGCCGGACTAAGTGCGCCAGTGACTACATCGTGTCCGACTGTTTCAGTAGCATCAAAGCGGCACTCTACCATTTCAAATTGACCATCTTTCGTACCCTTAACAGCGTGCTTGAACGGGTTCCGTAGGATGGTGTTTTAATAAACGCAGGGGAGAGTGCCTTTTCCCATTCTTTGCTTACACCGGTATTCGGCAATTCATGATCACTGGCATAGCGAGTATCCGCCAAGACTTTTAGGTACTGATCGCACCTTTTAGTTGACCTTGATCCATTGCCAATGCTTGCGCAAATGCAGCCACACGATGATTTACTTTAGGCCAGGTGGTATCAAGCATCGCATTGGATGGACCGTAAACCCCAGGAACCAAGGGTTGATGTGGGAAAACTTTGCGCGGACGAATACTTTGACCCATCATCATTTGATTACTAATCCAATGCATCTCAGCATTTGCAGGATCGCTTAAATCAGCCATCAGGAAATTAAAGCCGTTGTATAAATGAAAACGTTTTACATGCTCATCGACAAACGCAGTGGGTTTATGAGTGCTGGTTAAAGAGAGCAAAGAAAGCTCGCCTCGGGTTCTAGCATCCGGATTTTTTTCACTCGGCGCACGTACATTTGTAACGGCAGCAAATTTTCCGGACTTCGTAAAGCCTAACCAAGTACCAGGACTGCCCAATACATCCGCACGATCACGACCAGCCAATAAATGGGGATGCTCTGGTCAATACGAAATACCGTCCGTGTCACGCTCATAAAATTCATCGCGATTCGCAGCGACTGCCAAAGAGTAGTCAGGATGTGAATTCCACGCGAAGAGAATTAAGCACATAAATTAAGGGTGGTTCAGTCTTAAATTTCAATTAAAGGGTAGGGCAATGAATCCAGTTTTAACACGGGACCCTGGGCACTTCCTAGTCGGATTTCACCATTCTCCATAGCTTCTAGCTTGCACTCCACCTGAAGGTCAATACGCTTCACTACAAAACTGCTGGGTGCCGATAAAACCACCATTCCAGCAGGCTGCCCTAGATCATCAGAATGAAAAATCTCAGTGCCGGGGGGGATCAATCCAGAGTCAAAACTATCAACGGTGGTGTGGGCTAAACAAAGACGCCTTTTAATGGAGCCACGATATTGACTGCGTGCCACAATCTCTTGGCCGGGATAACATCCCTTTTTAAAGTCAACACCCGCTACGGACTCGAAATTAATCATTTGGGGCACAAATTGCTCTTGGGTGGCCTGAACAATTCGAGGGATGCCGCTCAATATCTCCAAATCATTCCACGCAGTGCGTATTACATCGTCATCAACGACTAAACTGGAGGAACCTTCTTGCGCTATGAGGATGCGCCAAAAGTTTTTCGATTCCTGCAAAACAGAGGGAAGTGCTATCCCGATCTGACCATCCTGAAGTAAATCATTTGGTATTTCATCGGTAGGGCTAGAAGAAATGTAACCCGAGATCATCCACTCATTCGAAACATCCAACACCCTAACCTTAGAGTGTAATACATGCATTGCTAATCGTTTCGCTGTACTTGCGGCAATATCTTTAGAGAGAAACAGTGCAAATCGATCATCGGCTGTGTCGTTTGTGGGTGCAAATGATAGCCACGCACTTGCCAATAATCGACCTTTTGGACTGCAATAACCAACTAACCTGGCGTTGGCATTCAGTTCTGCGACTTCAGGTGAAAAGGTCCGGCGCAACCCTAAAACAGAATTGGTAAGTTGATTTTGTAAAAAGGCAGCTGCTTCAGGACCTTCTACAAAGATGAGGCCCCATTGGGGTAGGAGGGAGGTCCCAGAGGTTGGTATTTCCTTAAGCATTGAGGTATTTTGGTTGACATTTATCATCTCCCTTTTATGATAGCCTGATGCGCAAAAAAATTCAGGGAAGATCGATCTTGCACAAGCTTAGGACAACGGCTAATCACCTCCGTGTTTGGTTGCTAGCTATTTCTGCTGCGCTTATTCTTATCTATGGCGCCATTTTTCTATGGCCTATAGTACCTAGCCAGTCCAACTCTTCCGGATTCACCAAGCTTTAAAGTAAAGATTGCCCCTCACTCCATCCAGCCTAGCTAATATTGCCAATCAGCTACATGATCAAGGATTGTCAATTTATGCAGTGCCCTTTCAGATTAGTGCAAAAGCATTGTTTGTCGGCGCAAGACTAAAGCCCGGTACTTATTTATTACCTACTGGTGCTAGTTTGGGAAAGGTATTACTTCAAATTGCCCGTGGAGATCGAGTCAGAGAAAGTATTGCCATTATTCCTGGAATGTCGATTTGGCAATTAAGTGGGTTGATGGATTCGCACCCCGCATTAATTCACCAAACCAAGGACCTCAGCTCAAAAGCATTATTGCAAATTTAAATTATCCGAGCGATGAAGGGCTCTTTTTTCCCAATACCTATGTCTTTGATCCAGATGATTCAGATCTCACCATCTATCGAAAAGCATCTCAGGCGATGCAAAAGCAACTTTCTCAAGCTTGGGCTGAAAAGCCGTCTGAGAGCCCTTTAAAAACGCCATATGAATTGCTAATCCTCGCCTCCATCATTGAAAAAGGAACTGGCAAATCTAGTGACCGAGGCTTAGTTGCGGCAGTATTTTTAAATCGCCTCAAGAGGGAGATGTTATTGCAGACGGATCCTACTGTGATTTATGGCATAGGGCCTCGTTTTGATGGAAATCTTCGTAAGGCAGATTTGCGCAAAGATAGTCCCTACAATACCTATATGCATAAGGGACTAACCCCAATCTCGATGCCTAGTAAGGACTCGATTTACGCTGCCGTCCATCCCGCGCAAAGTAAGGCATTGTATTTTGTTGCCAAAGGGGATGGAAGCAGTCATTTTTCAGAGACGCTAACTGAGCACGAATCTGCAGTTGATCGCTATCAACGAAAATTAGCTCCAAAGCCCAATTAATATGACATCAAGATACCCAGGATATTTCATTAGCTTCGAGGGCATTGATGGTGCAGGTAAAAGTACGCATATCGATGCATTTTGCAAGCTAATTCAAGAACGCTACCCCGATCGAGAAGTTGTGGTGACTCGCGAACCAGGAGGCACCCCTCTAGGTGAGCAGTTACGAGGTTTATTGCTAGATGCGCCCATGGATTTAGAAACAGAAACGCTATTAATGTTTGCAGCACGTCGCGAACATATTGCACAGGTTATTGAACCAGCATTGCAAGCTGGAAAAATGGTGATATCCGATCGCTTCACAGATGCCAGCTTTGCCTATCAGGGGGGCGGACGGGGACTCAGCATTACTAAGCTAAATGACCTAGAGCAGTGGGTTCAAGGCCGACCAGATGGAACGCTATTGGAACCAAATTTGACCATACTATTTGATCTGCCTAGGGAGATTGCAGAGGCGCGTCGCTCTAAAGTTCGCGCCCCAGATAAATTTGAAAAAATGAATTTGGACTTTTTTGAGAAAGTGCGCCAGGAATATTTAAGGCGTGCCAATGAAAACCCACAGCGCTTTCATTTGGTCGATGCAACTAAAACTCCCGATGACATTTGGATGGACTTGCAGTCACTACAGATTTCACTATAAATGAGCGATCTCATGTTTCCAATCGAAACCGAGAGTAGGGTGGCCTCCTGGCTCCAACCACTTTGGGATTCTCTCGATTTTTCTAAATTGCCGCATGCAATTTTGTTGCATGGGCAAGCTGGCATTGGAAAATTTGCATTTGCAGTAGAACTTTCAAAAGCATTGTTGTGTGAATCAGCTGGAAACTCTCGACCTTGCAACCAATGCGAAGCCTGTCACTGGTTTAATACCGGAAATCATCCGGACTTCATAGCTTTAGTACCTGAGACACACCGCAAACTACTGCCACAGACTGATTTTGAAAGCGAGGATGCGCCTAAACGCTCAAAGTCTGAGCGCGACGATGTGGACACTGAAGCAAACGATAAAAAAGAGAAGAAAACGATCTCGATTGAAGAGACTCGAAGTGCGATCGAAGGTCTTGCTATCGGTTCGCATCGCGGTGGAGCGCGTGTCATCCTCATTTACCCTTTGGAATTATTGCGCCCAGATTCTGCAAATACCTTATTGAAATCCCTAGAAGAACCGCCTGCCAATACCATATTTGTTCTTCTAGCCGATTGCGTTGATCGAGTATTGCCTACGATACGATCACGCTGCCGATTGCTTGTAGCACCTAGACCAGAACGCACCCAAGGACTATCTTGGCTAAAAAGCCAACTGACATCCGTTGCTGGGATGAAAATCAATGAGTCCGAAATAGAAACCATTTATGACGAGCAGGGTGGAGCACCCTATGCGGTTTTGGACTTCATCAATGCACGCCATCACAAAGATGAGAAGGATGAGTTGACGATATCCATTGCCGCCTCTAGACTCTTATTACAGGCAATGGCACAAGGGAGTCACACCCCTTGGCTGGAAACAGCTGAAAAGATTCACAAAGCACAGATTGGATACCTGTTGGCAACGATGCAACGCTGGGTATCCGATATACAAGTTGTTGCTCAAGGCGGTGATCTTCGCTACTACCCGAAACATGCAACAACCCTGCAGAACCTTTCTAACTCAGCTAGGGCTCCAAAGCTCTTTGCCTTTTGGATGTCACTAGTACAAGCGAGAAGGTCTGAAAATCATCCGCTCGCCAGTTGTATTCAGATTGAAGCCCTGTTATCCCAGTATCAGCAGGTGTTTGAAGGATAGGAGCCTCAAACCCCCATCAAGGCAGACTAAAATGGAGCTATGTTTGTAGACTCACATTGCCATCTCGATTTTCCAGAATTTCAAGCACGCCTGCCCGAGGTCTTGGCGAACATGAAATCAGCGAATGTTACTCATGCCCTATGTGTATCGATCGATATTCCGGATTTTCCAAAAGTCCTGCAACTAGCCCAAGAACATCCACACCTGTATGCCTCGGTTGGCGTTCACCCCGATTACGAAGATACGCCAGAGCCTACGGTTGAATTCTTAGTAGATACCGCTAACAAACATCCGAAGATCATTGCCATAGGTGAAACGGGCTTGGACTATTACCGAATGGGGGATCGCAGTTATGAGTCTTTGGAGTGGCAACGAGAGCGTTTTCGTACCCATATTAGAGCTGCACTTCAAGCAAAGAAACCATTAATTATTCATACACGATCGGCCTCTGAGGACACTA
>CAZXSX010000074.1:0-7303 GCA_964643245.1 uncultured Polynucleobacter sp.
ATATCGTATGCACGCTCGCCTCGCCCAGAGGTCTCTATGACCATTGGAACCAAGCCCAATCCTTTTGGCTGTATATCGTCAGATTGAAAATGGTTCGGGGTCATAGTGATGTCCTTTTAATCAATGAATGGACTTAGTTTAGCTTGCTTAACTCTTCAAAGGTAATCGCCTTGTCATTTATCTTGGCAAGGGATGTGAAATGCTTAATGACATTGTCTTCCAATACCAAGTTTTCAATATCCTTGAGGTGGCTTGGGTTGCTGTAGTACCAGCGAACCACTTCTTTTGGATCCTCATAGGTAGCTGCCTGCTCATCGATTTCAGCCTTAATTTGATCGGCGGTAGCAGCGAGGTTATTTTGCTTAACCAAATCACCCAAGATCAAACCTAAACGAACACGCTTGAGCGCTTGTTCAGCAAAAATCTCCGGTGGAATCGGAGCATCTTTAGCATTGGGTACCCCACGTTGAATTAAGTCTTGGCGAGCACCCTGAACCAAACGCTCTTGTTCAGAAGAAACCAATGATTTTGGAACGTCAACTTCACACAGCTCATTCAATTTATCCATCACCTCACTTTTTAATAACGAGGTAATGCGACGCTTCACTTCGCGCTCTAAATTTTGTTTTACTTCTTCACGCATCTTTGCAACTCCACCCTCAGTTACACCCAAAGAGAGTGCGAAGGCATCATCTACGGTAGGCAAATGTGCCCAATTGGCGGATTTAACCGTGATCGTGAATTCTGCTGTTTTGCCTGCAACATCTTTGCCGTGATAGTCAGCCGGGAAGCTGAGTGGGAATGATTTGCTCTCGCCTTTCTTCAGACCTAAAGTGGCTGCCTCGAATTCTGGCAACATGCGGCCTTCTCCGAGAACATATTCAAAGTTTTCAGCCTTACCGCCTGCAAACTCAACGCCGTCAATCTTAACCACGAAGTCAATCACTACTTGATCACCGTTTTGCGCTGAAGTATTTGCGCCGCCATCACCATGAGGGCCCGCCTCGCCACGAGGATGGTAATGCACTTGCTGTTTACGCAGGACATCTAATGCACGATCAATTTCAGCTTCACCAATTTCAGTACTGTATTTGGTTACCTCAGCTTTACTAAAGTCGCCGATTTTGACCTCTGGCAGAACTTCAAAATATGCGTCGAACACAATCGTGTCAGCATCCAATTCACTCTTAGGCTCAAGACGAGCCTGGCCCGCTAATTTGATACCTTCTTTTTGACTTTGCTCAAAGAAAAGTTCAGAGGCTTTGTCGTATTGAAGTTCAAAATCCACCTGCATACCATATTGTTTTTCAACAATATTTTTAGGCACCTTGCCTGGACGGACGCCGGCTATTTTCATGGTCTTACCAACTTTCGCTAAACGAGCTTCGCGCACTTTAGCCAAATCGGCACGAGCGAATTCCAAAGTCATTTTGCGATCTAACGAACCTAAATTTTCTATCTGCACAGCCATTCTCGTCTCTTAATTGAAGATCTGAAAATGTGAAGTCCAAGCCAAGTAGCGATCTTGTGGTGCGAGGAGGGGGACTTGAACCCCCACGCCATTTCTGGCGTCAGGACCTAAACCTGATGCGTCTACCAATTTCGCCATCCTCGCGATATCCACAAACACTGCCAAGCTTAAACTTCACTCTAAAGACCTTAATTCTACAATGCTTGGGGTATTAGAGGGGCTTTTAGGCCTTATAGAACAGTGCTACGGCGTGGACAGCGATGCCCTCACCCCGACCAAGATAGCCCAGAGATTCATTGGTTTTTGCCTTGAGGTTCACATGGCTTGGGGTAACTGCCAAATCCGCGGCAATATTTCGGACCATTTCGGGCAGAAATTCTGCCAATTTGGGCTTTTGACAAATGATGGTCGCATCAACATTGCCTACGTGGTAGCCCGCCGCTTGCACCTTTTGCAGGGCCGCTCGCAATAATATGCGGCTATCCATGTCTTTAAATTGGGGATCGGTATCGGGAAATAATTGACCAATATCGTTCAACCCAGCCGCACCCAATAAAGCGTCCGTTAAGGCATGCAATAAGGCATCGGCATCCGAATGTCCTAGCAGGCCCTTCTCATAAGGAATTAGAACTCCGCCCAAGACTAATTTGCGATCAGTCACTAAAGCATGTACGTCATAACCCTGACCAATTCGAATTGGTGGAACATGCGTATTAGGTTGCGTCATAACGAATCTTCTCTTTATAACATTAGGTTGTCTTACCAACACTTAGTAGCAATTGCATCAGCTCCCAATCGGCAGGATGAGTCACCTTGAAATTGCGAATTGCACCTTCAATCAATAGCGGCCTCATGCCTGCCAACTCCATAGCACTGGCTTCGTCAGTAATATTAGCCTCTTGGCGAATGGCCTCTACCAAAGCATCATGCAACGGTTTGACTGAAAACATTTGCGGCGTTTGTGCCTGCCAGAGATGTTCACGCGGTATCGTTTTTTCAGCGTGGGGTAAATTGCCTGCAATGATGGAATCCAAATCAGCTTGCTTTAATGTATCCGCCAGCGGTAAGGCCAAGAGCCCTCCTGAATGACTTTCTTGAACAGCCTTAATCAATTTATCAATTAACGCTGACGTTATGCCTGGTCTTGCAGCATCATGCACTAAGACCCAATCATCATTGGCAACACCTGAAGTTAGTAATGCGCCAAGCGTATTTCGAACAGTTTCCTGTCGTGTAGGACCACCGGTTGGTAAAAAATGTACAGGCTTATTCGCGTTTGCAAGACTCTTCAAAATCGGATTGTCAATAAAAGCAGGCGCGACGCCAATCCAAATAGATTCAATATGAGGTGACTGGATAAATGCATCCAGAGCATGAGCCAACATGGGCTTGCCTGCTAACTCTTGAAATTGCTTTGGTAGCGCTCCGCCAAGGCGGGAACCATCCCCCCCTGTCGGTAGGAGGGCATGACATCGCTTAGTTGGTTGATTGGCTGAGACCATGCCTGATTCTATAATGAGCCTAGATGTCCGATGCATTAAATCTAGCACCCCCCATACCCGCGCCACGGGCTGGGCAGCGCTTTACCTTTTCGGGGCTAGTTGGCTCAGCAGATGCCGCCCTACTTGCCCAATCCGCCTTGCGGTATCGACAAGAATTCTCGGTAATGGTGGTCTTCTGTGCTCAAGCTCAAGAAGCGCAGCGGCTGGCAGAAGAAATTCCCGCATTTGCACCACAGCTCAAGGTCCGCTTATTGCCTGACTGGGAAATTCTACCCTACGATCATTTTTCGCCGCACCAAGATTTAGTGTCTGAGCGTTTAGCAACGCTTTATGAGTTACTCAATGGTAGTTGTGACATCATTTTAGTCCCAGCAACGACTGCACTGCAGCGCTTGGGCCCTCCGCAATTTTTATCCGGCCATACCTTCTTCTTTCGGCAAGGTGACAAGCTCAATGAAACAGCACTCAAACTGCAATTACAGCAAGCAGGCTACGATCCGGTGAGCGCAGTGATGCGGCCTGGCGAATACAGCATTCGTGGTGGCTTGATTGACTTATTTCCAATGGGGTCAAGCTTGCCTTATCGCCTCGATCTTTTTGGTGATGAGATAGAGCAAATTCGAGCATTCGATCCAGACACGCAACGAAGTCTTTATCCCGTTAAAGAGGTTCGTCTTTTACCTGGACATGAATTTCCATTTAACGACGATGCCCGAACTGCCTTTAGAGGTCGCTGGCGTGAGGTATTTGAGGGTGACCCGACACGTTGCTCAATATACAAAGATGCAAATTTAGGCATACCAAGTGCTGGTATTGAATCCTATCTCCCGTTGTTTTTTGAGGAGCAGTCCAATCTCTTTAATTACTTTCCAAGATCAGGCAATCCTGTTTGGCTAGTAATGACAGGCAACATTGAAGAATCTATTCGGGGTTTTTGGAAAGACACGCTTTCTCGTTATGAATTTCTGAAGCATGATCTCGATCGACCGATACTTTCTCCAAAAGAGTTATTTCTTGATGTAGACGAATTCTTCTCTACTTCCAAACCATTTGCACACCTCGTTTTAGAGTTTGAGCCTCAGCAAACTAATGAGAACGCTACATTTATCGCCGTCCCCGATGTTGCTGTTCATCGTCGGGATGCAGACCCAATCGAACGGCTACGCAATATTGTTGCTCAGAAAAAAATACGGGTATTAATTTGCGCTGACAGCGCTGGAAGAAAAGAATCCATTCGCCAGCTTCTCGATGAAAGCAATTCAGTTGTAGCCAGGAACGGCAAGCCACTCTTTTCTTTAATTCCAGATGGCTTTGAAAGTATTGCCGATTTCATAAAGAGTGATTCGACATTTGGCTTAGTTACTGCCCCATTACTCAATGGTTTCTTATGGAGCTCCGAGAACCTGCTCGTTCTGACTGAAGCCGAACTATTTACCTCAACGACTAGACAAAGACGTAAAAGTAAATCCACTGAAAACACAGATCCTGACCTCTTATTCAAAGATCTATCTGAGCTCAAAATTGGTGATCTGGTGGTTCATGCGGAACATGGGATTGGTCGGTATCAAGGCTTGGTTCTTCTAAACCTCGCTCCACCCAAGGAAGCGCCTGTTTTTGAGGAGTTCTTGCACTTGCAGTATGCAGGTGATGCAACCCTGTATGTGCCAGTACAACAGCTAGCGCTGGTAACGCGCTATGCTGGTTCTGATCCAGATTCTTCTCTGTTGCATCAACTTGGCTCTGGGCGATGGGATAAAGCAAAGCGTCGGGCGGCACAACAAATCCGCGATACAGCTGCTGAGCTATTAGGACTCTATGCCGCAAGAGCCATACGCAAGGGGCATGCATTTGAATTTTCTGCGCATGACTATGCTGCATTTGCCGAAAGTTTTGGATTTGAAGAGACCCCCGATCAAGCAAATGCCATCGCCGCTGTGATTGGTGATATGACGAGCGGCACACCCATGGACCGCTTAGTTTGCGGTGATGTTGGTTTTGGCAAGACCGAAGTAGCTTTGCGAGCGAGTTTTGTAGCAGTAATGGGCGGCAAACAAGTCGCCATTCTGGCGCCAACCACCCTGCTTGCTGAGCAACACGTTGCCACCTGGAAAGATCGCTTTGCGGACTGGCCCGTGCGAATTGTGGAACTCTCGCGCTTTAAGACTACCAAGGAAATCAATGCTGCCCTGGAGGCGATTGCTAAGGGCGAGGCGGACATCATCATCGGCACCCATAAATTACTCTCCAAAGAAACGCAATTTGCCAATCTTGGCTTAGTGATTGTGGATGAGGAACATCGCTGTGGCGTCCGCCAAAAAGATGCGCTAAAAGCCTTACGTGCTGAAGTCGATATTCTGACTCTAACCGCAACCCCAATTCCGAGAACACTGGGAATGGCTATGGAGGGCTTGCGGGAATTCTCGATCATTGCGACTGCTCCACAAAAACGCTTAGCCATCAAAACCTTTGTCAGACGAGAAGGAGATGGCGTTATTCGCGAGGCGGTATTGCGAGAAATTAAACGTGGTGGTCAAGTCTATTTTCTACATAACGAAGTTGAAACGATTGAAAACCGTAAACGAGCATTGCAAGAGCTAATTCCAGAAGCTCGTATTAGCGTCGCCCACGGACAAATGCACGAGCGGGAACTGGAATCCGTGATGCGAGAGTTTGTTACCCAACGAACGAATATCTTGCTATGTACAACCATTATTGAAACTGGCATTGATGTGCCTACCGCCAATACCATCATCATGCATCGTGCCGATAAGTTTGGCTTAGCGCAACTACATCAGTTGCGCGGTCGTGTAGGAAGATCTCACCACCAAGCCTACGCGTATTTATTGGTGCCCGATCCTGAAGCACTCAGCAAACAAGCTCAATTACGCTTGAATGCGATTCAGGCGATGGAAGAGCTTGGCTCTGGCTTCTACCTAGCAATGCATGACTTGGAAATTCGTGGTGCTGGAGAGGTTCTGGGTGACAAACAGTCTGGCGAAATACATGAAATTGGATTTCAGCTATACACCGAGATGCTCAATCGAGCCGTTAAGGCCTTGCGTAGCAGAAAGGAGCCCGATCTCCTCTCTCCACTGCAAGCGACTACCGATGTCAATCTTGGAATACCCGCGCTGCTGCCTGAAGATTATTGTCCTGATGTACACGAACGCTTATCACTCTACAAACGTTTTGCTGGATGCAATGATTTTTCGGAGTTAATGGGATTACGCGAAGAATTAGTGGATCGCTTCGGCGATCTTCCAGACCAAGCAAAATCCTTTTATGAAACACATCGCCTCCGACTTGAGATGGTTGGCTTTGGAATTAAAAAGATTGATGCCAGTCAATCAATGATTCAGATTCAATTTATTCCAAATCCCCCCATTGATCCCATGCGGATTATTCAACTCATCCAATCGAGCAAACATATACAACTAAGTGGTCAGGATAAGTTAAAAGTATTACCTCAAAAAGATCGTGAATTTGAAAAGTTAGAGCAACGTCTAGATGCAATTCGGCAGGTTCTGCGGCGTCTTAATGATTCTGCAGTATTAAGTCCTGTAAAAATCGGTTAATGCATCGTTATTCTGCCTACGCATACACTATTATTTAGCCATGTCTACGCAATCAAACCCGACCCTAGTTGCCCTATCGCGACAGCAAATCCCTGAGAGGCTAGCTTTTGAGCTAAAAGATCGGGCATTGCAATTTGGTGTAGCGCTCCATAGCGTTAGCGGGCAAGAAACGAATGGCACCTATCATCAAGAACGCTGGTCAAGCAACCAACCGCTTGATATCAAGCTACGTGAATCATTGCGTGCAATTGCTAGCAACTATCAATCCGATCTTTGTTTTATAAAGTCTGATTTAATTCCAAGCGATATTCGAGTTCTAGCAATGGATATGGACTCTACTCTTATCAATATTGAGTGCATTGATGAGATTGCAGACTTTACTGGAAAAAAATCTGCTGTTGCACAAATTACGGAAGCAACTATGCGTGGCGAAATTAAAGACTTTAAAGAAAGCTTACGTAGACGCGTTACTCTTCTGGAGGGTATTCATACGGATGCTTTAGAGGCTGTTTATCGGGAACGCCTACGGCCCAATCCTGGGGCAACCGAACTCCTGGCGGGCGCCAATCAGCGAGGGATCTATACCCTGCTTGTTTCAGGTGGTTTTACTTTCTTTACCGAAAAACTACGTGAGCATCTTGGCTTCAAGCAAACTCAAGCCAATACACTAAAATCATCGATGGCAAACTTACTGGCAAGGTATTGGGGACATTGTGGATGGGGCAGCAAAAGCCGCGCATTTAGATGAAGCATAT
>CAZXSX010000075.1:0-7303 GCA_964643245.1 uncultured Polynucleobacter sp.
GGTAAGCATGAGTATGAATTGCCTCTTCAAAAGCCTGGCGCAATAGGTATTGGCGGCACTCTGGAGCAGTAATTTGGCGATATGTTCCCAACACAATGTTGTTTGCCGCTAAAGAATCCGCTGTGGTAAAGAAACCCAAATTGCGTTTGATGATGCGACGCTCGTCTTCAGTTAGACCGTTTGGATCCTTCCAAAGCGCGATATCGCGGTTCATATTGATCTCTTGTGGCATCCAGTGGTTAGCGCAACCTGCTAAATATTTCTCCCAAGCCCATTTGTACTTAAATGGAACCAACTGATTGACATCAGTCTTGGCATTAATGACGCGCTTATCCGCAACATTAACACGGCGAGTCTCCATCCCAGCAACTGGTGCGCTTGGTGCTGGTGCAGACACAGGTGCCGCAGCCTGAGGCGCCGCCATTGCCACTTGATCGGGCTGTGGGCGCTGTGGTTGTGGCTCTACTGTAACTGGCTGGGGTGCAAGACCTGCCTTCGCCAGCGCTGGAGCAACTTCCTCTTCCCAATTCAACATAACTCTCTCCTAAATTCTTCTATTTATTACCAATAAGCAAGCGCTTATTGGCATGCTTCACATTCTTCAAAACCAGGATCACCTGGGCGCATGGTGCAAACCGGACCATCAGCTTCGACTGGGGCAGCAGATACACCACCAGCATCAGCGCCGCTTGACACCGAGTTCAATTGGCCACTGGCAACCGTTGATTTCTCAACGTGAGTCGCAGCCATGGTGCGGAGGTAATAAGTGGTTTTCAGACCACGCAACCAAGCAAGCTTGTAGGTGTCATCTAACTTCTTGCCTGACGCGCCAGCCATGTAAATATTCAATGACTGTGCCTGATCAATCCATTTTTGACGGCGGGAAGCTGCCTCAACCAACCAAGCAGGCTCAACCTCAAAAGCAGTTGCATACAGATCGCGCAAGTCTTGTGGAATGCGATCAATCTTCGACAAAGTACCGTCAAAGTACTTCAAGTCCGCAATCATGACTTCATCCCAAAGGCCACGATCCTTCAAATCTCGAACCAGATACTCGTTTACCACCGTGAATTCGCCAGAAAGATTCGATTTCACGAACAAGTTTTGGAAAGTTGGCTCGATACAAGCAGAAACGCCAATAATGTTCGAAATCGTTGCAGTCGGAGCAATCGCTACGCAGTTTGAGTTCCGCATACCGTGTTGCTTAATACGAGCGCGCAAGCTACCCCAATCCATCGTAGAAGAACCATCTACCTCAACATAACCGCCACGTTCAGCAGCCAACATGGTCACAGTATCTTGCGGGAGAATGCCACGATCCCACAAGGAGCCTTTGTACGTGCTATAAACGCTGCGCTCTTCAGCCAACTCGCTAGAGGCCTGATAAGCGTAATAGCAAATTGCCTCCATCGATGTATCAGCAAACTTCACCGCCTCTTCACTGGCATAAGGAATTCGCTGCATGTGCAAGCAATCCTGGAAGCCCATGATGCCCATGCCTACTGGACGGTGTTTGAGGTTAGAGTTACGTGCTTTAGCCACAGCATAGTAGTTGATGTCGATCACGTTATCCAACATGCGCATTGCGGTGCGAATCGTTCTTTGGAGCTTTTCATGATCCAAAACCAATTTACCGTGTGAATCAGTAGTCATGTGAGCAGTCAAGTTCACCGAACCTAGGTTACAAACCGCGATTTCGTCCTCATTGGTATTGAGAGTGATCTCAGTACACAAGTTGGATGAGTGAACAACACCAATATGTTGCTGCGGACTACGGATATTGCATGGATCTTTAAAAGTGATCCATGGATGACCGGTTTCGAACAACATGCCCAACATCTTACGCCACAATTGCTGCGCTGGAATCCTGCGGAATGGCTTCAATTCACCGCGATCGGCTTTTTGTTCATAAGCAACATAAGCCTCTTCGAATGCTTTGCCAAACTTGTCATGCAAGTCAGGTGTATTGGATGGGGAGAATAATGTCCACTCGCCGTTTTCCATGACACGCTTCATGAGCAAGTCTGGAATCCAGTTAGAGGTATTCATGTCATGTGTACGACGACGATCGTCACCAGTGTTCTTACGCAATTCCAAGAACTCTTCAATGTCCAAATGCCAGGTTTCTAAGTAAGCACAAACTGCGCCCTTACGCTTACCACCTTGGTTTACAGCAACCGCTGTGTCGTTTACCACCTTCAAAAATGGCACAACACCTTGGGATTTTCCATTGGTACCTTTGATGTGACTGCCTAGTGCACGAACATTGGTCCAGTCATTGCCTAAGCCACCAGCAAACTTCGACAACAATGCGTTTTCTTTCAATGCCTCATAGATGCCATCAAGATCATCTTCAACGGTAGTCAAGTAGCAGCTAGAAAGTTGCGGACGAGTAGTCGCTGAGTTAAATAGTGTTGGGGTGCTCGACATGAAATCAAATGTCGATAAGATTTCATAGAACTCAATTGCGCGACGCTCGCGGTCCAACTCATTCATCGCCAAGCCCATCGCAACGCGCATGAAAAATGCCTGGGGCATTTCAATACGGCGATCTTCAATGTGCAAGAAGTAACGGTCATACAAGGTTTGCAAACCGAGGTAGTTGAACTGCAAGTCACGGTTGGCATTCAATGCAGCTGCCAAGCGGGGCAGATCAAACTCACGCATGCGGGGATCCAGCAACTCGGCTGAAATACCCTCGTTGATGTATTTTGCAAAATAAGTGCTGTATTCCGCCTGAGAATCCGCTTGGGACACCTCTCTGCCAAAAATTTCTTTACGGATCACATGCATCAAGATACGCGCAGTAACTTGGCTGTATGCGGGATCCTTTTCGATCAATGTACGTGAAGCCAAAATAGCGGAGTCATAAACCTGCGCCATTGGTACGCCATCGTACAAATTCTTGATCGTCTCAGTGATGATTGGAGTAACGTCAATATGATTACCCAAACCTTCACATGCCACCTCGATCACTGTGCGCAACGCAGCCATGTCGAGATACTTTTCAACACCGTTATCGGTCACTTTGATTCCGGACTCACCCGCCTGTGTAGCGGCTTGCGTCTCTTGACTAACTTCTTGTTGCGCAGCGCGCTCTTGGTTGCGCTTCTCGCGGTATAGAACATAGGCGCGGGCAACGTTGTGCTCACCACTACGCATCAACGCCAACTCAACCTGATCTTGAATATCCTCAATGTGGAAAGTGCCCCCATTTGGGCGGCTACGCAATAAGGCACGTACAACAGAATGCGTCAATTGCTCAACTTGTTCACGCACTCGTGCAGAAGCAGCGCCTTGACCACCATTCACCGCCAAAAATGCTTTTGTTACGGCAATCGCAATTTTGGATGGCTCAAAAGCGACCACAGAACCATTACGACGAATGATTTTGTAGTCTGACAACTGGGTTGCTTGAGCGCCACCAACACCACCAGCAACAAAACTGGCAGAAGGGGTCTGATTAATTGCCCCCGCAGGACTTATGCCTGGGTTATTTGCTCCAGGTGTTTGGCTTGCTGTCTGTGGATTTGCGTATGTCATGTTACTCCTGCGTATTTAATTTATATAGTTATTCGAACAAAATATCGTTAAAAAACAATGGGGTATTGCTGTATTCAAACACTACATCTAGTGTCTCGAAGCGCGATAGACACTAAGTATAGGAAAATCATTTGGTAATTGGTAAGATTTTTATGACAAAAACTTATTGGTATTTTTACTAAGTTCTCGCGGATTTTTGGAGGGCTTTTGGTGCATGATTTTTAGCTCGTTTTAGGCAAAGGCTAAAAAAGTAAGCGTATGCTCACATAAAAAAATAAACTACCGAGAAGTAACTCCGTAAGGAGGATTTTTTTGAGAAATTTCTGTCTCTTTTTGGAACTTTTGCCAATCAAAAAACGTCCTGGATCTGTTTTTCTATCCGGAGCAATATCACTATGCCCAGCAAATTGAAGATTGGGATAATTTGCAGACAATTTTTTACTAGCGCAGTCAAGGTTTTGTACTGCGCATCTTCAAAAGCGGATTCGCCATCACCTTCAAGCTCAATACCGATTGAGAAATCATTGCACTTTTCTCTTCCCAGAAAAGAAGAAACGCCAGCGTGCCATGCCTTATTGAGGGTTGACACAAATTGAATCAACTCTCCAGAGCGCGTGATCAGAAAATGGCTTGATACTTTTTGCCCTGCGATTTCAGCAAAATACGGGTGCGCATTTGTATCCAATTTATTTTGGAAAAAATCGATGATGTAGCGACCGGCGTCTTGGTACTTGAATTCTCTTGGCGGCAAACTAATGTGATGAATCACAACCAATTCCGGCAGAATATTTTCAGGTCTGCCATCTTGGTTTGGCGAAGGTCGCCAATGTGCAGAACCGATCCACCCTTCCTTATCGAGTTCATCGCAATGCTCTTTACAACAATAAAAACGTTGCTCAAAGACGATGGCGTCCGACTGCGGAAGGTGCACTTTACAATGCTGGCAAAGCACCATGGCTTCAGGCTCTAGAGCCCTCTTAGCCTTATCTGGCATGGGCTTGATTGAATCTGTTTTATCAGCCCGAATGCTATTTTTACCCTTTATCCAGCGATAAAGCAGGTATGCCCCAGCGATTAAAAGAAGCCACTGGCCCAAGTCTTATGCTCTCTGAAGAATGACTTCTAAAACAAACCGGCTGCCAACATATGCCAAGAGCAACGCACTATAGGCGCTTAATACCCAACGAATGGCCGCTCGTCCTCTTAGTCCAACGCGCCAACGCGCTAATAATAAGCTGCCAAATAAAAACCAAGAAACCAAAGCAAAGATGGTTTTATGGTCAAAGACTAAAGGCCTTCCAAATAATGTTTGAGAAAATAATAAGCCTGAGAACACTGTCAAGCTAAGAAGCGTAAATCCTACATAAAGTAGATTGAACAAAAGACTCTCCATAGTCATGAGCGGCGGAAGATCTTCCAACCAATGCGCAACAAGACTATTAGGAACTATCGCAAGTTGACGATGTAATGCTCGGTCTTGAATGCTCATCAACATGGCATGCATGGCGGCTAAACTAAGCAAGCCCACCGAAATCGTGGCTACAATGAAATGGCTCTTGAACCAGGGATCCGAAACGGCTCTGGGTGAAATCAGCGTTCCAGGGAAAAGGCTTGGCAGTAATGAGCAAATTAATGCAAATAAAACGGCTAGCCAACGCAAACTGGAGATCGGCAAAAACCAAGACTGAAGCCAATAAAAGGCTAAGCCAACCCAGGCAATCAACGATAAATCCTGGGCAAATCCGAAGACAAACCCCCGCTCAGTAAAGACAGAGTCGTGCAACTGGATCCCATGAACCAATAAGGCAAAGAAAATATAGGCTTGCAGCACAGCTACAGAAGTCGCAGAGTCATCGCCGTCCTTGGACTTGAGGCTCAAAAAGACCAAAAGCAATAGGTAAATTGCGGCGGGGAATAATCCAGAAGCTGGATGACCTAAAATATCCATCTAGAAAGTCTAATCGATAAATGCTTGAGAACCTCACCGATCGCCTCTCGCGCGTTGTAAAAACAATGCGGGGTCAGGCCCGCCTGACAGAATCAAATACTGCTGAAATGTTGCGGGAGATCCGCTTGGCCTTACTCGAGGCTGACGTTGCCCTTCCCGTAGTCAAGTCCTTACTCGAGCAAATTAAATTTAAAGCACTTGGTGAAGAGGTGGTTGGTAGCCTAAGCCCAGGCCAAGCCTTGGTTGGCGTAGTGCAACGTGAGCTAACCGCCGTCATGCAGGGCGAAACCCAAAGCGGCGAACTCAACTTAGCAACCCAACCTCCTGCAGTCATTTTGATGGCTGGTTTGCAGGGCGCCGGTAAAACTACTTCAGCAGGCAAGTTGGCAAAGTGGCTACAAGAGAAAAAGAAAAAGAAGGTTCTTACGGTTTCATGTGACGTATACCGACCAGCCGCGATCGAGCAATTAGAGACCGTTACTAAACAAGTGGGTGCTGAATTCTTTCCCAGCAACGTCGATCAAAAACCAAAAGACATTGCGACCGCTGCTCTAGATTGGGCACGCCGCCACTACTTTGATGTCGTGATTGTCGATACTGCAGGTCGCCTAGGCATTGATGAAGCGCTCATGCAAGAAATCAAATCCTTGCATGCCAGCCTAAATCCAATCGAAACCTTATTTGTGGTGGATGCCATGCTGGGGCAAGATGCCGTCAACACTGCAAAAGCCTTCCATGAAGCGCTACCACTGACCGGCGTCATTCTCACGAAGTTGGATGGTGATTCCCGCGGAGGCGCAGCACTGTCGGTTCGCCAGGTGACCGGTGTCCCACTCAAATTTATTGGTGTGGCAGAGAAGATGGATGGCTTGGAGGCCTTTGATGCTGAGCGGATGGCAAACCGCATTCTAGGCATGGGCGACATTCTTGCGCTAGTTGAACAGGCTCAACAACATGTTGATGTTGCCAAAGCAGAAAAGCTAGCTAGCAAAATTTCTAAGGGTGGTTTTGATCTGGAAGATTTTCGAGACCAACTTCTGCAAATGCAAAAAATGGGTGGCATGGCAAGCTTAATGGATAAACTTCCGAGTCAAGTAGCTCAGGCTGCATCCAAAGCAAATCTCAGCAACGCAGATAAACAAACGAAGCGCATGCGCGGAATTATTGACAGCATGACACCACGCGAGCGGAGTAAGCCGGAATTGCTCAAAGCCAGTCGCAAACGTCGTATCGCTGCAGGTGCTGGTGTTGAAGTTCAAGAAGTCAATCGCTTGCTTGCACAATTTGAGCAAATGCAAGCCATGATGAAGCAATTTAAAGGCGGAAAAATGGCTCGCACCATGGCAGCAATGGCAGCAAAAGGAGCCGCCAAAGGAATCGGCGGGCTCTTTAAAAAATAAACTTAAAATTTAGATGGCGAATTTCTTCAGAAATTAGTTGACTGCGATCTTGGCCGCCTGAATGGCCTCGATGACCTTATCTTTAATCTGTCCTAGCGGAATGTTTTGCGATTCCGCATCGGTACGACCCTTAAATTCGACTTGAGAATCTGCTAAACCACGGTCACCAATCACCACGCGGAAAGGCGCGCCAATCAGCTCCCAGTCAGCAAACATCGCACCAGGACGTTCATTGCGATCATCCAAAATGACATCAATACCAGCTGCTTGCAATTCATCATGCAATTGATCGCATGCTAGCTTTACGGCTTCGGATTTTTCATAACCCATTGGGCAAATCACCACTTCAAATGGCGCTATGGATATTGGCCAAATAATGCCTTTATCGTCATGGCTTTGTTCAATTGCCGCA
>CAZXSX010000076.1:0-7196 GCA_964643245.1 uncultured Polynucleobacter sp.
TTTTTGGCATGGCCCGCCGGCTATCAAACCTCTTCAATTTCTTAGGGCTTAGCATACCCCCTCACCACCGCTGGGTACTTGATCTGGAATTATTCCGATTGCTTCACCACGCGTTAGCGCTCGTGTCATTTGGCGCACTCCATTCAGATTGGTTGGCACGAAACGCATATTGGGATAGGCGCGCCCTTCTTCAACCACCTCGTTGAGCCATTCTTGTCGAGATGGGCGATACAGAATCGAGGCAGGAAAGTGTTGCGCTAAAACTCGCGGAATAATCTCAAAGCCTCCGAGATGGGGGTCAGCATTACCAAGCCGTAACCTTCGCTAATGGCAGATTCGACAACTTCCCAGTTTTGAACTTCGACTAAGGCAAGTGCCTTTTGAGGGTTGCGCCAAATCCACAGGCTATCTGAAAAAAGCATGCCTGATGCTCGAACCGCTTTCCAAAGCTCAAAAGGAAGATTGCGAGATTGAACAACGGTTTCATATTGAGGTCTAAAAAGTGAGCGATATGGTTTTGAGACGCTGTAGGCAAGCAGACCCAAGAGGGAGCCGAATGCTTGCACTATTGCTAAGGGAAATGCAGCAATCAAATTTAGGCCAAACTTGAGTAGGATTTTCGCACCCCCTAATGATATTCAATGACGCTACATAGACCAAATTTCAGCTTGTCTTGATTGATTTCCTGGTTTTCAGATAGAATTGCAGCATCGCTGAATTAAGACAACTTGCAGGGCGATTCAAAAATTCTGCTAAAGCGTCGCCGTTGTAGTTCCAGGCACGTCGAGTTGTCCTTTAGATCGTGTTAATTTTTTAAGGAATATGCAATGGCAAATAATTACTTCTTTACTTCGGAGTCTGTCTCTGAAGGTCACCCCGATAAAGTAGCAGATCAAATTTCTGATGCGATTTTGGATGCCATTTTGGCCCAAGATCCAACTGCTCGCGTTGCCGCTGAAACATTATGTAACACTGGATTAGTGGTGTTGGCCGGTGAAATCACGACCAATGCGAACGTTGACTACATTCAAGTGGTTCGCAATACCTTGCGGGAAATCGGCTATGACAACACTGCATACGGTATCGATTATAAAGGATGTGCAGTACTAGTGGCTTACGACAAGCAAAGCCCAGACATCGCCCAAGGAGTTGATAAGGCGCATGATGACGGCCTAGATCAAGGCGCTGGTGATCAAGGATTGATGTTTGGCTATGCCTGCGACGAGACGGCTGAGTTCATGCCGCTGCCAATCCATTTATCCCATCGCTTGGTTGAGCGCCAATCACAATTGCGTCGCGATGGTCGCTTGACTTGGTTGCGTCCTGACGCGAAGTCACAAGTAACTCTACGTTATGCAGATGGCAAGCCTGATTCTATTGATACTGTGGTGTTGTCCACGCAACACGATGAAGATATTTCTCTTGAAAAATTGCGTGAAGCCGTTATCGAAGAAATTATTAAGCCAGTATTGCCTAAGCATTTGATCAAGGGCGCGATTAACTACTTAGTGAACCCAACAGGTCGTTTCGTTATCGGCGGCCCACAAGGCGATTGTGGTTTGACCGGTCGCAAAATTATTGTTGATACCTACGGCGGTGCCGCTCCTCACGGTGGTGGCGCATTCTCAGGCAAGGATCCATCTAAGGTTGATCGCTCTGCTGCCTATGCTGGTCGTTATGTTGCGAAGAATGTGGTTGCTGCTGGTTTTGCTAGCAAGTGTTTAATTCAGATTTCATATGCAATTGGCGTGGTAAAACCTACCTCGGTAATGGTGAGCACATTTGGTACAGGCAAGATTTCCGATGAAAAGATTGCGCAATTAGTTTCTGAGCACTTTGACTTGCGTCCAAAGGGTATTGTGAAGATGCTTAATCTGTTGCGCCCAATTTATCGCAAAACTGCAGCTTATGGCCACTTCGGACGGGAAGAGCCAGAATTTGCTTGGGAGCAGACTGATAAGGCTTCAGCGTTGCGTGCTGCCGCAGGCTTATAAGCCCTGGGAAGCGCAGAAAAGCAGTTTATTGATGTACTAGGCGAAATATGGCGTAATTGTTTACAATTACGCCATACCTTCAAGGAGCGTTGCAAGGAGTGTTGAGATCTAACATTTCCCCAGGCTTGAAGAGAGTGAGTTCTGAGTTAATTCTCGAATTTGCTAATTGCAACTGCGCTCGCTAACCCATGATTCAACGGCTAGCGAGTTTGTACTCCAGCATTGGATCGTATTTAGCTGGAGCATTCATGAATACCGTTACTGATTTAAAAAACTTTGTAGCAACTCGTTGTGCAATTGCCGACATCACTTTGGCTGATTTTGGTCGCAAGGAAATTGCGATTGCTGAAACGGAGATGCCAGGATTGATCGCAATTCGCGATGACTTTGCTGCGCAACAACCTTTACGCAGTGCGCGTATTACAGGTTCGTTGCATATGACCATTCAGACGGCAGTATTGATTGAGACTCTTGAGGCTCTCGGTGCTGAAGTGCAGTGGGCTTCTTGCAATATTTTCTCTACACAAGATCATGCTGCGGCAGCAATTGCCGCTAATGGTACCCCAGTGTATGCAATTAAAGGTGAGACTCTTGAGCAGTACTGGGATTTCACCCATCGTATTTTTGAATGGGCGGATGGCGGCTATACCAATATGATTTTGGATGATGGTGGTGACGCTACGTTGTTGTTGCACCTTGGCGCACGCGCGGAAAAAGACCAGGCTTGCCTAAATCACCCAACTAGTGAAGAAGAGACCATTCTTTTTGCAGCAATTAAGAAAAAATTAGCTGAAGATCCTACTTGGTATTCAACTCGCTTAGAAAAAGTAAAAGGCGTCACCGAAGAAACTACTACCGGTGTGCATCGTTTGTATCAAAGGTTTGCTAAAGGCGAATTGAAATTTCCTGCGATCAACGTCAATGACTCTGTAACAAAGAGCAAATTTGACAACCTCTATGGTTGCCGTGAATCGTTGGTTGATGCTATCAAGCGTGCAACTGATGTGATGGTTGCCGGCAAGGTAGCAGTAGTTTGTGGTTATGGCGACGTAGGCAAGGGATCTGCGCAAGCACTGCGTGCTTTGTCGGCTCAAGTTTGGGTCACTGAAATTGACCCTATCTGTGCGTTGCAGGCAGCCATGGAAGGCTATCGTGTTGTGACAATGGATTACGCTGCTGATAAAGCAGATATCTTTGTATCTGCAACGGGCAACTACCATGTGATCACGCATGACCATATGGTGAAAATGAAAGACCAAGCGATTGTTTGTAACATCGGCCACTTTGATAATGAAATCGATGTAGCTGGTATCGAAAAATACAAATGGGAAGAGATCAAACCACAGGTTGATCACGTTATTTTCCCGGCCGCAAACGGTCAACCAGAAAAGCGTTTGATTATTTTGGCAAAAGGCCGCCTAGTAAATCTAGGTTGTGGCACAGGCCATCCTTCTTATGTAATGAGCTCTTCATTTGCAAACCAAGTGATTGCGCAAATTGAGTTGTGGAATGCTGTAGGCACTAATAAATACCCAATCGGTGTTTACACATTGCCGAAGCATTTAGACGAGAAAGTGGCACGTTTACAGTTAAAAAAACTCAATGCTCAATTGACGGAATTAACTGATCAACAGGCTGCTTATATTGGTGTAACGAAGGAAGGCCCATACAAGGCTGACCACTATCGCTATTAATCCAATTAACAAAACCCCAGGCCCAACATTATGGAATTAAGCGTCGAGTTCTTTCCTCCTAAAACACCGGAAGGTGAGAATAAGCTGCATTTGGTGCGTGAGCGTTTTAGTGAAACGCTCAAACCCTCTTTTTATTCTGTGACGTTTGGGGCTGGCGGCTCAACTCAGTCTGGCACATTAAAGGTAGTCAGTGATATTCATGCTGCTGGCGGCTCTGTTGCTCCTCACTTATCATGCGTGGGCAGCTCGCGTGAAAGCGTACGGGAAATGTTGAAGCAGTATCAAGCATTGGGCGTGAAGCGAATTGTTGCCTTGCGTGGCGACCTCCCTTCCGGCATGGGACAGTACGGCGAGTTTCAGCATGCCAATGAATTGGTGGAGTTTATTCGTTCTGAAACGGGAGATTGGTTTCATATTGATGTGGCGGCTTATCCAGAAACTCATCCCCAAGCAAAATCGCCAGCGAGTGATGTCGATTTCTTTGTGCAAAAAATGAAAGCCAGTGCTAACTCTGCTGTCACTCAGTATTTCTACAACACTGACGCCTACTTCCGATTTGTGGATGAGGCATATGACTTAGGTGTTACACAGCCAATCATTGCTGGAATCATGCCGATAACCAATAGCAGCCAACTGCTGCGATTCTCAGACGCTTGTGGTGCCGAGATTCCCCGCTGGATTCGTTTGCGCCTACAGTCTTATGGAGATGACATTGCCTCTATTCGGGCGTTTGGAGAAGAAGTGGTGACGGATATGTGCGATCAACTATTGACCGCGGGGGCTCCAGGTTTGCATTTCTACTCTTTGAATCAAGCCGATGCTGTTTTGGCAATTGCAGATAACTTGGACTTAACGAAATAATCAGCGCAATAGCCCCGATTCAGTAAGCAGCATATCCAAGGGTTCGTCATGCGTTTTAGCTGCCCATTGAGCATCTTCTAGTTTTTGCCAATCAAATCCAATCCCAATGCAAATCAGCTTGGGGTTCTTTTTTCGCAAAACAGAGAGGGTGCGATCAAAGTAGCCGCCGCCGTAACCGAGACGCCAATAATGGGTTTTGCCTTTTGATACAGAGCTAGACCAACCCACGCAAGGAATCAAAATACAGTCTGGTGCAATTGCTGGCCTCTTTGGATTATTGGGGTCTGGCTCAGGCACACCGTATTGACTTAGGTTTAGACTATCCCCCTCCGCCCATTGATAAAAATCTAGATGTTTATCGGGGCGCGCAAAAGGAAGTGCAAGTTGACAATCAGCTACGTCTTTTGACCATTCAATTAAAGTTGGCCTTAAATCTAGCTCATCTTGGATTGGCCAATACAGCCCAATGGCCTTTAAAAATGCACCATCTTTTTCTAAAAAGATTTTCAGGCTATCAATGATTGCTCCAGATACGCGTACATAATTTTTATCTAAAGCAAATTCTTTGCGTTGTTTTAATAAATCCTGGCGCAGTGTTTTCGGTGAATTCCCGTGCATATCGGTCATTATCGGGTGAAAATTAGAAGATATAGTAATCAAGTTATTGCAAGAAAAGCACAAAAGATATTCGAATAGGGTTAGATAGTGGAAAAGAAGTCGAAAACTGGCGGACGCCATCAATGGGTGAAGATTCTGATTTTGGGTCTGGCACTCAATATGCCTCATGCATTTGCCGAAAAAGTCAAAAAGCCACACTTACCGAAGTCCTACGAGAGTAAGGCTGCGCCTCCTGAGATCACCGACACCGATCGGATGTTTATTGATTTACGTGAAGCCGCTAAAAAGAATGATGTATTTCGCACGCAGCAGTTGTCCTCGAATTTGGCCAACTACCCATTTGATGACTATGTTGCGTACTTTCGAATAAAGCCACAGTTATTTGATAGCGCTGGTGGCGCTCGAAATGACTATGGTGCTGATGCCCAAGTCGTTGCATTTTTGAATCAATACCAAGGTACTGCTCTGGCAGATCGTTTGCGTAACGATTGGTTATTGGTTTTGGGTAAACGAAAAGATTGGGCTCGCTTTGATGCTGAATACGCAAAATTTGTTTTGGATGATGACACGCAAGTAAAGTGCTATTCCTTAATGTCAAAGCTTTCTCAAGGTGAGAATCCAACTAAGCTGGCAATCGATTCAAAGGCTGTCTTGTTAGACCCAAGCTATTTTGGTCAAGCATGCCAAGAACTTGTGCCGTCATTGGTTGCCGCTGGAGGGATGACGCCAAGCGAGGCGAAGGCAATTGGTCGTGCCGCTAGTGAGCGTGGGTTTGACACCATGTCTAAACGCATTGGTGGCGATGATCCTATTGACGACATTGTGAAGGCCGCTAGAACGAATCCTTCAAAAGCTTATCGAGACTTTCTGCAGACTTCATCACGCCATAGCAAAGAAAATCAGGTTGTAGCATGGGGCGTAATTGGGCAATTTCTTGCCAAGAAACTAGATCCCAATGCAGATGATGCTTATCGCCTTCAACAAGATTTGGGTTATAACGAATTGCTTTCCGTTGAGTCACAAGAGTGGAAAGTACGTGCCGCATTACGTGCAAAAGATTGGGTCCTCGTAAAGAATGCTATCGATGGCATGAATCCTGTTGTGCGCAGTAAAGATTCTGCTTGGACATATTGGTATGGCCGCGCATTAAAGGCGGAAGGTCAAGAGGCAAAAGCCAAAGATAGCTTTGAGCTAATTGCAGATCAATATAACTTTTATGGCCAGTTGGCTCGAGAGGAATTAGGCAAGTCTAATCACGCACCAACGCGCACCAAGGTGACAGAGCAAGAAATTGAGGCAATGGTTTCTCGCAAAGGATTCATAAGGGGCGGGCGCTTATACGCGATGAATCTTTGTTTTGAGGGAAATCGTGAATGGAATTGGGAATTGCGCAATATGACCGACCGACAGTTATTGGCCGCTGCTGAGTATGCCAAGCGCATTAATTTATATGACCGCGTTGTGAACACTGCCGATCGCACAAAGCAAGAACATGATTTTAGTTTGCGGTATCCAACCCCCTTCCGAGATGAGCTTTCGCCAATTGCAAGGCAAATTGATTTAAATCTTGCTTGGGCATATGGACTTATTCGTCAAGAATCCCGCTTCATTATGAATGCATCATCTTCGGTGGGTGCATCAGGTTTGATGCAGGTCATGCCCAATACTGCAAAGTACGTGGCTAAAAAGATTGGTATGACGAATTACACCAACGATAAGTTAAGCGATACCAATACAAATTTGACCTTGGGTAGCAATTACCTCAATATGGTGTTGATTGATTTAGATGGTTCTTGGGTGCTTGCGTCTGCGGCGTATAACGCGGGACCCTCCCGTTCTAAGGCTTGGCGCGAGAAGCTAACAGGTCCAACTGAGGGAGCTATTTTTGCTGAGACCATTCCCTTCAATGAGACACGCACATATGTGAAGAATGTTTTGTCTAATGCAAATTACTACTCATCCGTGATGAATGGGCAAGTGCAATCTTTAAAGCAACGTCTCGGTGTGATTACACCAAAAGCGGCAACGT
>CAZXSX010000077.1:0-7037 GCA_964643245.1 uncultured Polynucleobacter sp.
ATAAAAATATCGACACCCTTACTTTTTTGCCGCTGGGCAAAGATCAGCCCATGATTCTGCAATTGCTCGAAATTCCTAATGAAAAGGCACAAAAAGCCCTAACCGGCGTGATCATGGAACTCGAAGACTGTGCGTTCCCATTGCTCGCTGGCGTTACTGCTCACTCTGATCCATTGACCGCATTCAAAGATATCGATGTAGCCCTCTTGGTTGGCGCACGTCCACGTGGTCCTGGCATGGAGCGTAAAGACTTGTTATCCGCCAATGCCCAAATCTTTACTGCACAAGGTAAAGCATTGAATGCTGTTGCGAAGAAGACTGTCAAAGTATTGGTCGTTGGCAACCCAGCAAATACCAACGCCTACATCGCCATGAAATCGGCACCAGATATTCCTGCGAAAAACTTTACCGCGATGTTGCGTCTCGATCACAACCGCACACTCTCCCAATTGGCAACAAAACTGAACAAGCCCGTTGCTGGTATTGAGAAGTTGGTTGTCTGGGGTAACCATAGCCCAACAATGTATCCAGACTATCGCTTTGCCACCATCGATGGCAAGTCTGTGAAAGATGAGATCAACGATGCTGCTTGGAACAAGGATGTCTTTATTCCAACCGTTGGCAAACGTGGTGCAGCAATTATTGATGCGCGCGGCCTCTCTTCTGCAGCCTCAGCAGCCAATGCTGCTATCGACCATATTCATGATTGGGTGTTGGGCACGAATGGCAAATGGGTCACTATGGGTATTCCTTCTAAAGGTGAATACGGCATTCCAGCTGAAGTCATTTATGGCTTCCCAGTAACTTGCGAAAACGGCGAGTACAAGATGGTCGAAGGCTTAGAGATCGATGAGTTCTCTCGCGAGCGCATGACACATACCTTGAATGAGTTGCTTGAAGAGCAAGCCGGCGTTAAGCATTTGCTCCCTTAATTTCTCTTAGGAAAGTACATGAACAAATCTCTTCTATCGATTAGCTTTGCATTGGTTGCCCTTCTTGGTGCCAACCAAGCAAACGCAAATGAAGAAGTCGTTACTTGGACCTGCAGTGAGAGTAAACAGTTCAAAACTGCAGGCTCTTTTGAGAAAGTTCGCCTGACCTGGAGATCTAAATCCTATGACTTGATAAAGCAAACATCCCTACCCGGAAGTTTGCGTTACAAGAACATGGACTCTGGACATGACTTAGTCGTACTTGGCAACAAGGCAATGCTGTTTAACATCAAAACCGGCAATCGCTTAGCTGACTTCTGCCAAACCGCAGAAATGGAGTTTGGCAAATTGCCGCATCTGTTTGCTGGTGCCGAGCCTTTTGTAGCGAACTAATTCAGTTTTGGTTTTCAAGACTGTTTGAATGAAAAAGCCGAGGAGTCCTCGGCTTTTTTGTTGCTCTAGTGAAAGAGTGGTTGTTGTGTAGGGGTATCTTCTGGCATCTCCGCATGAACCGCTTCACCAGATCGATCAGGAAATAGAGGTGCGCCACAATCGTCACACAATTCTGGATCAAACAACATCGCATGACGAAAGACATCCTCTACCCCTGCATCATGCAATGCATCACAAATCTTTTTAATGGGACTTTCGTCGTCGGATAAATCATTGAGTGCGTCGTTAGCAACACTTTCGCGATCGTAAAGCGGCCAAATCACACCATACATGACCTCGGAAGAGCCCTTTGTGCTAAACGAGATGCGATATTCATCGGCCTGTTCTGCACCAAACGCACCAACCACACAAGATAAGCCTGCGGGCAAGATACCCGGCGTGCTTTCGAGAAAGTTCACTGCAGCACGAATACTCAATGGTCGGACATGTTTATCGGCCAAACGGCAATTCGTGAAATATGCCTCCGGCAACAAAAGCTCAAATTCACAGCCTGGCAACATCGCCGCAATCGCATCGTGCATGGCATTTTGCCAAACAATCAAACTCACTCCACGCTCCTGCCGTGCGGGTGACTCTTCTTGCCATTTAAAAATGGGTGAGCCACTCGGCGCACTAATAGCCGCAACAATAAAACGCGGATCAGCAAGCACCGCAATGGTCTCCGACATGTCACGCAATTCCAATTTGACATCCTTACCAGAAATAACGGCTGTGGCTAATGCTTCTGTGAGTACGCGTGTTTGACAATGAGAATGTGGCATCTGATCAATGCTGTAGAGCCAAGGCACAATGGCTACACGGGTATCCGTTGCAGCAATAGCACTGTGCAGTGCGCCCGCAGTCGCTTCAATCACCCCAGCCGGCGGTGGCCCTGAGGGAATTTGATACCGAGTATGCGCAACAATCGGCATGGCCAATAAAAGCACATCCCACTGCTGCCCTTCATGCTCCATCTTAAGAGACTCTGCCAATGTTTCAGCAACATCCGCCAGCACTTCAAATGCTACGGTATTAATGCGAAAGGTTTGATCCAGCGCTGCATCAATCACATTCTGATTTTGACTCTTCAGTAAACGCATTAAGCGTGCGTTCAAGCGTTCTTCCCAAAAACGGTCTTCGATTTGACTGCCTGAGGCGGCCAAAGAGATCGCATCAGCTACCAACTTTTCAACTTCTGGAGAGCTGCGTTGTGAGGGTTTAGTGCGATGTACCGCCATTACTTTTCTCGGCTCGTCTAAAAACGGGTTTGTCTGGTTTGGAATCTGCTGCGTAATACTTATAGCCGTCCAGATTAAACCCCTTAAGGTCTGCTGGATCGGTAATTCGATTTTCTACAACGTATCTTGCCATGAGTCCGCGGGCACGTTTGGCATAGAACGAAATAATCTTGTATTTGCCATCTTTGGCGTCCTGAAAGACCGGCGAAATCACGGGGCAACCCAATTCTTTTGGCTGCAGAACCTTGAAATACTCTTCAGAGGCTAGGTTTAGCAGCACCGGCTTCTTCTGCCCGTCTAAGACTTTTTTATCGACTCGGTTACCCTGCTACCCCAAAATGTATACATATCTTTACCTCTGGCATTTTTAAAGGCCGTCCCCATCTCTAAGCGATATGGCTGCATTAAATCAAGTGGTCGCAGTGCACCGTAAAGGCCAGACAAAATACGAACATGGCTTTGCGCAAAGTCCACCGCTTTAGCATTCAAGCTTTTGACATCAAAGCCATCATAGACATCACCATCAAAGGCATAAATAGCTGGCTTGCTATTTTCTTCCGTAAATTTCTTTGACCAATCCCGATAACGCCCGACATTTAGCGCTGCAAGTTGGTCGGATAAATCCATCAGCTTAGCGACATCTTGTGGGGCCAGTTTCTTAAGTTCGGCAATTAGCTTGGCAGACTCTGATACAAACTCCGGCAGAGTGAGCGCCTTGACCTTGACGGGGGTCTTGTAATCGAGGGACTTAGCAGGTGAAAGGACGATCAACATGGCACAATTTGCATATGTTTCTTTAAGGGTATTTTTACCATTCTAGCGATTACTGAATTTGTCCGTCTAAACGGGATTTATGACTACCTACACTACCCCATCGTTTCCTAGTCGACTACCGAAGGTCGGTACGACGATTTTTACGGTGATGTCAGCACTCGTCGCCAGATGTCAAGCAATTAATTTGGGGTAAGGTTTTCCAGATTTTCCATGTGATCGCCGTTTGATTGCCAAAGTCAATGAAGCCATGCTGGCGGATCATAATCTATATCCTCCCATGATTGGCATCCCCAGCCTGCGCAATGGGATTGCTCGAAAAATTCAGAATTTGTACGGCCATCAATACGATCCTGATTCTGAAATCGCCATTACTGCAGGTGGCACACAAGGAATACTGACCGCGATCTTGGCATGCGTTAGCCCTGATGATGAAGTTGTCATCATTGAACCTGCCTATGACAGCTATAGACCATCCATTGAGTTAGCAGGCGCAAAGCCATTGCCGTTTCTTTAGAAACGGTGCGCAACTCTAACGGACGAGTAACCTCCTATGCCATTCCTTGGAAAGCTCTCGAAAATGCCATTCATCAAAAGACTCGCCTAGTCATCATCAACACACCACACAATCCAACAGGCATGGTTTGGCAAAAGCCGATCTTGATCGCTTGGTCAATCTGGTCAAAGGCACCGATGCGTTGATTGTGAGCGATGAAGTCTACGAACATATGGTGTATGACGGAGCTACACATCACAGCGTTGCCTCGCATCCCGAGTTGGCAGCGCGCAGCTTTTTGATTTCAAGTTTTGGTAAAACATATCACGTTACAGGCTGGAAAGTTGGCTATGGCCAGCAGCTTTAACGACCGAGTTTCGAAAAGTGCACTAATTTAATGTCTTTACCGTGAATACACCGATGCAGTTTGGCCTAGCGGCTTACCTTGAAGACACATCGCATTACCAAAATCTTCCAGCCTTCTATCAAGCTAAGTGAGATTTCTTCAGGGCAGGCCTTGAGCAAACTCCATTTACTTTACTGCCAACGCTAGGAACGTATTTTCAATGCGTTGATTACTCTGGTTTAGATATTCCACAAGCGAAGTTATCCGAGGCGGATTTCTGTCGCTGGCTTACTACTGACATTGGAGTAGCTGCAATTCCAGTTTCTGCGTTTTATGATGAACCAACGGAATCAGGAGTCATTCGATTTTGTTTTGCCAAACAAGAGGAAACATTATCAGCAGCTCTCGAGCGATTGCAGGCGCTATCCTGTTAACACGAAGATAAAAAATAGAGAACGACTTAAGGGGACTTATGACTACAAAAAAATCGGCTGCCACTCAAAATATCATTGATGTGTACAGTTGGCCAACACCAAATGGCCACAAGGTCCGCATCATGCTCGAAGAATGTGGCTATCGCTTGGGCAAGGACTGGGTAGCTCATCCTATTGATATTGGCGCTGGCAATCAGTTTCAGAAAGCCTTTTTAAAGATCAGTCCCAATAACAAGATTCCGGCACTGATTGATCCCAATGGTCCGGACGGCAAACCCATCAGCATCTTTGAATCTGGCGCGATTTTGCTCTATCTAGCTAGTAAGACTGGCAAGTTTCTACCCAAATCCACGCGGGGTAAATATGAGGTGTTGCAATGGCTCATGTTCCAGATGGGAGGCTTAGGCCCTATGCTTGGGCAAAACCATCACTTTCGGTTGTACGCCCCCGAGAAAATTGAATACGCCATCAATCGGTACACTAATGAAGCCAAACGCCTTTATGGCGTCCTTGACATACAGTTGAAAGATAATCCTTATATATGTGGAAAAGAGTATTCGATTGCAGATATCGCAATTTACCCTTGGACGCGTAACTAGAAAAATCAGAGTATTAATATCGAAGACTTTCCGAACTTCAAGCGCTGGTTTGAGAAGATTGGTAAACGCCCTGCCGTTATTCGGGGATGTGAGGTATTAATCGCATTACGCAAGCCTTTGCATGACGACAAGGCCAGAGAGCAGTTATTTGGAGCAACGCAGTATCAACGAAGGAAATAAGATAAGCATTCAATCGGTTGGTGTTATTGGTGCAGGCACCATGGGTAATGGTATTGCACAAGTATGTGCAGTGGCTGGTTTAAATGTTGTCATGGTCGACATCAATGACGCTGCTGTGCAACGTGGTCTTGATCAAATCAGCAAAAGCCTAGATCGACTCGTCAAAAAGGAAACGCTAACTGCGGAAGCTAAAGATGCAGCGCTCAATCGCATAAAAGGCAGTACTGCGTACGCCGAATTCAAGGGTCTTGATGTGGTCATCGAGGCTGCTACTGAAAATCAAGTCATCAAAGAAAAAATTTTGCAGCAAGTCGATGAAATTGTGAGCAAAGACACCATTATGGCTACCAATACCTCATCCCTCTCGATTACCAAGCTAGCAGCCCTAAACTCCAATCCGGCCCGCTTTATTGGCATGCACTTCTTCAACCCACCACCCCTGATGGCTTTGGTTGAAGTGATCCGCGGTCTGCAGACAAGCGATGCCACGCATGCCGATATCATCGAAATGGCAAAACGCGTCGGCAAAGAGCCCATTACGGTAAAAAATTCTCCCGGCTTTGTCGTCAATCGCATCTTGTTGCCAATGATCAATGAAGCATTCTTTGTGTTATCTGAGGGCTTGGCGAGTCCCGAGGATATTGATGCCGGCATGAAGTTGGGTTGCAATCAACCGATTGGCCCCTTGGCCTTAGCGGACTTAATTGGTTTGGATACCTGTTTGGCTGTGATGGAGGTCTATTTTGAAAACTTCAGCGACTCCAAATATCGCCCTTGCCCCCTATTGCGCGAAATGGTTGCCGCCGGTTATTTGGGCCACAAAACTGGGCGAGGTGTTTACTCCTACGATCAATAAAGCCAGAAATTTTTTGATCCTTTATTAACCCCTCTTCTAACGCAATCGTGAACACCAGCACCAACTCCATTCCGCCACTTGTATTAAAACTTGGCTACGCAGGTTTAATTCCATTTATCGGTCTAGCGCTCTTAGTTCAGCTCGCACCAACCCCGTTAAATTATTTAAGCGCAGAGTCCTTGGCAGGTTATGGTGCGGTCATTACGTCGTTTATGGGTGCATTACATTGGGGCGCCAATCTTCGCACTTTAGGCAAGGCGCCGAGTGGAGATCGCTGGGTTGACCGTAATGCATGGATTTGGGGTGTAATTCCCGCCTTAGTAACATGGGTTACCTTGCATATTTATATTCCGGTTGGATTATTAATCATGGCTTCAACATTAATCATTCAACGCAACATAGATCAAAACACCTATCAATATTATTTTTCAGAAGATGCGGCACGTGCAGACTTTATGGTCATGCGCAATCGCCTAACGTATATTGCTGCTGCTTGCCTCACTTGGGCAGCAATCGTCATTCTCTTTATTCAAGCTTGATGGAATGAGCGGCCTTTTTGATAGCACTCCTCCGCCTCCATTAGCGGAAGCGCTACGGCCAAAAGCAATCGACGATGTCATTGGACAAACGCATTTACTAGCAGCTGGTAAACCCCTTCAACTTGCTTTTCAGTCTCTAAAGTAGATGTACCACCAAAAGAGTTTCTACTATTCATAGAGTTTTCTAAACTCAAATATGAAACTATCTCTTCAT
>CAZXSX010000078.1:0-7028 GCA_964643245.1 uncultured Polynucleobacter sp.
GCCAGCAATAAAGAGGCCCTTGTACAAGGCAGGCATCACATTCTTCATGCCAGGAGTTGCTTTTACAAAAGAGCAGCCAATAATGGATGCAATGATCGATATACCACCTAACACCAATGGATAAATGATCGCAGCTACTGGGGCGCCAGCCACCATGAGCGGGCCGAGCACCATCGTGGCAATCAACGTGACCGCATAGGTTTCAAATAAGTCAGCCGCCATCCCCGCACAGTCGCCAACGTTATCCGCAATCACCGCAGGGTTACGTGGATCATCTTCTGGAATTCCAGCCTCAACCTTACCAACCAAATCTACACCAACGTCAGCGCCCTTGGTAAAGATGCCGCCACCTAGACGCGCAAAGATCGAGATCAATGAGGAGCCGAATGCCAATCCAATTAATGGGTGCAATACTGAGGAGAGGTCTTACCCTGCGCCAATCGAGACGAGAAACATAAAGAACAAGCCAACACCCAAGAGACCAAGCCCAACCACCAACATGCCGGTAATGGCACCGCCCTTAAATGCAACGTTGAGTGCTTTATTCATACCCTTTGTTGCAGCTTCAGCAGTTCGCACGTTGGCACGCACAGAAACATTCATGCCAATGAATCCACAGGCACCAGAAAGAACTGCACCAACCACGAATCCAATGGCGGTTGCGAAATCCAGAAAGAGTGCCATCAGGATGGTGAGGACCACGCCAACGACTGCAATTGTTTTGTATTGACGCGACAAGTAGGCTGCCGCGCCCTGCTGAATCGCCTCTGCAATCTCTTGCATTTTGGCGTTGCCAGTACTTTACTTCAAAATCCAGCCGCGCATCACAAAACCGTAAATCACGGCCAGGACACCGCACGCCAAGGCAAAATACAAGCCTAAAGTGACATTACCCATGCTTGAACTCCCTAAAGTTGATCTTTATTGTTTTGTATTACTAGCGTTTAGGTAGACGCGGTTTCAGAAAGCTTTAAACTGTGTCTTTAAGCTGTATCAGTGTAGCAGAATCACCCCTGCGCCCCCTATCCAGGATCAGGGTATTTACTAATCTATATTCTGAGTATTTATGAGTCTCGACAACGTCAAGCTAGGCAAGAAGATCCCTGAGAACTTCAACGTCATTATTGAAATCCCTATGAACGCGGATCCAATTAAGTATGAAGTGGATAAAGAGAGTGGCGCTATTTTCGTAGACCGTTTTATGAGTACCTCGATGCATTACCCATGTAATTATGGTTACATCAATAAAACGATTGCTGGTGATGGCGACCCCGTTGACGTTCTCGTGATTACTCCTTTTCCATTAATTCCGGGTGTGGTCGTTAGCTGCCGCGCAATTGGTATCTTGTTAATGGAAGATGAGGCAGGTCAAGATGCCAAACTATTGGCTGTTCCAGAAGACAAAATTTTGCCAATCTACACCCACTGGCAAAAACCGGAAGACATGAACCCATTGCTTTTAAATCAAATTCAACACTTCTTCGAGCACTATAAAGATCTCGAAAAAGGAAAATGGGTAAAAGTAAAAGGCTGGGGCGGTGTTGCAGATGCTCATAAAGAAATCTTGGAAGGTATAGAGCGGTATAACAAAGAGCATGGTTAATTAATTCATCATTTAATTTTTAGCAAAGGCTTTGTGATTCGGAGTGGGCGCGCAAAAAATTGCTCTAGCTCAAATCAACCCGTTATTGGGTGATCTAGCTGGCAACGCGCAACTCATTCACAAAGCCGCTCTAGAAGCCTTTAACCAAGGCGCCAAGCTAGTTGTGACACCAGAGCTTTCACTGACTGGCTATCCTCCAGAAGATTTATTACTCCGCCCTGCTTTCATTGAGGCAGCAGAAAATCAGCTAGCCGAATTAACGCAGCAGTTATCCCAATACTCTGATCTCACCGTCATTGTGGGTCACCCAAAAAAGTCCACTTCAGGTTTGCAAAACTTTGCATCGGTTTTGCGAAATGGCAAAGTGATTGCTGGTTATGCCAAACAAGAATTGCCCAATCACGAAGTTTTTGATGAAGTGCGTTACTTTGTTCCAGGCAACCAGGCCTGCGTCTTTGAATGCGACGGTATTCAATATGGCTTAATCCTTTGTGAAGATGCATGGCATTCAGGACCAGCAAAACAAGCTCACGCTGCTGGTGCGCAAATCTTATTGGTTTCAAACGCATCTCCATACCATCTAAAAAAAGAAGCGCTACGCATTGATGTCTTGCGTGCTCACATTGCGCAAACTCAGATGCCATTGGTCTACGTCAATGCCGTTGGTGGCCAAGACGAATTGGTATTTGATGGCGGCTCTTTTGCTTTAAATAAAAATGGTGAGCTCGTGATGTCGATGCCTCAGTTTGAAACAGGCCTCGGGGTCGTCTCCGTGAACTCAACTGGCGAACTCACTAAAGGCCAAATTTGTGCGCCCTTAAGCGTTGAAGCGCAAGCTTATCAAGCCTTAGTCCTTGGCGTACGCGATTATGTGGGCAAGAATCGGTTTCCTGGCGTCATTATTGGCCTCTCTGGAGGGGTAGACTCCGCTTTAGTACTCGCCATCGCCGTGGACGCCTTAGGGGCTGACAAGGTGCGCGCGGTCATGATGCCCTCTCGCTATACCGCCGACATCTCTTGGATCGATGCGCGGGAGCTAGCCAAAAATCTCGGCGTTCAATATGACGAAATTCCAATCAGTGGACCTGTGGATGCTTTAGAACATTCGCTAGCTGAACAATTTAAAAACATGCCAGTTGATGCGACTGAGGAGAATATTCAAGCTCGTGTTCGTGGCACCCTGCTAATGGCGCTGTCTAACAAAACAGGTCGACTCGTTTTGACGACTGGCAATAAGAGTGAAATGGCGGTGGGTTACTGCACACTCTATGGCGACATGGCTGGGGGGTTCGCAGTCATTAAAGATATTGCTAAGACCTTGGTCTACCGTTTGTGCGACTATCGCAACCGTATTCGGCCGGTCATTCTTGAGCGGATTTTGACGCGCGCTCCTTCGGCAGAATTACGCCCAGACCAAAAAGACCAAGATAGCCTTCCTTCTTATGAAGTATTGGACGGAATCGTTGAACGCTATATGGAGCAAAACCAATCTATTGCGCAAATCATTGCGGCCGGATTTGATCCTGAAAGCGTCGAAAAAGTCACCCGCCTCATCAAACTCAATGAATACAAGCGCCGTCAAGCGCCCCCGGGTGTGCGTGTGACCACTAGGGCGTTTGGGCGCGATTGGCGCTACCCCATCACCTCTCAATTTAGAGCCTAGTCTGGGCCAAGCCTGCTAAATTGAGCAAATTTGGCAGGTTCTCACAGTTCTAGGTATGATTACCGCATTAGGGAGATATACATGAAACTCATTACATCCATCATTAAACCGTTCAAGCTTGATGAAGTCCGTGAGGCTTTGGCTGAAGTGGGCGTTACCGGCCTAACGGTTACCGAGGTTAAAGGCTTTGGTCGCCAAAAGGGTCATACTGAACTCTATCGCGGCGCTGAATACGTAGTCGACTTCTTGCCTAAAGTTAAAGTAGAAGCGGTTGTTCCTGGTGATCGTGTAGAGGCTGCAATTGAAGCCATTACGAAAGCCGCGCGCACCGAAAAAATTGGTGATGGCAAAATTTTCATTACCCCAGTCGAACAAGTTATTCGCATTCGTACTGGCGAAACAAACGAGTCTGCAGTTTAAGACTACAAAATGATTCTCAGGTAGTTAGTACAACCTTAACGTAACTGAGAATCTGTCGAAGTGACCGGCTGAGTAATTTCAGCCGGCTCCAACAAAATGGTTTTATTGGTGGTATTCGATAGACGCACCTTAGCGCCTTGATAAAACAGATCCACCCCCGCAAGTCCAGTGGTCAATACTTTGAATGGTGGCTTGCCATAAATGCTGGCACCGACTCCGGGCTCTAGTGTCTTATTTTGCGTTTTGCCAGTGGCATCGACTACGCAAACGGTCTGCGCAGTTTTAGACTGCAAATAGACCATGTCCCCCGCCTTTTTAGGGGCGTCTGGCTTATAGGTCACTATATTTGCGCAGCAGGTGGGCACTCGGTGGAAACTGAAGCAGCTGCAACTGCAGGCTCAGGAGCCGCTGGAGCACCCTTTGAATCGGCGCTCGCATCCGCAGGCGGACTTGCTGGCACCACCTCTTCGACCACAACAATTTCTTCCTTAACGGGTTCTGGAAAAAAGAGTGGACGCAGATTCACAATTGAAAATACCAACGCTGCTGCAATCGCTAACAACAAAACAATCTTTTTCTGTGGGTTGCTAGCCTTAACAGATGTAGAACTCAATGCTTCTAACTTCAGTGATTTTTGCTTGGGTATTGACTTCTCGGGTGCCGACTTTACAGGCACAGACTCTTGTTCTAGAGTCGTCTGGGAGACAGAAGATGAAGCAGCGCTTTGCCCTTGCGCCTCAGGTGATTCATTTTTAGGAGTCTCCGTCTTTTTGACTGGAGCAGGCTCGCCAAAATCAAATGCATTTTCTTCGGAGAGTTTTAATAAACCTGCTACTTTTTTGGCAGCAGTAAATTTAACTTGAGCGCCATAGAAGGAGCTGGATTCACCATTCTCAATTTGCTCGATCTGCCGTACGGAATAGCACGACATTTGCGAGAGATCTTGAACACTTAGGCTAATGCCTCACGCGCATTTTTAAAAGCCTCTTGACGAATAGCTGGGAGCTTATTTTAGGTATAAACCAATCTGTGCCGTCTCTTTTAATGAACTATAGTTATTAGTAAGATACTACCCCTAAAATGAAGATTCGATAAGTATCTAATTTTTAGGCAGTTTTTTATCTCAATGTGCTGACTTTTATACCTTGATTAAGTCAGTTTGATGTCTGCATTTGAGACAATTCATTATGCAGTGCAACAACTATGCATCTCACGGCACAATAGAGCCTTTTGCAACATACCTTTTCTGGAGTAATTCGCATGAAACGCCTTAATGAACGCTCACGCATGGTCACTGAAGGAGTCGCTCGCGCGCCTAACCGTTCGATGTATTACGCCATGGGATATCAAGAAAAGGATTTTTCTAAGCCCATGGTTGGCGTAGCTAATGGTCATTCCACCATTACCCCTTGTAACAGTGGCTTACAGAAATTAAGCAATGCAGTTGTCACGGCGCTGGAAGAAGCTGGCGCAAAGGCACAAATGTTTGGCACACCAACCGTATCCGATGGTATTGGCATGGGAACCGAGGGCATGAAATATTCTCTCGTATCACGTGAAGTGATTGCCGACAGCATCGAGACTTGCGTCAATGGCTTATGGCAAGACGGCGTTGTTGTGATTGGTGGTTGCGATAAAAATATGCCTGGTGGCATGATGGCGATCGCTCGCACTAACGTGCCTGCCATTTATGTTTATGGTGGCACGATCAAGCCTGGTCATTACAAAGGCAAAGACCTCAATATTGTTTCTGCATTTGAGGCCGTTGGTGAATTTACATCCGGTCGCATGAGCGAAAAAGATCTTAAAGGCGTTGAGCAACACGCCTGTCCGGGAAGCGGATCTTGCGGTGGCATGTATACCGCGAACACGATGAGCTCTTCCTTTGAGGCCCTAGGCATGAGCCTTCCCTACTCTTCCACCATGGCCAATGAGAACGCCGAAAAAGTGGCAAGCGCTGCTGAGTCTGCACGCGTTTTAGTAGAAGCCATCAAGAATAATTTACGTCCACGCGACATCATTACTAAGAAGTCTATTGAGAATGCTATCAGTGTGATTATGGCGGTAGGCGGATCTACCAATGCTATTTTGCATTTCTTGGCCATCACCAGTGCCGCTGAAATAGATTGGACCATTGATGACTTTGAACGTATTCGCAAATGTGTTCCTGTGATCGTGGATATGAAACCATCTGGCACTTACCTCGCAACCGATTTACATCAGGCCGGTGGAATTCCACAAGTCATGAAGATTTTGCTCGATGGGGGATTACTCCATGGCGATTGCATGACCATCACAGGTAAGACGATTGCAGAAGTATTAAAAGACGTTCCCTCTGTACCCCGCGCTGATCAAAAAGTGATTCGCACATTGGATAATCCTTTGTATAAGCAAGGTCACTTGGCAATCTTAAAGGGCAACATCTCTCCTGAGGGTTGCGTAGCCAAAATTACGGGATTGAAGAACCCTTCCATTACTGGTCCAGCCCGCGTCTTTGACTCTGAAGACGACGCTATGGCAGCCATCATGGCACAAAAGATCAAAGATGGTGACATTGTGGTGATTCGCTACGAGGGACCTAAAGGCGGCCCTGGAATGCGTGAGATGCTCGCCCCCACCTCAGCCCTAGTGGGTCAGGGTCTTGGTGAATCCGTTGGCCTCATCACAGATGGACGCTTTTCTGGCGGCACCTGGGGTATGGTTGTTGGACACGTTGCTCCAGAAGCCTACGTTGGCGGTGTCATTGCCCTTATCCAAAAAGGTGACTCAGTAACGATTGATGCCCACCAGCTTCTCATACAACTCAATGTTAGTGATGAAGAGATTGCCAAGCGTCGCGCAGCGTGGAAACAACCCAAGCCACGCTATACACGCGGTCTACTAGCAAAATATGCCAAGCTTGCGAGCACAGCAAGCAAAGGCGCTGTGACAGACTTGAATTTGGATCTGTAATCAAGCAACCAACTCTAAAAAGAAGTTAAAAACCCAAAGCCACTAGATCACTCTAGGGGCTTTTTATTGAAGCGCTTTTTACTAATTAGTGCTTCATTGGAGCCACAGCTTTTACTGGCATTTTTACTTCAACTTCACCTGCCTTTGCAAACTTTAACTTAATAGGTACAGTTTCACCCGCAGCCAATGGCGCCTTGATATTCATAAACATAATATGAAGGCCACCCGGCTTGAGCTCAACCTCACTATTGGCGGGAACCGAAATATCCTTAACTTGGCGCATTTTCATAACATTGCCTTCCATCGCCATCTCATGTAACTGCACTTCACCCGCTACTGGTGAGCTTGCGGCAACTAATTGATCCGCCGCACCTTTATTCTCAATCTTCA
>CAZXSX010000079.1:0-6741 GCA_964643245.1 uncultured Polynucleobacter sp.
AATCAATAGTAACCAAGTGGCTATCTCTCTTAAAAATGACGCTGTAGTTCAGGGTGGGATCAATAACTCAGGAGTGATTTCTGGAGGTGTTGCAGGTATTTTTTGCTATCGAAATCCAATATTGCTGATGGCATAACCAATTCAGGCATCATTCGTGGAGGTCAATATGGAATTTACGTTGATACTCTAAGCAATGTTGGCGGAGGAATCAATCTTGTTGGCCCAAATCCAACAATCAGCGGTGACATTTATGTTCCTCAAGTCAATATGAGCATTAGAAATGGTGCGAATTTCACTAACTCAAATGCTATTAATGTAAATAGTTTGGTAATTGAGAGTGGGGCTACATTTAATTTGACTAATGGTCTGAGCTCCAGTAGCTCATTGAATTCAGGAATATCTTTAGCAACCGGCAACGCACTCACTAATGCTGGATTATTGAATATTGGAACTTATTCCCCGACAATATCGGGGGATTTCACCCAATTAAATACGGGTACCTTCAGTACCTCAATTGCCAATCAGAGTAGCTATGGCCGTCTAAATGTGACCGGTTCAGCTAGCTTGAGCGGTCTTGTCTCAGTAAATGTTATCAATCCTGCTACAGCACTAGCAAACCAATCAACACTTGTGGGCATAATCCGTGCAAATACAATCAGTGGAAGCTCTACGCAGATTGATACAAATAGCTCTTCATATACATTTACTGGTCAATATACTGGCAATGAATTTAATTTGCTGATAAGAGATAGAACTGGCCCAGGATCAAATCAATATGTAAATTCAGTAGTGGACAACAACAATCCGAGTGCAATAAACGCAGCAAAAGTGCTACAAGCAGTAGCAAATAATCCGCTATCTGCATCCTCATTGGCGCCTGTAATAGATCGGTTGGATGCCATCTATTCATCCTCAGGAAGTCTTGCTCAATCAAATGCAATTTCACAAACCCTTCCTGTATTAACGGGCGCAGGATCACAAGCTACAGCACTATTACAGCAGGGTTTAAATCAAATTATGCAGGGACATCAAAATCAACTCAGAGGATTATCCAGCGGTGAAGAATACCCTACTAACCAAAATGCCTGGTTAAAAGCCTTTAGTGGACTAGCGACACAAGATGCAATAAATGATGTTTCTGGCTACAAGATTAATTCTAGCGGGTTTAGCAATTGGTATTGATGAAGCGCTTTCACCGCGGTCTAGTATAGGTGCTGTTTTCGCATTTGGAAATAGCAACATGAGCAGTAAAAATTCTGCAGCCCCTGGCAGTATTAATATAAATAGTTATCAAGCTGGTATTTATGGGGATACTTATTTGAGTCCTAGTTTGCAGATGAATTATCAGCTGGACGGGGGAATTAATGCCAATAAAGAGCATAGGAATTTATCAAGCTTTAATAATCTTCTGTGGGTTTCAACCAATAAATCCGGTGCCAATGCTAATGCAAGCTATACCAGCCTAAGTGCTCATATTGGTACCGGCATAAGAAAATTTGTATATTTTGATGAAAAATATACTTTTATACCCTCAATGAGACTTGACTATACAACTGTTAGAAGTCAAGGTTATACGGAAAATGGTGCAGGAGCATTGAACTTATCTGTAGCAAGTCAAAATTACAACATGCTTCCTACATCCGCTGATTTGAGGATTGATCGCGCGACAGGGGAGAGGGCTAAACTATCCATAAATGCAGGCGCAGGATATAACTTACTAAATAATCAAGTTCAATCAACGGCGGCGTATCAGGGAGGCGGTCCTGTTTTTGCGGTTAACGGTCTGCAAACTTCGCCATTGATTTATAGTGGTGGTGTTGGAGTATCAGGCGCAATCGCAAAAGATGTCGAGGTAAATCTTCGTTACGATGTTCAATTTACAAATTCTGGATACAACAATCAGATGGTTTCTGGAAAAGTCAAAATATTTTATTAAATTGGGTTGCAGTTAGATGTTAAAAGAGCTAAAAATTGAACGCAGTCTCCTGAATGATCTGAATTTAATCTCTGTAGCATGGCTTGTTTCTCGTTTTCAGCCGTTTTACACGTATTCATTTGGATTAATGATGGATAAGTTGTTTGAGCAGCTGAGGGCGAGGACAAATATCACAATCTCAGAGTCAGGAAAGATCGTTGCTTATGCAGACTGGTATGAGACTGATTTGCCATCTGCCGAAAATTGGCAGAAGAATAATCTAGAAAAAATGCCTGCTACTTTGCAGGGTGGTGATGCTGTAATTGTGACAGTCGTAGTAACACAAAACCCTAAGTACTTGCGTACTCCAATAAGAGCAATATCCCATTCTTGCGCAGGTAAGAATGGTCTTTAGAAAACGTACGTTTCATAATGCCAAACCAGATATGATCAGACCGCCCATTACTGGCCGCGCTCAAATTTAGAAATTGAAGTAAGCAAATGTTAGCCAATCACAATGCAAATCTTTTTCTTAGTGAATTAGTTGAAGATTTATATGATCGTGCGGGAGGCAAGTCTCCAAAGTATGAGCTGCCGATTAGGGTGATTGATTCACCCGTGTTAGCGGACGAAGTATTTAAAAATCCTGATAGTTTTTCTAAAAATTATCCATTTTTAGAAAAACTATCACAAGGCAGAATTTCGACTAATGGCCGAGAATGGGAAATGCGCTCCAAATTAACCCAAGGCTTTTATCATCGCTCAACTAGTTCAGTAAGTAATGAAAAAATCCTAGATATATATGCTAAAAATTTTGCTAAAAGCATTCAATCAAAGGAATTAACTTTAAAAAAAGCATTAATCCAGTCAGCCGTAGAAACCATATTTTTAAGCTATGGTTTTTCTTCTTCCCCAGCCTGGGATCTCGATGTTGCCAATGATGTTGTTACGGCCTTAGAGAATGATCAAAACGAAGCATGGATAAATCCAGCATATAACCCTAATTTAGTAAGTATTCATTTGCAAAATGCATATTGGAAGATTAAAGAAAGTTGGGAATGCGATCCAATTGTTAAGGAATTTTTAGAAAACCTGGGCGATGCGGGATATGGAATTGAGAATTTCGATCCAGTTGGTGAATTAATTCAAAATATTCTTTCGGCAAGTGAGACAACAGCCGCTTCCTTAATGTGGGCCACAGAAATTCTAGGAAGAAATCCATCCTATCAAGAATTGCTTACCAGCAATAATTTTTCTTACTTAGATTTTTTATTGATGAAGTATTGCGACTGTATCCGCCGTTACCTCTGGTAACCAGAATGGCTCTAAATGATTGCTCCTTTGATGGGGTTGAATTTAAAAAATCAGAACAATTTGTGATTTCAATAGTGGGAATTAACTGCCACCGAGATTATTGGAGCGATCCATTAATGTTTCAATTTCCGAGGAAAGAATTTGTTGATGGGTCATATAAAAAGATTGCATATAAACCCTTTATCAGTGGACCGAGAGTCTGTGCAGGAATGAAGCTTGCTAGACGAGAGTTGGGAGGGGCGCTCCAGGTGCTGTTGCGACACTATTCCATTTCCAAAATTGATGCCCCATTTACTTTCAAGTCGGGCCTCACGTGTAGGCCTGGAACTTTTTTAGATGCTTATATTTTTCCTAAAAGTTAAAAATAGAATTTGGATTACTCCTTTATGACCATTAGCCAATTTAATGCCGTCTACAATATTCATGATGATCGCTTGCTATTTCGCATCAGTACAACTGAGTGTGCGGAATATCGTTTTTGGTTGACGCGTAGAGTAACGCTTTTCATACTATCCGCGACAAATCAAATTTCACTCACCAGTTGCAAAAAACTCTTTCCCCGCAAGCAAGTCAGGCATACATCCAGTTTGAACAGGAGGCTGCGAAAGTTGGACAAACTGATGAATCAGGAAAATTAGCTCCAATATCTCAACTTCCTGCTAGCTCTTATCCCAATGGAGTTGAGCCAATCCTAGTGATGGATGTCAGGTGCTCCATGGTTAAAGAGTCTGGAGCGGATTTTTTGCTCATGGATCTTATATTACCTGCCGGCGGAATTATGAACCTAAAAAATGGCCGGACAAACTTTGCACGCAATGTGTGGCTTATTAACTCAAATGAAAGATCATGCTAATTGGGGAGGAATAGATTCAGCCACCCAAGAGGCTTTGGCTGAATCATCCATACAAGGTATCTCAAATACGTCGACTCATTAAGGCGGCTTAAAACGGCAACTTCGCATCAGGCTTAGCAGCCAATAGCGCCGCTTTAAACTCTGCCTGAATGCGTGCAATTGCTGCTTCACTATCGGCTTCAAAACGCATCACTACGACTGGGGTAGTGTTTGATGGTCTAGCTAGTCCAAAGCCATCGGCATACTCTACGCGCACACCATCAATCGTGTTGATGGATTCTGCAGTAGGAAACTTGGCATTCGCTTTAATGGTCTCGAGCAGCGCAACTGGCTCGCCTTCAGCGCAAGCCAGTTGCAATTCAGGGGTGCAAATCGCATTCGGTAAGCCATTCAGTGTTTTATTGGGATCTTGCTCTTTTGACAAAATCTCCAGCAACCTAGCGCCAGTATATAGACCATCATCAAAGCCAAACCAGCGGTCCTTAAAGAAAATATGACCACTCATCTCGCCAGCGAGAGGGGCGCCAGTTTCTTTGAGTTTGGCTTTCACTAAAGAGTGACCCGTTTTCCACATCAAGGGTTCACCTCCATGTTGCTTCACCCAACTAGCAAGATTGCGAGTGCACTTGACGTCATAGATGATCTGGCCACCTGGATTTCGAGACAGAACATCCTTTGCAAAGAGCATCATTTGACGATCGGGGAAGATGACTTGGCCATCTTTAGTGACCACACCAAGACGATCGGCATCGCCATCGAAGGCAAGACCTAATTCATTATCGGTAGTCTGTAAGTTTTTAATCAGATCTTGTAGGTTTTCTAGATGAGCAGGATCTGGGTGATGGTTCGGGAAATGCCCATCGACTTCGCAAAAGAGTTCTTGTACCTCACAACCCAGGGCTCTAAAGAGTTGACCTGCAAAAGCACCACCAATCCCATTGCCACAATCGACTGCAATCTTAATAGGGTGAGCCAATTTGACATCACCAACAATATGGTTGAGATACATCGGAAAAATATCAAAGGTAGAGCGGCTTCCTTGTCCGCTTACAAATTGCTTTGCCACAATGCGCTGACGCAATCCCTGAATTTGCTCACCATAAATGGCGGCGCCACCCAGAACCATCTTGAAGCCGTTGTAATTTGGCGGGTTATGGCTGCCCGTGATCATGATGCCGGATTTGGGTTTTTTGCCATTAAGAACTTGATTGGCAGCAAAATAAACCATAGGAGTTGCAACCATTCCGAGATCAATGACATTGATCCCCGTCGATAAGAGACCTTCAGTAAGGGCTTCAATCAGACTTGGGCCCGAAAGTCGACCATCCCGTCCAATCACGATCTCCGTTTCACCAAGGTTGCGCATTTCGGTACCAAAGGCTTGGCCGATTAATTTAGCAATGGATGGATCTAGAGTCTCATCGATAATCCCGCGAATGTCATAAGCTTTAAAAATCGATGGCGAAAGTTGCATAGTGGTCGTGTTAAATGAAATGAAGTCGTTAACTATTTAAAAGATTGATGCGTGCTGCGGTAACGGCATCAATATTTTCATTGACAGTAATGGTATTGGCACCACTGCTAAGTGCTGTTTCAATTGGCTTAGCTAAAACCTTGCCATACTCCACGCCAGGTTGATCAAAGCTATTGATATTCCATACGGCACCTAAGGTCGCAGCCCGATTTTCATAAAGGGCAAGTAGGGCACCAAGATAAAACGCATTGAGTTCTGGTAAAAGTAGAAGATTGCTAGGACGCTTCCCAGGATAGACATTATTGGGATTGCTGTCCGATTTGCCATGGGCTAAAGCTTGCGCTTGTGCCAAACAATTGGAGAGCAAGATACGGTGGTGGGCGACCGCCTCGGGCTGATCACTCATCGGTTTGCGCACGGCAATAAAGTCAATCGGAATGACCTCGGGACCTTGGTGAAAGAGCTGGAAGTAGGAATGCTGCGCATTGCTGCCAGCGCTACCAAATACCACTGGTGAAGAATATTTCACGGGCTTACCATCTTTGCCAACACGCTTGCCATTACTTTCCATATCGAGTTGCTGCAACCACTTCGGAAACCAATCAAGCGCATCGGCATATGGAATAGCAGCGTAGGCTTTGACTTCACGCTTTTGTTGTTGATACAGCAAGGCAAGCGCCATTATCACTGGAAGATTTTCTTCGAGGGGGGTATTCTTAAAATGCAAATCCATGGCATGGGCGCCCGCCAAAAATTCTTCAAAGGTCTTAAAGCCATATTGAAGGGCAATCGGCAATCCTACTGCAGACCAAACCGAATACCGACCACCTACCCAATCCCAGAAGGGAAAAATATGATCATCCTGAACGCCAAATTCTTTGGCTGCGGAGACATTCGCGGTAACTGCATATAAAGCTTTGCTGATTTGGGCTTTGGTGCAACGATTGTCTTTGAGCCAAGCTACCACAGCCTTGGCATTCATGATGGTTTCAAGGGTGGTGAAGGATTTGGACACAATTACCACACGCGTACTGTGGGGTTGAGCGCGATCCAAAATGTGCGCCAATTCAGCAGTATCAATATTAGACAAGAAATGCATCCGCATGCCTCGGCTTTCAATTTCTGGAACGTGCGCAAGCGCTTCGATAGCAAGTCGAGGCCCAAAATCAGAGCCGCCAATACCAA
>CAZXSX010000080.1:0-6738 GCA_964643245.1 uncultured Polynucleobacter sp.
AGGCCATTGTGGATCTAGAGCAACAAACTCCCACGATGATTGAATCTCATTAGGAGACGCCGCACCATCTTCTGAGCGCTCAATCGTAATATTCGATCCAATAAGTTAGCAACTCGCTCACGAATTACTCCTAGAGTTTTGCCATTTAATCTTTCTAACATAGGTCCACTCCTGACCAACTTGGGGAGGGCGAACTTTGGGCAAAGGATTGGGTTGTGCAACTGGGGTGCCGCGCTCATATCCAAGAGGCACTCCGCAAGCAATCGGCGCCAAGGCAGCGGACACAATAAAAGATCGACGCGTTACGTTCATACACCCTCCTTAAATCCATAGAACTTGTATTGAATCAATATACCTCAAGCAAGCTCAGCTCTTCCTCGCTAAACCCCGCCTGTCTGCGAGCCTCTAGATTAAAACGGGCTTCGTAACGTTGGAGCACGATATTATCTAGCGAGTTCGCGATAACTTGTTATTGGTGATAGATGGTTTTTTATGCATAAGAAATTAAACCAATGATTACCGATGGCGACATGACCAATCTCATCATGAAGAATAATCTCCAATATTTCGACTGCGGCTGTATCTTTAATTTGTTTGAAACGATCACGGATTGCCGGCACTGCATCCAACCCTCTCGCTTCCATCGTTCTTGGAACTAAAGCCATTCTGGCAATAACAGAATCCGCCGTTCTCTCTACCATCTCCCACAAGCTGTTGTGGGCATCAAAATCTCCATAAGAATACCCATGAGTTTGAAGATAAGCGTTCACTAAACTAAAGTGATATGCCTCTTCCTTGGCAACCTTAAGCCAGTCTTCATAATATTGTTGGGGCATATCCAGAAAGCGCCAAATGGCATCGAGTGCAAGATTGATGGCATTAAATTCAATATGCGCAAGGGAATGCAGTAGCGATACCCTACCCTCAATCGTATCCATCTTTCTTCTCGGAACTTCTAAAGGGGGAACTAGTCTAGGCCTTTCAGGACGTCCAGGGAGAGATGTATTCTGATTCCATAAGGTCTGAGCAGAATTTAAGCTAACGCGCTTCTGCTGATAGGCATCAAACAACTCAAAGACTCGACTGACCCTATCTAGAGGCTCTGTGAGCGCTAGAATCTCTAGGGCAGCTTGGCGTAGCTCAGTCATTTAAGTGGGTTATGGGAATTATTCCCACTCAATCGTTGCCGGTGGCTTTCCACTAATATCGTAGACCACACGATTAATACCGCGTACTTCATTAATGATGCGATTTGACACTTTACCCAGCAACTCATGCGGCAAGTGGGCCCAATGCGCAGTCATAAAGTCTTGGGTTTGCACTGCTCTCAGAGCAACAACATACTCATACGTTCTGCCATCACCCATGACACCAACCGATTTCACGGGCAAGAAGACTGCAAACGCCTGACTAGTTAAGTCATACCAAGATTTCTGACTTACGTCATCAATGGTGTTACGCAACTCTTCAATAAAAATAGCATCGGCACGTTGCAAGAGATGCGCAAACTCCGCTTTAACCTCCCCCAAAATGCGAACGCCAAGGCCAGGGCCCGGGAAGGAGTGACGATAGACCATTTCGCGGGGCAAACCCAAGGCTACGCCTAACTCACGCACTTCATCCTTAAATAATTCCCGTAACGGCTCCAGCAACTTGAGATGCATATCCTCAGGTAGGCCACCAACATTGTGATGGCTCTTGATAGTATGCGCACCCTTCTTGCCTTTGCCTGCAGACTCAATTACGTCTGGGTAAATGGTGCCCTGCGCTAACCACTTCGCATTTTTAATCTTGCCCGATTCTGCTTGGAATATTTCGACAAATTCTTTTCCAATAATCTTACGCTTTGCCTCTGGATCGGATATGCCGGCCAATTGACTCATAAAGACATCTTTCGCATCAACCCGAATCACTTTGACCCCAAGGTTGCGAGCAAACATCTCCATCACCATATCGCCTTCGTTTAAACGAAGTAAGCCATGATCAACAAATACACAAGTTAACTGATCGCCAATCGCACGATGGATTAAGGCTGCGGCAACACTGGAGTCAACGCCACCCGATAAACCCAGAATCACCTCTTCAGTACCAACCTGATTACGAATATTCTCAACAGCCTCGGCAATATAGTCGCCCATCACCCAATCCGGTTTGCATTTACAAATCTCGTGAACAAAACGCTCAAGAATTGCAGTACCTTGAACGGTGTGCGTTACTTCAGGATGAAATTGAAAGGCGTAAAAACGACGGTCCTCATCCGCCATGCCTGCGATAGGGCAAGAGTCCGTTGATGCCATTAACTTGAAGGATGGCGGCATGCTAGTTACCGAATCACCATGACTCATCCACACTTTAAGAATGCCATGACCCTCGCCGGTCGAGAAATCTTGAATACCCTTGAGTAAATTGGTATGTCCATGAGCACGTACTTCCGAGTAGCCAAACTCGCGCGCTTTACCCAATGATTCTGCTGACGCCACGGCACCACCCAATTGAGTAGCCATGGTTTGCATGCCATAGCAAATACCCAATACTGGAACGCCTAATTCAAATACGATTTGTGGGGCACGCGGACTATCCGCTTCTGTAACCGAACTAGGACCGCCGGAGAGAATAATTCCCTTACCACCCTGCTCCTGAATAAATTTGCGAATAAATTCTGGATCGCAATCATAAGGGTGTATCTCGGAATACACTCGCGCATCCCGCACGCGTCTGGCAATTAATTGGGTTACTTGTGAACCAAAGTCGAGAATCAGTATTTTGTCGTGCACGAAACAGTCAATCTAAATTTCAGCGTTTGCTTTTTTATCTATTTGCGATGAATTCTTAATCGCGATGGTAATTCGGAGCTTCTTTTGTAATCTTGACATCGTGAACGTGTGACTCGCGCACACCAGCAGAAGTAATTTCCACAAAATTCGCTTTTTCATGAAGCTCTGCAATGGTTTTACAACCAAGATAACCCATGGATGAACAAATACCGCCGGTCAACTGATGCAATATAGCAAGAACGCTTCCTTTATAAGGAACTTGTCCTTCAATGCCTTCAGGAACCAGCTTCTCCGCATTAACAACAATATCGCTCTGGAAATAACGATCGGCAGAGCCATCAGACATGGCACCCAAGGAGCCCATGCCACGATAACTTTTATATGATCGCCCTTGATATAAGAACACTTCGCCAGGCGCCTCTTCTGTGCCAGCAAACATACCACCCATCATCACAGAGCTTGCGCCTGCTGCTAATGCCTTTGCAACGTCACCAGAGTAACGCACGCCACCATCAGCAATCAATGGAATACCCGTTCCTTTTAATGCTGTAGCCACATTCACAATTGCTGTAATTTGCGGCATGCCAACGCCTGCCACAATTCGTGTGGTGCAAATAGAGCCTGGGCCAATACCCACTTTGACGCCATCAGCGCCATGATCCGCTAACGCCTTGGCAGCATCCGCCGTGGCAATGTTTCCGCCAATCACCTGTACTTGAGGGTAGTTTTTCTTAACCCACTTCACACGATCTAATACGCCCTGGCTGTGGCCATGTGCAGTATCCACCACAATCACATCCACCCCCGCTCTCACTAAGAGCTCAATACGCTCATCATTGTCTGGACCCACGCCTACAGCAGCACCAACGCGCAGCTTGCCTTCATCATCTTTACAAGCATTGGGATGTTCAGTGGCTTTCAAAATGTCTTTAACAGTAATGAGGCCACGCAATTCGAATTTGTCATTGACAACTAAAACGCGCTCCAGACGATGTTGACTCATCAAGCGCTTCGCTTCATCTAATGAGCAACCTTCTTTTACGGTGACCAAACGCTCGCGAGGAGTCATCTTTGCTTTCACAGGCACATCGAGATCTTCTTCAAAACGTAAATCGCGGTTAGTGATGATGCCAACTACTTCTTTGCCTACCAATACCGGAAATCCTGAAAATCCATGCTCACGAGAAAGTTGAATCACTTGGCGTACGGTGACATCGGGAGCAATCGTGATGGGATCACGTAGCACACCCGACTCATACCGCTTTACTTTGGCCACTTCACGCGCTTGATCAGCAGGTTTGAGATTCTTATGAATAATGCCAATACCGCCTTCACTGGCCATAGCAATAGCTAAACGACCCTCTGTAACCGTATCCATTGCAGCTGATACCAATGGCGTGTTGAGTGAAATATCCCGAGTTAATTTACTTGCCAAGCTGGCATCTCGAGGGAGTACCGATGAATAGGCCGGTACGAGGAGCACATCGTCAAAAGTGAGTGCTTTTTGAATGAGTCGCATGCAAAACCCCTAGTCGCAAAAACAGATTATAGTCTCCTAGCCCTCCTTTTGGCTGCGGCAGCCTGGAATTTAGCGTCCTGGCTCTGGTTGGCCTTTTTGCGGCGGACCGCCTTGGGGTCAATCAACAGTGGGGAATAAAGCTCAAGACGGTCTCCGGCATAAATAGGGCTATCCCATTCCTTACGCTTTCCGAAGACTCCAAAGCAACCCTTACAAGCCAAAATAGGATCATCTTTACCAGTTGCCAACCCAGCCTGAAGTAAAGCCAATCCAACTGTAGGGGTTTGATCTTCTAAAGGAGTAAGCGTGAATGCCTTCAGGGTAGGCGGCCCCTCTCTAGCATCGCAAATCCAAATATCGATTGCACTACTTGTCATATAACGCTTCAGCACGCTTCACAAAACAATCCACAAAGGTACCGGCAATATGCCCAAAGACAGGACCGATGATCTTATCTAATATTGCACTCTTAAATTCCCAATGCAATTTAAATTCCACTTTGCAAGCATCTTCGCGCAACGGAACGAAATTCCATTGACCAGAAAAATGTTTAAAGGGGCCATCAACAAAAACCATGTCGATAGTCTCTGGTCGATGGTTGATATTACGCGTATGAAAAAACTGATTGATACCTTTGAATCTGATCTTGATTTTGGCATCAAGTACTGTTTCGGTTTGTTCAAAAATTTCAACCCCACCACACCACGGCAAAAACTCGGGGTAACGGGCTACATCCGTCACCAAACCGTACATTCGGTCGGCGGATTGACTAATTAATACAGTCCTGTAGACGTCTGCCATAATCGATCTTGGAAGCTAAATAAATATGAGTATCGTCGATAACAAAAAAGCCTTCTTTGATTATTTTATCGAGGAGCGCTTTGAGGCAGGGTTGGTGCTGGAAGGCTGGGAAGTGAAAGCCATTCGCGCTGGTCGCGTGCACATTAAAGAAGCGTATGTTGTCATACGCAAGGCGGAGTTTTTTTTGATTGGTTGCCACATTACCCCCCTACTTTCAGCCTCCACACATATTGTTCCTGATAGCATTCGAACAAGAAAATTGCTCCTCAATGCCATTGAGATTCGTAAGCTGATTGGCAAAGTCGAGCAAAAGGGCTACACCTTAGTCCCACTGAATTTGCATTTCTCAAAAGGAAATGTAAAGTGCGAAATCGGCCTGGCTCGGGGCAAAAAACAACATGACAAGCGTGCGGCAACCAAAGAGCGTGAATGGGAAGTGCAAAAAGGTCGCATCGCTCGAGGTGATCTAAACACTTAAATCCCCATATTTGCTTTAAGCTCTTAAGCCAGTTCCCGCAGCACCTCTGAATGTACATTTATGTGCAATACAGCACTAAACTGCTTCAATTCCTTTAACAGGAGTCATACAAAAGCATTAGTTTTATAGATATGAAACTGCCTTTTGACGAAATGCTCGACGCCGCAGGCAAAGCGCGTCCCCACTACAAAATCTTTCATGACTGGCTAAAACAGCAAAGCGACGCCCTAATGGGCCTCAAGCGCGCTGAAGCAGACCTCATCTTCAGAAGAGTGGGCATCACCTTCGCTGTCTACGGAGATGACCTTGGATCTGAAAGGACCATTCCGTTTGATCAGGTTCCACGTATTTTTACCGCCAAAGAATGGGGGCAACTCGAAGCTGGATTGCGTCAACGCGTCAAAGCACTCAATCGCTTCATTTATGACGTGTACCACGACGAAGAAATCATTAGGGCAGGCATTGTTCCGGCGGAGCAAATCTTTAACAATGCGCAGTATCGCCCCGAGATGCGCCATGTCAATGTACCTCGGGACATCTACGCACAAATTGCTGGGATTGATATTGTGCGTGCGGGCGAAGGTGAGTTTTATGTTTTAGAAGACAACTTGCGTGTTCCCTCTGGCGTGTCATATATGGTGGAAGACCGCAAGATGATGATGCGGCTTTTTCCGGATCTCTTTCAAAAATACCAAGTAGCTCCCGTGGAGCACTACCCCGACCTGCTATTAGAATGCCTTAAATCCGTTAAGCCTGATGACGTTAAGAAACCAAACGTAGTTGTACTAACTCCTGGCATGTATAACTCTGCATACTTCGAGCATAGCTATCTTGCCTAACAAATGGGCGTTGAGCTAGTTGAAGGCAAAGACTTATTTGTAAAAAACGAGCAAGTCTTTATGCGCACTACACAGGGACCAGAGTGCGTGGATGTCATTTATCGTCGCGTTGATAATGACTTTTTAAATCCTTTAGCATTTCGCTCAGACTCGACATTGGGTGTAGCGGGATTATTGTCAGCCCATCGCGCTGGAAACGTTACGCTAGCAAATGCTATTGGAACCGGTATTGCTGATGACAAATCTATCTATTCATACGTTCCTGAGATGATCGAGTTTTATCTAGGTAAAAACCCCATTCTGAACAATGTTCCAACCTTCCAATGT
>CAZXSX010000081.1:0-6625 GCA_964643245.1 uncultured Polynucleobacter sp.
TCCGTGATATCCCTGGAATCATGCAGGGCACCGCTAAGCCTGAGTATGGCAAAGTAGTGGATATGCTGACCACCACCTGTGCACATCGAGATTGCAATAAACAATCCAGTAATGATGGTATCCATTAATAAGCCACCCAACGCTGCAGGTCCAAGCAACAGCCCCACTACGATTGGCGTAATCACTGGTAACAATGAGGGCACAATCATCTCTTTGATTGCAGCGGTGGTGCTTGGGATGACGCCAAGAAGTACATCGAAGAAGGTAACTTTGGCGGCAAAGGATCAGAGGCACACAAAGCTGCCGTGACTGGTGATACTGTAGGCGATCCCTATAAAGATACTGCTGGTCCTGCGGTGAATCCGCTGATCAAGATCATCAACATCGTGGCATTGCTGATCGTGCCACTCTTGCCGGTGATCTCACGTTAAGCAATAAGTAGTCATTGCATTAAGCTGTAAATAAAAATGCCTAGCATTGCTAGGCATTTTTATACCAAATTACCCCGCTGTTTATGAGAGGGATTCTAGATATCGTTGTGCGTCGAGTGCAGCCATGCAGCCTGTGCCAGCGCTGGTAATAGCTTGACGGTAGATATGATCTTGCACGTCACCGGCAGCAAACACGCCTGGGATATTCGTAGCAGTAGCATTTCCCTCGAGGCCAGAATGCGTCTTGATGTAACCGTTGTTCATGTCTAGCTGACCAATAAACAGTTCAGTGTTGGGTTTGTGACTAATTGCAATGAATGCACCTGTTACCGCAATCTCCTCAGTGCTGCCATCTTGTTTTTTGATCCGCACGCCGGTAACACCTTTTTCATCGCCGAGAACTTCATCAAGCGTGGAGTTCAATTTCAACTCAACTTTGCCTTCGGCAATTTTGGCCATGAGGCGATCATTCAGAATAGGTTCAGCCCGGAATTTGTCGCGACGATGAATGATGGTAACTTTTTTGACAATGCCAGTTAAGTAAAGCGCTTCTTCAACGGCGGTGTTGCCGCCACCGACAACACATATATCTTGATTGCGGTAGAAAAAGCCATCGCAGGTTGCGCAACCAGAAACACCGCGACCCATAAATGCTTCTTCACTCGGTAAGCCAATATATTGTGCTGAGGCGCCAGTGCAAATAATTAATGCATCGCAGGTGTAGGTTCCAGAGTCACCAACCAGTCGGATGGGTTTTTCTATGAGGGCAGCAGTATGAATATGGTCAAAAATGATCTCGGTATTGAAATGCTCAGCATGCTTCAAAAAGCGTGCCATCAGCTCAGGACCTTGGACGCCATCGGGATCCGCGGGCCAGTTTTCGACTTCGGTCGTGGTCATTAATTGACCCCCTTGAGCCAGGCCGGTTATGAGGGTAGGCTTTAAATTGGCTCGGGCGGCGTAGATGGCAGCGGTATAGCCAGCAGGGCCAGATCCGAGAATGAGAACTTTGGAGTGTTTTGGGGTATTTGTAGTCATACCCAAATTATAGATTTGCTTGTTTACAATCAGCAGAACATGGCGAGAACCGTATATCCGAAGTCCAAGGCTCCATTGACCCCACAACCACCCGACGGCAACGGGGAGGGCCGGATGCCCCGCCTTCTATTGGAGGCGCGCTGGTTCATCTCTTTGGGCTTGTGCCTGGGTCTATTTGCCATTTTGTTGACTTATTCCAAGTCAGACCCAGCCTGGTCCCATGCGAGTTTCGAGGCACCTAAGAACCTAGGCGGCCGTTTTGGCGCCTATCTAGCAGACTTAATGCTCTATATCTTTGGCGTCTCTGCGTTTTGGTGGGGCGCTCTATTTGGTCGCCGAGTTCTACAAGGCTGGCGTGAGCTTTGGAGTATTCCGCTGCCGCCCGATCCAGAAGCCAAGCCAGATTCTTTATTGGTTCGCTGGTTGGGTTTTGGTTTGACCTTAGTCTGCAGCATGGGTCTTGAATCCATTCGTTTGCATACATTGTCCTGGCAACTTCCAAGGCCGCCTGGGGGCATCTTGGGTGAGCTTATTGGCGACCCCTTGCAAATGTCTTTGGGTTTCACGGGTGCAACCCTTGTTCTTCTTTTTGGTCTATGCGCAGGTCTTTCCTTATTTCTGCATTTTTCATGGCTCGATGTTGCTGAAAAAGTAGGGCGTTTTTTAGAGGTCAGTTTTTTGCGTATCCGCGAGCGTCGCGATAGCGAAGAAGATCGTAAATTGGGTGAAGCAGCTGCTGAAGAGCGCGAAGAATTTGTTGAGGAGATTCGGGGTCGTGTAGAAGTTGCTGCGCCAGTGCAGATTGTGCGAGCGCCTGTTGAGATTCCAAAGAGCGCTCGCGTCGAACGTGAAAAACAACAACCGCTCTTTGTGGATATTCCAGATTCAGAATTGCCGCCACTGGCGTTGCTCGATCCTGTACCAGAAGCAAAAGAAACCATCTCTGCAGATGTTCTGGAATTTACATCTCGCTTAATTGAACGCAAGTTAGCGGAGTTTGGCGTACAAGTTACGGTCATTGTTGCTTACCCGGGCCCTGTCGTAACTCGTTACGAGATTGATCCAGCTATTGGCGTGAAGGGTAGTCAAATCGTGAATCTCTCGCGTGACTTAGCGCGTTCACTTGGCGTAGTGAGCATGCGGGTGGTAGAAACCATTCCAGGCAAGACTTGCATGGCATTGGAATTACCAAACCCCACACGTCAGTCAGTCTATTTGTCGGAGATTTTGACGTCCCAGGTCTACAACGATAACCATTCGCTGCTGACCTTAGCATTGGGTAAAGACATTTCTGGTAGTCCAATGGTTGCGGATTTGGCGAAGATGCCTCACTGCCTAGTGGCTGGTACAACCGGTGCTGGTAAATCGGTGGGTATCAATGCCATGATTTTGTCGCTGCTATTTAAAGCAAAACCCGATGAGGTGCGTCTGATCATGATTGATCCGAAGATGCTTGAGATGGCTATCTACGACAAGATTCCCCATTTGCTTTGCCCGGTTGTGACTGATATGAAGCAAGCGTATAACGCCTTGAACTGGGCGGTAAACGAAATGGAGCGCCGCTACAAGTTTATGAGTAAGTTTGGCGTTCGTAACCTCGCAGGCTTTAACAAGAAGATTCTCGAAGCTGAAGAGCGTGGCGAAAAGCTCACCAATCCATTTAGCTTGACCCCAGAAGATCCTGAGCCAATCTACAAAGCGCCGGTCATCGTGATTGTGATTGACGAGCTAGCTGACTTGATGATGGTCTCTGGCAAGAAGATTGAAGAGTTAATTGCGCGTATCGCACAAAAAGCACGTGCTGCCGGAATTCATTTAGTGCTGGCAACGCAACGCCCCAGTGTTGACGTGATCACTGGCTTAATTAAGGCAAATGTACCAACCCGTATCTCCTTCCAAGTCAGTAGCAAGATCGATAGCCGCACTATTCTGGATCAGCAGGGTGCAGAAGCTTTGCTTGGTATGGGCGATATGCTGTACATGGCGCCTGGAACGGGATTACCAGTGCGTGTCCACGGCGCATTTGTGTCGGATGATGAAGTGCATCGTGTGGTTGAGTGGCTTAAAGAGAAGGGTGAGGCCAACTATATTGACGGCGTGCTCGAAGGTGCTGATGAATCTAATGTTGACGCTTTAACCGGCGAGAGCGGCGGTGAAGCGGATCCACTATACGATCAAGCGGTTGCTATTGTTTTGGAAAACAAGCGCCCATCGATTTCCTTAGTTCAACGGCACTTAAGAATCGGATATAACCGTGCAGCGCGTCTGCTGGAGGATATGGAAAAGGCCGGCTTGGTATCCAAGATGGGTAATGGCGGCAATCGCGAGATTCTGCATCGTCCCTCTGAGTAAGGTTTGATTTTGCAACGACACCTCTCTGCAGTAGTTATTCAAGTCGCTATTGGTATAACTAGCATTCTCTTTTCGGGAGCCGCCATTTCGCAAGGTGAGAGTGGCTCTGAGCAGTTGCGAAATTTTGTCCGCAATTCCAAAACAGCAGAGGGTGATTTTGTGCAGCAACAATTGCGTGCGCCAAAAGCCAATGAGCCACAAGACAAAGGCCTAAAAGTTGTTCGTCAAACCCAGGGCCATTTTGTCTTTCAACGTCCTGGACGCTTTGTGTGGGACACCCAAAAGCCCTATGAACAAAAATTGATTGCCAACGGTAATCAACTCATTTTGTGGGACAAAGACTTAAATCAAGCGACATTTCGCCCGGTAGGTCAAGCGCTGGCATCGACACCTGCAGCCATTTTGTTTGGTGAAGTATCCCTTGATCAACATTTTGAATTAGTCGATGGCGAAGAGCGGTTGGGTATGAAATGGGTTACTTTGGTGCCCAAAACGGATCCCAGCGTCAGGAGGCAAAATGACCTGCCCTATACCAAGATTTCCATTGGGATGAGTAATGGTTTGCCGAAAGCTTTGGAGCTCATGGATGGTTTGGGAAGCGTAGTTTTGGCGACCCTCGATAAAATCCAATTGAACGTCAATTTGCCTGTAAATCGCTTCAATTTCACACCGCCTGCTGGCGCCGAAGTCTTGCGCTTAAACTAGAGCCTATATACATTCCCGAGCAATATATGATTGATCCGCAATTACTTCGCAAAGATATCGCTGTAGTGGCAGCGCGTTTGGTAACCCGTAAATTTCAATTGGATGTTGAAAAATTCAACACGCTGGAGGCTGAGCGCAAGTCCTTGCAAACCCGTACTGAGGAATTGCAAGCCAAACGTAATCAATTGTCAAAAGCAATTGGCATGAAAAAGGGCAAAGGTGAAGATGCCTCCGCTGAGATGGCTGAGGTTGCCCAGGTGAATGGCGATGTGGAATCTGGCGCTGCACGACTCAGCGTGCTCCAAGCAGAGATTGCAGATTTCTTAATAGGCATTCCCAACTTGCCAGATGAGTCAGTACCCACCGGCAAAGATGAGACTGAGAATCAAGAAATAAAACGCTGGGGTGAGCAGCCAATATTTGATTTTGAGATTAAAGACCATGTGGATCTTGGTGGTCCGTTGGGCCTGGATTTTAAAGTGGCCGCCAAAATTAGTGGCTCACGCTTTGTAGTTCTTAAGGGGCCTATTGCAAGATTGCATCGTGCCTTAGCGCAATTCATGATTGATACGCATGCCACCCACCACGACTATCAAGAAGTTTACGCGCCGTATATGGTGAATGTAGCCTCTATGCGCGGAACCGGTCAGTTGCCTAAGTTTGAAGAAGATCTTTTTAAAGTTCTACGTCAAATGGGTGGCGAAGGCGAGGACGGGGAGGTAAAAACCGAAAACTTTTACCTCATTCCTACGGCGGAAGTCCCTGTGACCAATTTGGTAAGGGATGAGATTATTAATGCCGATGCCTTGCCATTAAAGTTTGTCGCACACACGCCCTGTTTCCGCTCTGAGGTTGGCAGTTATGGTCGCGATGTGCGTGGCATGATTCGTCAACACCAGTTTGATAAGGTTGAGTTGGTGCAAATCACGAAGCCTGAAGATTCAATGCAAGCGCTTGAGGAATTAACGGGTCATGCTGAAAAAATTCTGGAGCTACTGGAGTTGCCTTATAGAAAAGTAATGCTTTGTACAGGCGATATGGGTTTTGGCAGTACTAAGACGTATGACTTAGAAGTTTGGGTGCCATCACAGCATGCATATCGTGAGATTAGTTCATGCTCGAGCATGGGGGATTTTCAGGCTAGACGCATGCAAGCCAGATTCAAATCGGGTCAAGGAAAGCCCGAGTTGGTTCATACGCTCAATGGCTCAGGCTTAGCTGTGGGCAGAGCATTAGTGGCTCTTATTGAGAACAAACAACAAGTTGATGGCAGCATTGCTATTCCAAAAGCATTGCAACCCTATTTAGGGGGTCTGGAAGTGCTGCGGCCCATCTGAGTAAGAGCAGTAAAGAAATCTCATTTAAATGAATAAGCTCTTAAGTTGCCTCATCTTGATTAGTGTGTCGCTGATTTCTCATGGTGCTTTTGCCAGCGAGAAAACCTATCGATGCGAGGTGCTAAGTGATGCCTATATTAAAAGTAATGGAGAGCTAGCCGTTCTTCAGGATAGCCCTAGAATTGGCCAAGAATTTGCTGTGATAAAAAGAACGGGTGAGGTAATTGGGGGCGTAATTGATGCTCTAAAAAATCCCAAAATCATTGCATCAGGAAGTAGTAATAATGCATACAAGGTGATTTGGGTGCAAAAGTCGGCCGGAAAGAATGGCGCATTTGTTGATTATCTGTGCATCGAAGAGTTTGCATCAGGCAGTAAGAAGCCCTTTGGATTTTTTTCAGGCGGATTGCTAATGACAGGCGTTTGCCAGCAATAATAGGCGTTCTTGTTTTAAGTGGGTTTATTGTTTAAATTAAACTCATAAGTATCGGAGAGGTGGCAGAGTGGTTGAATGTACCGCACTCGAAATGCGGCGTAGGGTAAAACCTATCGAGGGTTCAAATCCCTCCCTCTCCGCCAAATTCTGTTTGATTACCTAAAGAATCCGTTATGAAGATCTCTCGCCTTTTGATCAGTAGTGCCGTTGTTGTAGCGATGAACGCTTGCTCAACGCCGTCGAGTCAGTTTGGGGTGTACCAGCAATCCGATGGAACCATCGGCGTGCATGCCCCTAAGGATGCTAAAGAGAATGAAGCGCGAGAG
>CAZXSX010000082.1:0-6506 GCA_964643245.1 uncultured Polynucleobacter sp.
AACTAGCCGGACTTCTTCTGGAAGATCTGCATTTGAGCGCGCTACCGCTGTTAAAACAACGAAATCCAAGAAACGCCCTCTTCGCTCTGAGGCTGCAGAATCTAAAATTGGTTGGTCATCACCCGGGTATCGCAAGGCGATTGCTGCACCAGCGCCCATTAAAAGGCACGCATGAGTAGCACCAAGAAAAAATCGCTTGGATCCTTCTTAATAGTTCTAAACGCCGTTAGTCGGCGTTTTTTGTTGCGCGCCACACCAAAAGCAATCCAAGCAGCGACTGAAACACAAAAAGTACGCTCGAAATTCCGTGTAGACGAGTAAATAACACTGCATCACTAGACTCACGTACTGCAATCCCAGCAAATAGTGCTTGTTCGCGAATCGCATTCATCCAGGGGATGATGATGAACGCTGACCCAACAGTGCAGGCAAGCATTCCAAGCAGTGTCCAGCGGATGAGTCGATAACGCTGATAACCCAAGCGCACAAGGTAATTAGCCATCACTATCAAAAACCCGCTGATGGCGACGCCGATATAGGCCGTAGACTTAAAAAGGTTCGCCGCAACCATTCCTGCAACTTGTCGATCACCAAGAGAAGAAAAATTGGCTGGAACTACCAAGAAGCCAACAATAATGAAGCTTCCGACCCACAGCCCAGAGATAGCACTAAATACTCTCTGGGTTTGGATGTGCGCCATTAGATGTATTTCACCGCCAGAATTTCAACTTCACGATTGCCACCTGGTGCTTGCACTGCGACGACATCCCCCTCTTCCTTGTTGATCAAGGCGCGCGCTATAGGTGAGCTAATCGAAATTTTATTGGAGGCGATATCTGCTTCGTCATCACCGACGATTTGATAAGTAAACTTTGTGTCGTCTTCAAGATCTTCCAAATCGACCGTTGCACCAAACACAACGCGACCGGATACGTCGAGTGCTGCAGGATCAATAATTTGAGCTGCAGATAATTTACCTTCAAGTTCTTGAATGCGACCTTCAATGAAGCCCTGCTTTTCTTTGGCTGCATCGTATTCAGCGTTCTCAGAGAGATCACCTTGTGCGCGAGCCTCGGCAATCGCGTTGATCACTGCAGGACGTTCAATATGTTTCAGACGGTGCAACTCCTCTTTCAGGAGTTCGGCACCACGTTTGGTAATCGGAATTGTGCTCATGCTACTAACCTAACTTAAAAAAGGCGCAAAACGCGCCCATTCCTCTGATTTTAGATTAATTGAGCGACCGATGTAAGTTCTGCAAAGAATATACCTCGAGGGACTCTTTGCTACCGTTTTGAGATGCCAGCAAACCATCCATAACCGCACGCGCCGCGCTAATAGTCGTGTAGTAAGTCACGCCATTCGCTTGGGCGCTAGTTCGGATGGAACGCGAGTCAGCAATGGCAGTACGGGTCTCATCCACAGTCGTAAACACCAGGGAAATCTCACCGTTTTTGATGAAATCCACAATATGAGGGCGACCATCTTTGACCTTATTCACCACTCTGACTGGCAAACCAGCAGACTCGATAGCAGCAGCCGTACCTTTGGTGGCCACCATCGGAAAACCGAGTTTGTCCAAGAGCTTAGCAACTTCAACGGCTTTTGGTTTATCGCTATCTTTTACGGTAAGCAATACAGTACCACTCTTCGGCAATTTAATGCCGGCGCCTAATTGCGATTTAAATAACGCTTCCCCGAAGGTTTTTCCAATGCCCATCACTTCACCGGTAGAACGCATTTCTGGTCCAAGGATAGAATCAATGCCAGGGAACTTATTGAATGGAAATACTGCTTCCTTGACAGAAAAATATGGCGGCTTCACTTCCGTCGCAATACCCTGTTGCTTTAATGTTTGCCCAACCATGCAACGGGCAGCAATTTTTGCCAACTGCAAACCAGTCGCTTTTGATACAAATGGCACAGTACGGGATGCACGGGGATTGACTTCAAGAACATGAATAACGTCTTTGCCGCTATCATTCTGAATCGCGAACTGAACATTCATAAGGCCTACTACATTAAGGCCTTTCGCCATAGCGGCTGTTTGACGCTTGATCTCTTCAACCGTGGCATCGGACAAGGAGCATGGTGGCAATGAGCACGCGGAGTCACCCGAATGCACGCCGGCTTGTTCAATGTGCTCCATTACGCCACCGATAAATACGGTGTCGCCATCGCAAATAGAATCTACATCACACTCAATCGCATCATTCAGGAAGCGATCAAGCAATACTGGAGAATCATTTGACACCTTGACTGCTTCGCGCATGTAGCGCTCTAGATCGCGACCATCGTGAACAATTTCCATGGCGCGACCACCCAATACATAAGATGGGCGTACGACCAATGGATAGCCAATTTCTTCAGCCAACTGAAGCGCTTCTTCTTCAGTACGTGCTGTTCGGTTTGGTGGTTGGCGTAAGCCAAGGTCTTGCAAGAGCTTTTGGAAACGCTCACGATCTTCTGCGGCGTCAATCATGTCAGGTGATGTACCTATGATGGGTACACCATTACGCTCAAGATCCAAAACCAATTTCAGAGGTGTTTGTCCGCCATACTGGACGATGACACCCTTTGGCTTCTCTTTTGCAACGATCTCCAGTACGTCCTCAAGGGTTAGAGGTTCAAAATACAAGCGATCAGAAGTATCGTAGTCAGTGGAAACCGTTTCAGGGTTGCAATTGACCATGATGGTTTCATATCCATCATCACGCATTGCCAAGGCAGCATGAACACAGCAGTAGTCAAACTCAATACCCTGACCGATGCGATTTGGCCCTCCGCCTAAAACCATAATTTTCTCTTTGGTCGTTGGGCGTGATTCGCATTCACCGTGCTCTGCTTCATACGTGGAATACATGTATACAGTATTGGTAGAGAACTCTGCTGCACAGGTATCTACTCGCTTATAGACTGGCACCACCTTTAGGAGATGACGTGCTGCGCGAACGGAAGAAGCGTCAACGCCCAATAATTTTGCTAAACGACGGTCCGAGAACCCTTTTTGTTTCACAAAACGCAGTTCAGCTGCAGATAGGCTATCAATCTTGCGTTGTTTGAGCTCATTCTCAATCGAAATAAGCTCTTCAATTTGCTCAAGAAACCATGGATCAACCTTGGTCTTGCTGTAGATCTCATCCAGACCCATACCCATACGGAAGGCATCTGCCAGATACCAAATACGATCTGGCCCTGGCTCATTAATTTCATTAATGATGTCATCAAGATCCGTAGAAATCTCGTCCAAGCCATCAACACCGACTTCAAGACCACGCAAAGCTTTCTGGAAAGATTCTTGGAAGGTGCGGCCAATAGCCATAACTTCACCAACAGACTTCATCTGCGTCGTCAAGCGTGAATCGGCCTGCGGGAATTTCTCAAACGTAAAACGGGGAATCTTCGTAACCACATAATCGATGGATGGCTCAAACGATGCTGGCGTAGCGCCACCGGTGATATCGTTTTTCAGCTCGTCGAGGGTATAGCCAACCGCCAACTTGGCTGCAATCTTGGCAATTGGGAAACCCGTAGCCTTTGATGCCAACGCAGAAGAGCGTGATACCCGTGGGTTCATCTCTATGACAATCATGCGACCATCTACAGGATTGATCGAGAACTGCACGTTCGATCCACCTGTATCTACACCAATTTCACGCAACACCGCAATTGATGCGTTACGCATCAATTGATATTCTCTATCAGTTAATGTCTGTGCAGGCGCTACGGTAATCGAGTCACCAGTATGCACGCCCATTGGATCTAAGTTCTCAATTGAGCAAACAATGATGCAATTGTCATTGCGATCACGCACCACTTCCATCTCAAACTCTTTCCAGCCTAGCAAGGACTCTTCAATCAAGAGTTCATGGGTAGGCGATAAGTCAAGGCCACGCTTGCAAATCTCTTCAAATTCTTCACGGTTGTAGGCAATACCGCCGCCCGATCCACCCATTGTGAATGATGGACGAATCACAACTGGGAAACCAGAGCTACCGGTTTCACGTTGAATGCGTTGTTGCACTTCATGCGCTTCTTCCATGGAATGTGCAATTCCCGACTTTGCAGAGCCCAAACCAATCTTGGTCATGGCATCCTTAAACTTCTGACGATCTTCTGCCTTATCAATCGCTTCAGGAGAGGCGCCAATTAGTTCGCAACTGTACTTTTGCAGTACGCCATTGCGATGCAGGTCTAATGCGCAATTCAACGCAGTTTGTCCGCCCATGGTTGGCAAAATAGCATCGGGTTTTTCAGTGGCAATGATGCGCTCCACCACTTCCCATGTGATGGGCTCAATGTAAGTTACATCTGCCATCTCTGGATCGGTCATGATGGTTGCCGGATTGCTATTAACCAAAATGACTTTGTAGCCTTCGTCACGCAGTGCTTTGCAAGCCTGCGCTCCGGAATAATCAAACTCGCATGCTTGGCCGATCACAATCGGGCCTGCACCAATAATTAGGATGCTCTTAATATCACTACGCTTAGGCATTATTTGCCCTCCTTCTGGCTAGTAGCATTCATGAGCTCCACAAATCGATCAAATAAATAAGCAATGTCATGAGGGCCTGGTGAGGCTTCTGGGTGACCCTGGAAACACAACGCAGGTTTATCGGTCCAAGCTAACCCCTGCAGTGAGCCATCAAACAGCGAAACGTGCGTCACACGCACATTACTTGGCAAAGTGTTGGAATCAACAGCAAATCCGTGGTTTTGCGACGTGATTGCTACACGCCCAGTATCCAAATCTTTCACAGGATGGTTGGCGCCATGATGGCCAAATTTCATCTTCAGAGTTTTTGCTCCTGCTGCCAGTCCCATAATTTGGTGGCCCAAGCAAATGCCAAATGTAGGAATGCCCTTTTCAATAATTTCTTTCGCGGCAGCGATTGCATAATCACAGGGTCCTGGATCACCAGGACCATTAGAGAAAAATACGCCGTCTGGATTCATGGCCAATACTTCAGAGGCGCTCGTTTGCACAGGGACAACCGTTAACTCGCAGCCACGTTCCGTAAGCATGCGTAAGATGTTTCGCTTTACACCAAAATCATAAGCCACCACCTTTTTAGTTGGCTTTGACGTATCTAAGGACTTATATCCAGGTTTGCCATTGGGTCCTTGTAACTCCCATTCGGCTTCACGCCATTCATAAGGCTTTTGGGTCGTTACGACCTTGGCTAAGTCCAGTCCAGCCATACCAGGAAAGGCCTTGGCCAGTTCCAGAGCGGTCTTTCCAAGGGATTCGTAATCATCCCCCGCTTTGCCGGCAACAATCGCTCCTGACTGGGCGCCTTTGTCACGCAGGATGCGTGTCAGCTTTCGAGTATCAATTCCAGAAATGCCCACTACCCCCGCTTTTACAAGGTAACTATCCAAACTTTCCTCTGAGCGAAAGTTGGAAACCCGTTTTGGTAAATCCTTAATGACTAATCCTGCCGCATGAATCTGATCCGATTCTGCATCTTGCACATTAACGCCAACGTTACCAATATGCGGATAAGTTAACGTGACGATTTGACGTGAATAACTGGGATCGGTAATGATCTCTTGGTATCCAGTTAATGCAGTATTGAAAACGACCTCACCGGTGGTTTCGCCAGGAGCGCCAATACTAAATCCAGGGAATATAGTGCCGTCGGCTAATGCCAATACAGCGGGAGGAAAAGAAGGAAGCAAGGGTGACAAACCATCTCCAGTCCCTGCTCCATCCGACGCTCAAAACCCCCAAAAAGACCAACCCGGGGCTTGTATATGCGGGAGGTGAGTGTCTTTAAGCGCTAGGGTATTTAATTAGTTTCGAACCTTGCAATGATACCAGTTTTGCTCCCTAAGCCCTTGAATCCCCAGCCAATTGGGCTCAGAAGGAAATTTCCCCTCCAAACCCAAAGGTCGGGGGGAAGTTGGCTAATGCAGGTTAAGGAGTGAGTCTAGCTTGACACCTAGGCGTTGGCGCGTTGCTCGATGATGGTCTTGATTTGCGCCAAGACATTTTGATCTTCCATCGTGCTGATATCGCCCGGATCTCGGCCTTCTGCGACAGCTTGTAGAGCGCGGCGCACAATCTTGCCAGAACGGGTTTTTGGTAACACAGCAACCACATACACATGACTTGGTCTTGCGATAGCCCCAAGTTGAGCATCCACCGTCTTCATGCATTCTTTTTCAAGATTCTCTGCCTTAGAGGCATTCTTTGGAATCACAAATGCAATTCTGCTTGCCCCTTGAGTTTGTCCTCAATTCCCACCACGGCAACTTCAGAAATATTCGGATGGCTAGAGATACTCTCTTCAATCTCGCGAGTTCCTAAGCGGTGACCCGCAACGTTAATCACGTCGTCCGTGCGACCTAAGATGAAGAAGTAACCGTCTTTGTCTTTAATGCCCCAGTCGAATGTGGAGTAGATCAACTTACCTGGGATAGTTTCCCAATAAGTGCTAATAAAGCGCTTATCGTCACCCCAAACAGTTTGCATGCAGCCTGGAGGCAACGGACCTTCAATT
>CAZXSX010000083.1:0-6494 GCA_964643245.1 uncultured Polynucleobacter sp.
TTCAATCTCAAGCAAATGCCAGTGCCACTGATTGTGGAGCATTTAGAAAAAGTTCTCGCCGCTGAAAAAGTTGCCTACGAAGTCAATGCCTTACGGGTTCTGGCAAAAGCGGCTCAAGGATCAATGCGTGATGCACTGTCCTTAACTGACCAAGCCATTGCCTATGCCGCTGGTAAAGTCACCGAAGAATCGGTGCGCGGCATGCTCGGCACACTCGATGATGCGTATTTAGTACGTATTCTGGATTGCTTAATTGCCAAAGATGGCAAAAGTCTCTTGGCCGTTGCCAACGAAATGGGTGAGCGCAGTATGTCGTTCTCCTTAGCATTACAAGATTTGTCCAGTTTGTTGCAAAAGATTGCTGCAGCCCAAGTCGTTCCCGAATCGGTATTAGATGATTGGCCAGAAGCCGGAGAAATTCGTCGCTTGGCTGGTCTACTTTCCAAAGAGGAAGCCCAGCTCTTTTATCAAATCACCATCACTAGCCGTCCCGATTTATCGCTCGCACCCGATGAACAAACCGGTTTTGCGATGACCTTGTTGCGTATGTTGGCGTTTCGTCCGGGGGGTAGTTCAAGTGGCGCAGCACCTTCAGCGCCACCAGTGAACACTGCACGTCCAGCTGCAACATCATCCCCATCGGCAGCACCAGCACCCAAAGCGTCGGCTTCTGCACCTGCCGCTGCATCGCCAGCCGCCCCTGCAAACACTGGTCCAGTAGGACGCCCTGATTGGCATGGCCTCATGCGTCAATTGCCTGTGCGTGGATTTGTGCAGCAGTTAGCGCATCAAACCGAATTGCAGGATTGGAATGATTCACCAGCGGGCGTGAAGGCGACGATTGTTACTCCTATGCCGCAATTGGCTTCTGAATCTTCCGTTGCACGCCTTGCCGATGCGTTGACGAACCATTTTGGTAAGACAGTGAAGTTGGTGGTTGAGAAGGGTGAAGTAGAAGGCAAGACGGTTGCCAAAGTAGATGCACAGATTCATCAAGAGAAACGCTTAAATGCAGAACAATTGATTGCAGCGGATCCCTTTATTCAGCAGCTTGAAAAAGAGTTTGGCGCCAAAGTCGTTGGCGGCTCAGTAAAACCACTCTAATTCATGACAGATTATTGATCAATTCTCGTTACGAAAATATACAGAAGGAACAGAAGCAATGATGAAAGGTGGACTTGCTGGCCTCATGAAACAGGCTCAGCAGATGCAAGAGAAAATGAAAACCGCGCAAGCCCAATTGGCTGCGTTGGAAGTGACGGGTCAAGCTGCAGGCGGTTTGGTGAAAGTGACTGTCTCTGGCAAATATGAACTAAAGCGCGTACAAATTGATCCAGGTGCAATGGATGATCGCGAGATGCTGGAAGATCTCATTATGACGGCCTACGCCGAAGCATTTAAGCAAGTAGAGGCAGCAAGTGCGCAACTCATGTCAGGCGCAACCGCAGGGATGCCAATGCCCCCAGGCTTTAAGTTGCCGTTTTAATGCATCCTTTTCATACTGTTAATTAACCTTCATGGCACGTCACGAAGCACCGCAAGATGCGCTTGGTCGATTAATCGAGGCCTTGCGCGTACTTCCAGGTGTGGGTCCGAAGTCTGCGCAGCGCATGGCGTTTTATTTGTTGCAGCATGACCGTAATGGTGCAGCCGTACTAGCGCAATCTTTGGGTGAAGCAGTGGAAACGGTAGGGCATTGCGCTCGCTGCAATACGTTCTCAGAAACGACGATTTGCAATACCTGTGCGGATGAGCGGCGTGATCCATCGCTGTTGTGTATTGTGGAAACGCCTGCGGACCAAGTGATGGTTGAGCAAACCTTAAGCTTTAAAGGGAACTACTTTGTTCTCATGGGCCGCATATCGCCATTGGATGGCATGGGCCCGAATGAAATTCATTTTGATCGTTTGCTGACTCGCATTGAAAATCCTGACACGGGTGTTTCCATTCGGGAAGTGGTATTGGCTACAAACTTCACTAGCGAAGGTGAGGCGACTGCCCATTACATTGGCGAAGTACTCAAAGCCAAAGGGATCAAAGTCACGCGCATTGCCAGAGGTATTCCAGTGGGCGGTGAGCTCGAGTATGTGGATGCGGGCACATTAGCCAGGGCCTTAATGGATCGACGTTAGACCCCAGCGGGTTTGGTGGATTTAGCGGTAATGATGGCACATTTCGATGTCTGTTCTTTGGGGTTCTGTCATTCTCTCGACATAAAAACTAGGTAAATTGCCTCTTTTTGGGGATAATTTGGCTGCACTGCTCCTTGGGTTTCAATCCCAAGCCGACAGTTGCGGAGATTCCCATCAATTTGTTGCCTTTTATATAGTCCGTGACTAGCTGGGCAACCCAACCCGAAATCGTGAATGACTCGCAAACTATTGCTCATTCTCCTGCTAAGTTTGTTAAGTGCTTTTGTGCATGCGCAAAGGGCAGGTTCTGGCGCTGACCAAATTGCCAGTTTTGCCGATGATTTAACTTGGCTACCAACTGAAGGGGAGTTCTTGGGTTTGCCAGTCAATGTGCACGGCCAAACAACATACATTAATCAGCGTTACAACAATTTCACATCAAGCTATTCTGGACAAAACAGCTTATCGGATCAAAAGTCCATGAGCTACACCTGGTCAGGCACTTTGTTTCTCGGTGCACGAATAGCGCCAGATACCGATATTTATTTCAATCCGGAAGTCATATCGGGTGTGCCATTTTCTGGTTTGGTGGGTCTGGGCGGTTTTACCAATGGTGAGGCTACTAAAGCAGGTGGCGCGCAAGCGAAGTTTTATTCAGCACGTGCATTCTTGCGTCAAACGTCCAATCAAGAAGGCGAGAAGATTGTTCTAGAAAACGATGCCAACCAAATCACCCAAACGGTGAGCAGCAATCGTGTCGTTGCGACTGCAGGGCAATTTTCTACTTTAGATATTTTTGACGATAGCAAGTACGCTAAAGATCCCCGCATTCAGTTTATGAACTGGGGCAATATGACTTACCTTACCTATGACTATGCTGCGGATGCGCGCGGCTACAGCTGGGGCTTAGCGGGTGAGTGGTACCTGGATAATTGGGTGTTGCGCGCCTCCCGCATGATCACTCCAAAAAACTCAAATGGGCGCGACCTTAACTGGCAGATCTTTAATGCCTACGGCGACCAATTTGAAGTAGAGCGACACACAATATTGGCGATCTTCCAGGTAAGGTGAGCGTCTTAGCCTATCGCAACAAGATGATCTTGGCACGCTTTCAGGATGCAACCAATTATTTGATTGCGAATAACGCTCAAGGTACACAGGCCATTAATAATGTGCGCAATAATTACCAATATAAAACGGATATCGGCATTAATGGTGAACAAGCATTGACTAAGGACTTGGGTATCTATGGTCGCGCCTTTACTTCGGATGGTCATACTGAAACTATGTCCTTTACTGAAGCAGACAATTCCGTTTCAGTGGGCATGAGTCTGAATGGCGCTGGTTGGACAAGACCATTTGACACAATTGGTATCTCGATGATGCAAAACGGACTGTCGAGCTTCCGTAGAAATTACCTCCAAGCGGGTGGTATTTCCTATTTCATTGGCGATACGCCCAATCCTTATGCTGGACCAAATCAAACGATTAACTATCGTCCTGAGCGTATTGGGGAGACTTATTACAACGCCTTGCTTGTTAAAAATGTATTGTTGGGTGTGAACTTCCAGCACATCAATAATCCTGCCTATAACTCCGCCCACGGCCCGGTAAGCATTGCCTCGTTTCGAATTCATGCCGAGTTTTAAGGCGTTAGCTGGCAACAAGACTCATTATTATCTTTAGAATCAATAGGATAGGAAGTGTTAATAATTCGATATTTGTGATTTCTACCCTATAATCGTTTAAGCTCCCTGTTATTGGTGTTGGTCAGGCTAAAACCTGCGTCAGGGGCTATAAAAACAGCATGATTGATTTAGAGGCAGCCGCTTTTGTTCATTTTCGGCACACGTAAAATTAGCGTACTAGACATCGTTAAGGGGGTCAGCCCCTTGGTTTTCGCATCTCTTGCTTTTCAGGTGTATGCACAATCTACTGCGAACAATCCACCACCTGCGAGTGTGACGGTGCAAACCAGCGAAGCAACCTTAGCCGCACCCCCTCCATTGGTGCACAACTTAGTGCGCAAGAACCCTCTAGCAAAGCAGCAGAATTATTTGCGCCCGTTACAAAAGCAAACACGCCTAAGAATTTTGTAAAGAGCGCACCTTCCGGTCCAGTAGAAATGGATTTGCGTCAGCTGTGGGAGGAGTTAAAACTCAACAACCCCCAACTCGCATCCTTGCGGGAATCGTATCTTTCTGCCAAGGCGACGGTGCCGCAAATTGCTGCGCCCGCTAATCCGCAAGTCGGCCTTGTATGGTCCGGCATGCCAGTCAATTCTCCGTTTGCGCTTGGTGGTGCAAACGCACCTAGTCCGCAATACCCGCAAGGCATTAGCAGTAACAACTCCATCTCCTTTGCCCAACTATTTCAGTTCCCCGGAAAGAAGGGCTTAGCAGCCGATATTGCCGACACCAATGCAGAAGCCTTATTAGCAAGTTCGGAGTCCACCTACTTACAGCTGGGCGCTCAGCTCTCGACCTCGTACTACAACACTCTGGCAACACAAAAGCAATTGCAAGTACTCAAAGAGTCGGTAGTGCGCTTAGAGATGATCAAGAATGTGGCTAAAGTCCGTTATGCCAATAACGCCACCGCATATGTGGAGTACCTTAATGCACAAGTAGCCCAAAGCGCAGCTGAAGCTGATCAATTTAATTTGGAACGCCAGCTCGAAATCGGTATTAAAAATATCAATACCTTGATTGGCCGTCACTCCCGTGAAAAGCTGATTCTCAAAGGCGATATTCGCCGTTCCATGAATTCGGTGCTAACGCTAGTGGAGTTAGAAGACTACGCTGAAACAAGTCATCCGAGCTTAAAGAGTTCAGCCTTGCAGTTAGATGCAGCGCGCAAAGGGGTGACTTTAGCCAAGAAAGCGTACTTACCGGATTTTCAGGTAATTGGATCTTCTTACACGCCACGTGGACCCTTTTCAGCAAATAATGGCGCGTTGTTTATCAGTTTGAATTGGACCTCATTATTCCGTTGTATTTCTTTACCAAAGAAAAGTATGGGGTAGAGCAGGCTCAACGAAATCAAGCATCTGCAGAAGCGAACAATATATCGAATCGTCAGCAGGTGGTGTTCGCGGTGAACTCGGCATATGCAACCTACCAGCAAGCCAAAACTGCAGCAACGTTTTTGCGTGGGCGCCAAGTGCCTCAAGCAGATGCAGCCTATAAGGTAGGCTTGACGCAATACTCAAATAATGGCCAAGGCTTTAATGATTTGTTGACGGCGCAAACCCAATTGCGTAATTTAGAGATTGGTTTGGCGCAGGCAGAGAGCAATTTGTTACAAGCACAAGCGGTATTGATGGTTTCAGCTGGCAAAGAGCCTTTTAAGGAGCAGTGTTGATAGACAAAATTTCGTCGTTTCTAAAACGCTTGTCTGAGAAGGCAAAGCCCATCTTGTACAAAGGTGCTGAATTTGGCGCTCAACATGCAAAAGTGGCTGCCGCAAGTTTGGCTGGCCTGTATTGGAATTTGACTCCTCAAAATCGCCATCGGGTTCGTTTGGCTGCTTATGCATTTGCGATTTTGTCATTCGGTATTGTGGTGGGGCGTTTAACCAACGTAAATCGTGTCGTAAAAATTGAGTCATCGGATAAAGCCCTGAAGGTTGAGAAAACGGGTGTGCTGGAGTTGAAGTTGCCTGGCGTTAGCCTCAATCCTGAAATTTATGTTTTTCAAACTGCTGAAAAAGTACAAGTTCCTGTGAACATTAAAGTTCCAGGGCGTTTGGCATTTAACGCAGAAAAATCCAAAGTTTTGTCGGCGCGTGCACCAGGTAGAGTGGAGCGCATTTACGTTTTTGATGGCGCATTGGTTGATATCGGTTCACCCATTGTGGAGTTTTATAGCCCTGAGTTTCTCTCCGCTCAGCAGGAGTGCTTACTCTCTTCCAAAACAGCAAAAGTGCTAGAGGGTAGCAAGACGATGAGTGATTTGTTGGGCGATGCGTGTATTACTCAACAAGCGGCTGCTAATCGCATGCGCAATCTTGGCGCAAGTGAAGGGGACATTAAGAGTATCGAAAATTCTGGCAAGACGACCAGCAACTTAATCATGCGCTCGCCAATAAAGGGAGTGGTGGTGAAGCGGAATGTTGAACCAGGCTCTGCAGTGAGTTTTGGCGATGTCATTGCGACATTGGCGGATCCAAAACATCTTTGGTTCTTAGGGAATGTCTTTGAGCAAGATTTTCGGATGCTTAAGCAAGGGCAAAAAAGTGGTATTGCACCTTGAGGCTTATCCAGAGAGAGAAAGAGTTTGTAGCTTACGCCAACTACATTGCCCCCACCATTGACCCCCAACCTGCGCCTTACTCATTCGTGCCGATGTCGAAAACACAGAC
>CAZXSX010000084.1:0-6472 GCA_964643245.1 uncultured Polynucleobacter sp.
GAGTGCGGCCATCATGCTGGCTCGTTCAATGCTGCGATTACCACCACTTATGGCGAGCTGGATTTGCTCATCAACTAGTACACAGGCCGCGCGTAGCAGGGGCTCATGTTCGGCGCTAGTGGCTAAAGTAATTTTTTGACCAGCAAGCGTTACTTCAATGCGTTGTTGGCTCATTATTGTCCTCTGGGTTAGTTGGTGGAATTGTTTTACCAAGCAGATTCAATTGGCATCCATCGTTTTGTTCAGGCAAGCGACTCAGAATTCGTTGCACTCGTTTTTGAGCATCTTCAATTTTGCCCTCAAGCTGCGCACGACTTTGATGAAGATTGCGCACAGCATCGTGAATTAAAGAGATTTTTTCGGACAGGCGCTGAATGGATGCACTTAGGTCATCCAGATCTACGTTGCCAGCAGAGGAAGAGAGGGGCTCATTCATATTGGCATTGTAGTCTGAAATAGGGGGCTTATTTCAGGGCATAACGGACGCCCGCAAAAATATTAGAGCCCGGGGTATTGCTTCCATAAGTGAGTTGATAGTTACTATTAAAAATGTTGTTCCATCTGGCAAAAGCCGTCCACCGAGGATCAAATTCATAGCTTGTATAAAGATTGGCCAGGGTGTATGGGGCCATCCATTACGTATTCGTAGTCGAGCTGGGGCTGCATAACGTTGCCCCGAAATAGTTAGGTTGACCCCTAAATCAAATTTGTGGTGACGGTACTCTCCGCTGAGGTTTGCTACTTGTTTTGCACGATTTGGTAAATCAAGATTTGTTTTTTTGATCAATCGCACTAAGATTGTCGAAGGAACCTTTGAATGTGTAGTTTCCAGTTCTCAGGTTACCGCCAAGCGAAACGCCACGTATTTGAACAAGGCCATAGTTCGCTGGCCCCCACAAGCCATTGATGTCTGAAGTTTTAGGCTGCCATTGAATAAGATTTTGTACATCATTTTGGAAGACAGCTAAATGCAGATCGTAAACTTTTGTTTCCTGGTGTAAGCCTGTCTCAAGGTTTCTGTTGCTTTCTGGTGCTAGTGCCGCATTACCAGAGCCTGGGTAATACAGTTCGTTAAAGGTTGGCGCTCGAAATCCAGTGCCGTAATTGATATTCGCCCGCCATTCTTTTGAGAAAAAAGTAACCATAAGCAATGCTTCCAGTTGCTTTTGAGCCATAGCTAGAAATTGAATCATTTCGAATTGATGCACTAGCTAGATTATTTCCGCGTTTAAGTTGATAGGAGCCCGCAACCGAATTGGTCGAGCGATTTTGACTAACGATACAAGGAATATCGGACCCACTCCATTGGGGTCTGCAGCCTCCCTGAGTGCCATTTGGCGAGTTAGAGGCATAAACGTACTGAACTCTTCTCTCGGCGAGTATTTGAAGGGTATCTGGTCCAAGAGCAATGTTGTTTTGCCAATTTAAATCGTATTCTGGGGTGCTAATCGTGTCATTGCTGTAATTTGTTAAATTTTGACCGGAGCTATTAGAGCTTGATAATTGAGGAATGCTCTGCCAGTACTGGTTGATTTTATTTTTTGAATAGGCTGAAATACTAAACAAATTATTAACTGTGTTATCGACTACTGGGGTCATAGTTGATGCAGCATAGTTTGAGTCATAACCTGCAGACATTGGATACTGGTAGCTATTTTAGTGGCAAAAAAAGTTAGCCCCAATTCTTGTCCTGGACTCCACTCTTGGGAGAGCTGACCATTTGTACCTAGGCGTGTATATCCAGTATTAGTAGTCGGAAACAGGCAAGGGTATGGACGACTAGGATTTTGTTGAGGGGAGCATCCATTATTTGGCGCAACTGTATTAAAGCCTAAAGAGTTCTCTTGACTGATTCCAATCGAGTAGGCTGTTTTATTAATGTCATCAATCATGTCGCTGACGCTGGCATTGTTAATGCTAGCTCCATAAGTTCCGTAGCCACTAGAAGCGTTAAATTCAGTTTTTGGACTCCCTTTTTGGTAAAAATCTGAATGACGCCTCCCATTGCGTCTGCCCCATACATTGTGCTCAAGGGACCGTAAATGATTTCAATGTGATCGATAGACGACACCGGAATGGCATTCCATATTGGGCCGCCTAATGAGGAGGACTCCATTCTCACGCCATCAATCATCACCAGACTTTGGTTGTTATTTGTTCCGCGAATGTAAACGCTAGATACATTTCATCCGCCACCAGAGCCGGATATTTGGATGCCGCGCTGTTGCTGCAGTAATTCCGATAGGCTCGTTTGAGCAGCCTGCCCAATCTCTTCTGGTCCTATATAGGTGAAGTCTGCCAGCACGTTATTTCCTGGGGTTGGCAGCCTAGTAGCTGTGACGATAATGGGATCGATCGTATTAGGTGATGTTGCAACTGAAACGCTCGAATTTTGTTGTGCATGAATTGCTTCGCCAAAAGAGAGCATGACTGCGCAAAGTAGTGCGCCAACCCTCTTGTTGTTTAGCCATGGTTTCATCAATGACTTTCTGTAATCGAATGCCTAGCTCACTTCCCCGTAAGCTGGGTCGAACAGAATTTCGCATGCGAGAGTTTGGCGTCAATTTGGCGCAAGATCCTGTGCGCGTCAATCGCATGGGAAGGCCAGATTTTGAAATTTACTAGCCCGGATGCCGGCCAAGACAGGTGGAATTTTGCGGACGGGATCTTCGCGCGCCGATGACGCCTTTGATCGATCTGGCGTATTCAGATTCCTGGCCCCCAACAGAGAATTGGGGGCATTTACCTACCGTTGCGGGGGCAGCACACGTTTAGTGTTTTCCGTTTAACTTTATTGCATTGCAACAAAGCACCACGACTCAGCGATTTTAGCCCAAATGCATGTTCAAAGCCCTTTAATCCCGTTTTTGGGGCAAAAAGCCTACAATGAAGAGTTTAGGACGAAGAATTCATGACTGCATTAGATAGGCACCCCGAAAAAACCTGATTCGACTTTAGTTGAGTCAAAACTGTGTCCTCAAAAGCTTGGATTCAGCTGCCATGGCTGACTTAGAGCGTCACTTAGAGATCTCTGATCTCAAAAAGTCCGAAATTCGTTGCACCAAGGTGATCACCAGATGGAGCAGTATTTTGTCTTGGACGGCATCCCTAAAGAGGATTGTCTCGAGCGCCGATGCCAAGGAAATGATTCTTCGTTTTGCTATCGAAAAAGACATTGAAACAAGCTATGCCGCTTGGCGTCTTAAAACAGCTGCCCCGTATAGCGTCGCATCGGTAACCAAGGCCCGAGTGGCTCGCATGCCTCTTAAAAAATGGGCTGAGTTTTTGGATGAGCACAAATCCATAAAAGAAAGCTTTGAGTTTGAGGTCATGCGTCTCATGAGCGAAATCATGGCCCATACCATTACCTTGCACATGCTCGATGCCCCAGGACGGGTAGAGCGTTTCTTACGTAAATATGAAGACCTGTTTGAGCTCCTGCCGAAAAAGGAGCTGGCTGCCTATCTCAATCTATCGCCTGAGACCCTGAGCCGCCTGAAAACCAAGCACAAAGAGCTATTTATTTAGCCCGTTCTTGGGCATGTACTCCTAGGTGCGGGGATTTAGGGGGAAATTGACCAAAGTCAATGATGAACCCCAACCCCAAGTCTAATATTCTTCTCAGCCTAAGCGGGTCTTAAACCCGTAGTGCATAAATAACTTAATTGGAGACATAAGCGCAAGCTAAACTGTTCTATCCATCATTCAGTGGCATGTTCAGTTCAAATAAAAATTTCTATGACAACAGATAATCAAAACACACAGTTAACCGATGGCTTCCATCTCGTCATTGATGCTCTAAAGGCAAATGACCTCAATACAATTTTTGGTTTGGTTGGTATTCCGATTACGGACTTATGTCGTTTGGCACAAGCAGAAGGAATGCGATTTATTGGTTTTCGACATGAGCAACATGCTGGTAACGCGGCAGCGATTGCAGGCTACATGACGCAAAAGCCCGGCATCTGCATGACTGTATCTGCACCGGGTTTCTTAAATGGTTTAACAGCCTTGGCAAACGCCACAGTGAACTGCTTCCCGATGATTCTGATTTCGGGCTCAAGCGAGCGTGAAATCGTTGACTTGCAATAAGGTGATTACGAAGAGATGGATCAGCTCAATGCTGCCAAGCCTTACTGCAAAGCTGCGTACCGCATTAATCACATTGAAGATATTGGTATTGGGTTTGCGCGCGCAATTTGTGCTGCAGTATCTGGCCGTCCAGGGGCGTATACCTTGATTTGCCGGCGCAATTGCTGAGCCAGACTATGCCAGTCGAAGAGGCTAAGAAATCCATTTTCAAGGTAATCGATCCGGTTCCACGTCAAATTCCAGCTGCGGATGCCGTAGCGCGTGCATTGGATGTTCTAAAAGCCGCCAAGCGTCCATTGATTCTCTTAGGTAAAGGCGCCGCTTATGCGCAAGCAGATCAAGAGATTCGTGATTTGATCGAAAAATCTGGCATTCCATATTTGCCAATGTCGATGGCCAAAGGCTTGTTACCAGATAATCATCCACAATCTGCCTCTGCGGCTCGCTCATTTGTATTGGCTGAAGCAGATGCAGTAATGTTGATTGGTGCGCGCTTGAATTGGTTGCTTGCTCACGGTAAAGGCAAGACCTGGGGCAAAGAACCCAAGAAGTTTATTCAGATTGACATTCAAGCAAACGAGGTGGACAGCAACGTACAGATCGCTGCACCATTGATCGGCGATGTTGGTTCATGTGTTGGTGAGTTGCTGAAAGGCATTGCATCAGTGCCAAAGCCTAGCGCCGACTGGATCAACGCTGTGAATGAGAAAAAAGAAAAGAACATGGCAAAAATGGCTGAAACATTAGCCAAAGAAGCAAAGCCAATGAACTTCCATGGTGCATTACGTGTGATTCGTGATGTGATTAAGAAGAATCCAGATGTCAACTTAGTAAACGAAGGCGCAAATACTTTGGGTTACTGCCGTGCCATCGTGGATATGTACAAGCCCCGTAAACGTTTTGACTCAGGTACCTGGGGCATTATGGGTATTGGCATGGGTTATGCGATTGGAGCTGCGGTCACTAGCGGTTTGCCAACCGTAGCGGTTGAGGGTGATAGCGCATTTGGTTTTAGTGGTATGGAATTAGAAACCGTTTGCCGTTACAAGTTACCAATTACTACTGTCGTATTTAATAACAACGGTGTATATCGTGGTACAGACCAAAACCCAACTGGTGGTCCTGATGTAGCGCCAACAGTATTTGTCAAAGATGCACGTTACGACAAGATGATTGAAGCATTTGGTGGGGTGGGTTATTACGTTACTACCCCAGCAGAATTGGAGGCGGCGCTAACAGAAGCAATTGCCGCAGGTAAACCAGCCCTCATCAATGCTGTTATTGATGAGACCGCAGGAACTGAAAGTGGACGTTTAACGAACTTAAATCCATCCACTGCAGCTGCCAAGAAATAATTCAGATTAATTTGAAGCACATAAGAAAGACTTAAGGAGAAACAAACATGACCAAACCACTAGACGGTATTCGTATTATTGACTTCACGCACGTACAAGCAGGTCCTGCGTGTACCCAGTTATTGGGCTTTTATGGTGCCGATGTGATCAAGGTTGAGCGTCCAGGCGCAGGCGATGTAACCCGCAGTCAGTTGCGTGACATTCCTGGTGCAGATGCGCTGTACTTCACGATGTTAAAAGGCAATAAGCGTTCCTTAACTCTAGATACTAAGACTCCAGAAGGTAAGGAAGTGTTGGAGAAAATGATTAAAGTTTCTGACGTGATGGTTGAGAACTTTGGTCCTGGCGCTTTGGATCGTATGGGCTTCTCTTGGAAACGCATTCAAGAACTCAATCCAAAAATGATTTTGGCGTCCGTAAGGGGCTTTAGCGATGGCCACTCCTATGAAGACTTGAAAGTCTATGAGAACGTAGCGCAATGTGCTGGTGGCGCTGCTTCCACTACAGGTTTCTGGGATGGTCCTCCAACAGTTTCAGCTGCCGCATTGGGTGACTCCAATACTGGTATGCATTTAGCAATCGGTATTTTGACTGCATTGATGCAACGTCAAAAGACTGGCAAAGGTCAAAAAGTTTCTTGCTCAATGCAAGATGCTGTATTGAATTTGTGCCGCGTTAAATTGCGCGATCAACAACGTTTGGATAAGGTTGGCTACTTAGAAAAGTACCCACAATACCCACACGGTTCATTCTCTGATGTCGTACCACGCGGTGGTAATGCTGGTGGTGGCGGTCAGCCAGGTTGGGTGTTGAAGTGTAAAGGTTGGGAAACTGATCCAAACGCTTATATCTATTTCACTATTCAAGGTCATGCTTGGGAGCCTATTACAAGAGCGCTGGGTAAACCAGAGTGGGCAACGGATCCTGCCTACATGACTGCTGAAGCACGTCAAGATAAGATTTTTGACATCTTCGCTACCATTGAGGATTGGCTCAAAGACAAGACGAAGTATGAGGCAGTGAAT
>CAZXSX010000085.1:0-6380 GCA_964643245.1 uncultured Polynucleobacter sp.
ATGACCACTTTGTTAGTATCCTGTGAAGTCTAATTTCTTGCCAATGGCACTTCTACCGTACCTTTGATTTGCGCAGACTACTCATAAAGCTTTTCCATAGTAGGTGATGGCGTACTTTTACGTTTAAGGCTACGGTCAATCACTATTAAATGGATTATGCCGTCTTGAAGACGATAATAGCCAGGATGATTGTGAATCATCCGCATTGGCCCAAACACTATCCCTCAACCAACCAGTTACCACCTAACTAAACCATCTCGAGACACTACTTAAGTATTTGGTTTAGCTCTTTAGCCTTTTTAGTGATAGAGCGTTTTGCAGAATACAAAGAAAATGCAGCAATGAAACCAAATGCCAGTCCTAACAGAGAACTGATAACACCACTAATCCATAGGTCTTTGAATATGTCCTTATGATTTGAACTCAAAAGAATACACAACATGCATGGTATACCTACGCAAGCAAAACTAACAAAAAAGGCTTTAATGTATCCCACATTTGGATGTTTCTCAAGGTAATGTTCAAGAATTGGCCATATCACATGACCGATAGCATTGAAAAACAATTCTGCCACCACACAACACTCTACTAATAATCATTACGATGTTGTTGATTAGCAGGATTGCCCAACTGTATTCCTTGTACAACTGCTGTTATTCCTGGTCTCCAAGCAACCTCTGCTGCTAAACCGCCGCCAGAGAGCTGTATTAATTTGCCTGCGGCGCCACCACCCATGGCACCAACTGTAATGGCATACTCCATACCTTGAGTAATAGGCTGATCATTTTGAATATTCTCATAAAGTTGTCCACCAGCTCCAAATGCAGCACCAATTGCCGCCCTAACAACTACGGGCCCCAAAGCCCCTCGAGTCTCCTGCATTTCCTGTTGATTGAGTACTCTGATGGTTGATCGATCGGGCGCTGTAGAAAAGACTCGCTGAAGATCAAGAGTGGGCTGCTGCCGTGATTCTAGTTGAGTTGTTTGTGCCAATACAGAAGGAGTACCGATTGATACATTAGCTGTTAGTAAAGAGATAGCAAGGAATGATTTCATCATATTTTCCTAAATTGAAATGATTATCTGTTTGGATGCTAATGCAATATGGAGAATATATCTATATTTCTATTAGAACCATATCTAGTTAGCACATTGGTTACTGTTGCTTCTTGTTTCATTGGCATCTCACTCTTATATGGATTTATCTTCTCCTATTTTCACCACCTGCATCATAGTCCGTGTGTCAACTTCTTGAGTAGGGGCTGATAGTCTTCACACCTCTGAGGCAAAGTTTTATTGTGCTCACAGTACCATGTGTTCCTGGCACGACACCGATCTCGAACCAAATTAGCACATTCCATACACGATCTGCGATCATCAAATAAAGCTCGTTGCGGTAGTTCAGTGAGTGCTCTTCTCAGGAAATAATCTCGTGCTACTTGATCTTGTTGACACTGTTGAATGGTTTGATCAATGAGTATGCTGTCTGTCTCACCAATAGTATTGAACCAAGTTCGTAGTTGATGTTCTTCATAAACGTTTAGTGGTCTTTTTGGTCTCTGACCAGTTGCAGTATCTGGCTCTATCGATGTAGCACCGGGGTTCATTGCCAAGGCCTCCGCCATCGTCCAACCAGGACTAAACCGCACCTTTTTAGAGCTCCCATCTGCGTAATGAATTAACCACCAGTGAGAAGTTGCTAGCGGAGCAGAATCTCTTGCTTGATGTGCATGATTCTTAGCCGTTGCATCCGTAACAACTGTTATCTCCTTGTTATATAAGGACTTTTCTGTTACATCAGTGTTACGGTAGATCTTGGATGGCGTTACACTACTTTTTTGTATTGCTTGATTGGTAACATCTGTAACGTCCTTCAATAAAGATCTGTTACACCTCACAGGTTTATAGGATATGCCTGTCACGTTTGTTACAGGTGTAACGGATGCTGTTGATTGAAATCGAGCAATCAGTTCATCAAGTCCCATGACAGACCTCAAGCTTTTCTGGATTAATGCCATATACCCTAGCTGTACAACCCCTAAAACGTTGAGACTTGCTACGTTCTCCGTTTGAGTTTGAAGTTGTTAGTGCCCCGGCTTCTGCTAATACATCTAAGGCACGCTTAAAGTCAAAGCCTTTGGTAGCCTCATGGAGGCCTGTAGCAGTAAACAAATATTCTCGATAAGTTTCTTGTTCTCTCCACCATCCGGCTCGATCTCTCACTGCAACGGTATCGGCATCAATACGAATGTCTGCATTTGAGAATCGACTGTCTCCATAGCGCTCAATAAAACTGCGTACTTTTTCTAGAATGTGGTGACGTTCATGATTGCCTGGACCTCGTGTAGTTCGCCATAATGCAAAACAAGTGGCTGCTGCTGTAATTGCCGCTCCTTCAGGCCATCCTGTAATGCCGTATTCCGTAGCTAATTCACCTGCTAATCCGATGAGTGCAAATCGAGTAGCCGCTCTTTTATGTTGACCTTCTCCATCGCTGATTAAGAATAAGTTTGATTCCTGGATTTTTCTTAGATACTCACCAAAATCCCGTGAATCTCGCGTAAGCTTTTCTAAAAAAGCCCGGCCGGCATGGCCATACTGCTTTGCTGCAGCTTGCTTAATTGCATCAGATAGAGCACTACCGCTAGTAAAATCATGGATATCATCCCAAGCACCCCATTGCCGGTTTGCAGGAATATCCAACAGACGAACCAATTGCCCTGCTTTAGTGCGATAACCCCCTTCCTGCATAGAAGTTTCAATCGTGCGCTCACCACTCGATACCACAAAACACAGCCAGCGAGCAATATGACGAGCAGAACCAGTACGACGTGCTCGTTGCTTACCTGTGCCATTACCCAACATGTACACAATTTCACCTACTTGACGAGGATCGCACTCACTAATTTCATCGAGCGCTAATAAACCATCATTGAATAACATGGCAGCACCTTCTAGACCATTGGATGTAGCACGCCAGCTGCGTTTAAAACCGGTCCCTCCCCATACGGAGCAAGCGGCATCAATCGCCGTAGTTTTACCAGTAGAAGAATCGCCCACCAGATGAATACCACCCCCTTCTGCATGACACTTACTCAGTAGAGGTACAGTAAAGGCTGCTGAGATCGCCAGCATTAAAATGGGGTTGTTAATGGCATAAGTAGCAATCGTTGAACGCCACTCATTCAATGTTCCAGAGACAGCATATTCACCCTGAGCACTTTCACTGGATTGAAAGATAACACTAGCTGCTTTGGGTCCAATCACCTGATCCGGCAATACAAAAGAATCATTTACCCAGCCCACCTGTAACGCACAGAGCATCTGCCGTTTGGGATGTTGAGACTGTAGATAGTTGGCTAAGAGGTGTTTGTTATGAGGATCAATTTCTACTCCCATGGAGAGTAATTCACCACGCAGTTCATCTCCAGAACCTTTGAGTAATTCCATCGGCATGGCCCATTCACGACACGGTCCTACCGTCGGTTTAAAGCTGAGTAAACGACCAAAGTGATTACCATGACTGTCTCTAGTAATGGCATTGACTAGTAAAGGAGAGCAAATCCATTGATGGATTAGATGGACATTCCCATTTTTCTCAAGCTTGGTCGTAAAGTACCAAACACCGGGTTGGAAGTTACGATCATCCGTTTTGACCCAATCATTCAATACTCGATAACAGGGTCGTTTTTCTCGACCAGGAATGGGACTATCTTCTACGGGATTTTCTTGGGCAAAAACCAAGGAGGTATCGGAGGGTTTGGGGATACTTTGAACGCTATAACTATCACTTAATGGAGGTATCGTCTGAGACTCTTCACTGAATGTGTTGAGTAACGACGCTCCTAAAGGATCCAAACTAGCATACGAATTCGGATGCGAAGCTACAGTAGCTGTGTCTACTTGTTGATTTATATAAGTCATGACATCACTCCGATGGATTCTAAAAAGCTTGCCATCAATTGCTGTATTGACAGTAATCCTTCGATTTGATGTAAATCATTAAAGTCCGTAGCACCTGCTGGTCTATCAATACCAAAATCAGGAACTACGACCATTCCACCGACAGCGAGAGCAGCTTCTTTTGCTTTGGTTATTCCTGGATTGCCTGTGGTTTGATAATCATCATCTGCGCAAATGATTAACTGCCGATCATGACACCAGTATTGAATAGCTTCTGCTACAGGTAGAAGATTGCCGGCATTAAAAGCAACCACAATGGGTAGTTGAGTGGCTTCGTATAAAGAAGCGCCTGTAGCAAAACCTTCACAGAGTAATAGAGCGGCAGATGGCTTTAGCGTACCAATTGTGTAAAAACACCCAATCCGCTTACCGCGATAGAGGCCTTTTTTATCAGGACTACCATCATTAGGCTTGTTTGGAGTGATCCGTTCCAGATTCCAGAGCTTGCCAGAACCATCGCACATGGGAACCAATAAACGTCCATCCTCAAGGCTTACTTTGGTGCCATGTGGTTGAATCTGTTTGCGTTTCAGATAACCATGCTCCGATGTAGCGGATATGCCAGATTCCCAGAGTTTTCTAGCTTCTTGAGCAGCTTGCTCATAACCGCGTTGTTTTTCAACCTCAACCTGTGCTCGAATCACTTTTTGCTGAGCGATATAGGTTGTTTCTTCTGCTGCAGTAAAGCGTCGATCAAGATCTACTTGCCAGTTTTGTGTTAATCCCGTACGCCAATCGCCAAAAGCACCCGCAGGAATCAGGCCCTCATGCAATACATACCAACCCGCAGTATCACGAGATTTGCCATTGGTACTAAAGCGATGGAGTTTGCCATCCGCAATGATGGAGTCTGGAGGAGTGATGCCTGATGCACGCATAGCATCTTGGAACTGTTGAATGAAGTAGGTCATTAAATGCCTCCTTCCAACAATTTCTGCAAATCACCGACTCTCCACGCTAATCGACCATGAATGCGAAGTGGGCGAATGCCCATCTTGGCGCAGTCTAAACAGGCCCATTTACATAAGATTTGATGGGCTCGATTGAGAAAAGATGCTGCGTGATGGGTGGGTAAGACAGCTGGTAAAGCACTTGCTTTGAGATTCATTTCAGTATTCCTAAATAGTTAAAGGAATACCTATTAAATACTTTTGACTTATGTTTTGTAGGCCATTTTATGGTTAAAACACCGCATTAATCACCATTAAGAAGTTAATAAGACTAATAAGTATTTAGCAAGAAATTATTAAGCGTTCAATTGCTGCTCGAAGAGCTTTTATATCGACTGTTTTTAGTTTTCCATTTTGATTTTCGTAATCGAAAGAGTGATTTTTTACATATATTTTTGGATATTCTTTTGCTGATTGTGGTTTATCTGTAAATTTAATTCGCCAACTTTGAAGAACTTCGTATGCAGTTGGAACGCTTGGCTTGCCTTCCTCGAGCATTTTTTGAAGAGTTTGGCGCAAAATGGCACGATAACCTGGCATTCTTTGTATTTCGTCAAAAGGTTTTAAGGTCCATGTTGCTTTTGGTGTTTTTTCTGGTAATACCACTTCTATTTTCTGCATTACCTCGTTGATTGGATAATCTTCATCCCTAAAAGGAAATGCTTTAAATCGGGTAATAGCCCATTTGGTAGCAACGGCTGGCTTAAAAAATAGGTTTTTAGGATAGGCTTGATTTTTCCAATCATCATTGTTCATGCAGGGTTCTAATAAATCAGCTATTACTGCACGATGAATAGACTCATCAGCTTGATCTAAAGCGCGTAATAAAACAGAATCTGGACTTTGATTTAGCTTTTCTAAAGCTTCTAAATTTCTTGGAGGATGTTGTTTTCTTGTTTCTATAATTCGCTCAGATAAATAAGTCCTACGGTAAGGATCTGGCTCTAATCCACAACACAAATCTCGAAGTTCATCTTGACTCCATAAATCTCGCTCAATCCACACTTTCAATTCTGGTGTAATACTTTTACGCCGTAGGATGGTGATTGGTTGGAGATTATTAAGATCCCCAATCCTAAAAGGAAACTTTGGCAATAAAGATGGTTTCGACTCAGTCCATTGAATTGCAATACGTGGTACAAAATAATCAGCTGTTCCGTATAAAATATTTCCAATTTGGGCATCTTGTAAGCTAATAACCTCTAGCTCTTTAGAACGAATTCCTCGCCTAATAATATCTTCTGCAACCTTTATCGGTTCTTTAGCCTCATTTTCTAAGTCAGATTGATTAAATGACATGGAGACTACGGGGCTGCCTTGTTCTTTTTTACATTTCTCGTACTCTTCATATCTCTTTTTTGACCATTCTGACATTGGCCTTGTCCCATCTAAAGAACCGCAACATAAATTAATGAATTCATGGAGACTCCAAAGATCTTTTCTGAGCCATTGTTCACGTATTTCATC
>CAZXSX010000086.1:0-6276 GCA_964643245.1 uncultured Polynucleobacter sp.
GTGGAAGGCTTGGAAGTAATTTCACCCGATCTCACGCGTTATGTGATGCCAATCACTATAACTATCTTGATGGTACTCTTTGTTATTCAGAAAACCGGTACTGATGTTGTTGGAAAATTGTTCGGCCCGATCATGGTCGCTTGGTTTGTAACTATTGGCCTGATGGGCATTCATCAGGTGGTTCAACATCCGGCCATATTTGCCGCTATTAATCCATTGCACGCTATTCGATTTATGGATGAACATACTCTGCAAGGATTTATTGTTTTAGGCGCCGTTTTCTTGGTGCTAACTGGTGCAGAAGCGCTATATGCCGACATGGGGCACTTTGGCATTAAGCCAATTCGAATGGGCTGGTTTTTTATTGTGATGCCTTGCTTATTGCTCAATTATTTTGGGCAAGGTACGATGTTTTTGAATAATCCAGAAACCATTAGCAATCCTTTTTTCTTAATGGTGCCAGAGGGTTTTGTTTTCCCATTAGCTCTCTTAGCAACTGCGGCAACTGTCATCGCCTCGCAAGCAGTTATTTCTGGTGCTTTTTCAATGACTAGTCAAGCGATCTTGTTGGGTTTTGTGCCGCGTATGAAGGTGCGTCATACCTCCGATAAAGAAATCGGCCAAATTTATATTTATATGCCTTTAGTTAATTGGGCATTGCTGGTTCTGGTTATTGCGGTTGTTCTGGCTTTCAAGAAGTCTGAGAACTTAGCTGCTGCGTACGGAATTGCAGTCACTACAACCATGATTGTCACAACATTTTTAGCTGCGATTGTGATGCGAGTGGTTTGGCGCTGGAACCCCATCTTAGTAACCTTAGTCATTAGCTCGTTCTTGGTTGTTGATCTAATATTCTTGAGCGCTAACTTGTTGAAAATCATGGAGGGCGGCTGGTTTCCCTTATTGCTTGGCTCAGTTTGCTTCTTATTCCTGATGACTTGGTACCAAGGTCGCAGGATTTTGCGTCAGAACGCTATGAATAACGGCATTGAGTTAAAGAGCTTTATTGAGGCCTTGATGATGCACCCGCCTCACAGGGTCGAAGGTACAGCCATCTTTTTGACGGCTCATGTAGATTACTTGCCGGTTTCATTCTTGCATAACCTTAAGCACAATCACGTCCTGCATGAAAGAGTATTCTTTTTAAAGGTCAGTATTTGGGATGTGCCTTGTGTCAAAGATGAGGAGCGCATTACCTTAAGAGATCTTGGGAATGGTATTTACGTAATTCGTGCAGCTTACGGATTCAATGAAACTCCCGATATGGGGCAAATCATCGAGTTGATTGAAAAATCCTCTGATCTCAAATTTGACATGATGAATACGTCATTCTTTTTGTCTCGTGACACCATTGTTTCAACTCATATTCCAGGTATGGCAATGTGGCGTGAGCGCTTGTTTTGCTGGATGTATCAAAATGTAGGACGCCAATCAGACTTTTTTAAGATTCCAGCGAATCGTTTGGTTGAGTTGGGCGCGAAGGTAGAAATTTGAGAAAACCCCTATCCCTTCGTTCCAAGATCTTTCTTGGAGTCTTTTTGCTGGTAAATGCTTTAAGTGGTGTGGCTTTAGCTACCCCCGCTGAAGAGGCGGAATTGGATAAGCTCGATAAGATCGAGGCAGAGCTTGAGTTGCAGAGGGATTGGGCCAAATATCGCTGGGGCAAAGCTTCATCTGAGTGCTATCAAAATTATTGGGTGAACTTCTGTTTGCGCGATGCTCGTGCGCAGTACCGCAAAGAAATAGATCCAATTAGCGAGCAAGAGCGGGCTTTGCATGAAGTCCAACGAAAGTTACGCAAGAGCATTAAAGATCAAGAAGATCAAAAGCGCGCTGCGGAGCGCGCATCACCAGTAAAAGCAGCAGAGCGTTCCGAAAATCAGCGCGAGTTTGAAGAAAAACAAAAAGCTGCTGCAACTAGGGCTGCCGATTTGGAGCAACGTCGCAAAAATGCTCCAAAACGTGCGCAAGAAAACAAAGCTGGCACACAGCTTGATTAATTCATTGCTAATTATTCATTTACGAGCATCTCTTGGCTAAAGTCAAAACGGTTTACATCTGTCAGTCTTGTGGGGGCACTTCGGCTAAGTGGCAGGGGCAATGCCCATCTTGCCAGTCTTGGAACACCATGGAAGAGGGTTTGCCAGAGACGACATCCAATTCTCGGTTTCGGGGTCTAGCGCAATCTCTGCCTAGGCAAAAACTCTTGGCCATTACCGCAGAAGATTTGCCGCGCTTTAGCACGGGCGTAGACGAGTTTGATCGCGTATTGGGCGGCGGCTTGGTGCCCGGCGGCGTTGTGTTGCTGGGTGGTGATCCAGGAATTGGTAAGTCGACATTGCTATTGCAAGCGCTCGCAGAAATGAGTGCTACTGGTATGAATGTGCTCTATAGCAGTGGAGAGGAGTCAGCTGCGCAAATTGCGCTGCGCGCCAAGCGGATTTCACTTAATGCTCCACAGCTCGAGGTCTTGGCGGAGATTCAGTTGGAGAAATTAATTTCCATTATGGACACCGTTAAGCCGCAGGTGTTGGTGGTGGACTCAATTCAGACTTTATATTCTGAGGTACTAAGTTCTGCGCCAGGCTCAGTAGCGCAAGTGCGTGAATGTGCTGCGCAACTTACGAGAGCGGCAAAGGCAAGTGGTATCTGCGTATTGATGGTGGGACATGTAACCAAAGACGGCCACTTGGCTGGTCCCCGCGTCTTGGAACATATTGTGGATACCGTTCTGTACTTTGAAGGCGATACCCATTCCTCATTCCGATTGGTACGTTCAATTAAAAATCGCTTTGGCGCAGTGAGTGAACTCGGTGTGTTTGCGATGACTGAAAAAGGCTTGCGTGGCGTCACGAATCCCTCGGCAATTTTCTTGTCGCAACACGAGCAAATGGTGCCAGGCGCTTGTGTGTTGGTTACGCAAGAAGGGAGTAGGCCGCTTTTGGTGGAAATTCAAGCGCTTGTGGATACGGCTCATGTCCCCAATCCGCGTCGTCTTGCAGTAGGTCTTGAGCAGGCCCGTCTAGCCATGCTTTTAGCAGTGCTACATCGCCATGCAGGGGTGGCGTGTTTCGATCAAGATGTGTTCTTAAATGCGGTTGGCGGGGTGAAAATTTCGGAGCCAGCGGCTGACTTAGCAGTGTTGTTGGCGATCCAATCTTCCATTCGGAATCGTGCTTTACCAAAAGAGTTGATCGTCTTTGGTGAGGTTGGATTGGCCGGGGAAATTCGGCCATGCCCGCGTGGTCAAGAGCGGCTTAAAGAAGCGGCTAAGCTGGGCTTTACTGTGGCGATCATTCCCAAGGCCAATATGCCCAAGACAAAGATTGCTGGCTTAAAAGTGATTCCGGTGGAGCGTATTGATCAGGCTATCGCTGCAGCAGCAGAGCTTAGCTAATTGCGTTGCTAATTAACGCAAGTCCTCTGCTTGTATTAAGAGAACTTGTTCGTCACCAGCGGAGACTTCCATCCAAATCACCGGAATTTGCGGAAACGCTTTTTTGAAGTTCTCATACTCATTGCCAATTTCCAGCAAGAGTGCGCCACGCTCAGAGAGGTAGTCCGGGGCATGCGCAATAATTCTGCGAATCAGATCCATGCCATCCTCTCCGCCAGCAAGCGCCAAGCTTGGCTCAGCTTGGTATTCAGCCGGAAGGGCGTTCATGGAGCTTGTGTTTACATAGGGTGGGTTACAAATGATGAGATCAAAAAGATTATCTTCATTCGGTTCATGGAGCGCTTCCCAAAGATCGCCCTCTAAAAGATCTATCTGAGAGCTCAGGCCATGGCGATCCACATTACGTGCTGCAACAGATAAGGCGGGCAAGCTAATATCGCATGCGCTCACATGAATATCAGGGCAGGATAGGGCTAATAGGATAGCTAAAGAGCCATTGCCCGTACAAAGATCCAAGACATTGCCATCGGCAGGTAGCCAAGGCTCTAGGGAGCCGTCCACAATGAGCTCTGCAATCCATGAGCGAGGAACAATGCTTTGCTCACTGCAAAAAAATGGCACCCCCATCAACCAAGCTTCTCCCAGAATGTAGGCTAATGGTTTTCTAGTGGAAATTCGTTGCTCCGCTACAGCAATTGATTTTTCGTATTGATCTGCTGTCAGCTCTCGATCTAGGTGATCAAGCGCTTCAGTAGGGCTTAAGTCAAGCTGCTTGCTGACGATCCACAGGGCTTCACTGTTTGCATCAATCGCACCGTGGCCGTAGTGTAATTTCGCTGCTTCCAATTTTTGGGCAATTTGATCAATACACTGATTGACTATGATTGCTTGTGAAGGCTCAGGGTCCATGATGGAGGTTTCAGGTTTTAGGGGGGGGAAGAGAAATGTATTAAGCCAAAACCTAGGCAATGAGTTGCTCAAGCGTTTTGCGGTAGATATTTTTCAGCGGCTCAACATCATCAACAATAACGCACTCGTCAATTTTGTGGCTAGTTGCATTCAGGGGGCCAAACTCCACTACCTCTTTGCAGATCTTGGCGATAAAGCGACCATCACTGGTGCCACCAGTGGTAGAGAGCTCGGTATCAACCTGAGTTTCTTCTTTGATGGCTTTGCGTAATGCGCCCGCGAGCGCACCATCACCAGTAATAAAGGGGCTGCCCCCTAAAACCCACTCAATGTCAAAATCGAGGCCAGCATTCTTGAGGGTAGTCTCAAGACGCTCACGCAATTGCTCGGGTTTGCTTTCGGTAGAGAAGCGGAAGTTAAAGTCGATAACGAGCTCGCCTGGGATGACATTGTTTGCACTAGTTCCCGCATGAACATTGGAAATCTGAAAGCTAGTCGGTTGGAAGTATTCATTCCCTTTATCCCATTCGGTCTCTACCAATGCGGTAATCGCTGGCGCAGAGAGATGAATTGGATTTTTCCCTAGATGAGGATAAGCAATGTGCGCCTGGATTCCTTTAATTTTCACTTTGCCAGACAAAGAGCCGCGACGACCATTTTTAATCATGTCACCCAGTTGATCAACCGAAGTAGGTTCACCAATCACACAGTAATCCAAACGTTGCCGGTGTTTTTGTAGACGCTCGCACATGATGACGGTGCCGTCATTAGCGGGGCCTTCCTCATCACTCGTGATTAAGAAAGCAATGGATCCCTCGTGATCTGGATGCGCGGTAATAAATTCCTCGGTAGCCACTACAAAGCCTGCTAGAGAGGTTTTCATGTCCGCTGCACCGCGTCCATAAAGCTTTCCATCACGAATGGTTGGTTTGAAGGGATTGCTCGTCCATTTATCTAGAGGACCCGTTGGCACCACATCGGTATGACCCGCAAACATCAGAACTTTGCCTTGATCGCCGGCCTTTCCTTTTTTGATGGCCCATAAATTGGTTACTTGAAAATTCTCAGGGCCACTCACAACGCTTTCTGTGTGAAAGCCTAGCGCCTGTAAGCGCTTAGCGATGAGTTCTTGGCAGCCACTATCAGCAGGGGTTACTGATTGACAAGCAATCAGTGCTTCCGTTAGTTCGAGGGTGGCGCTCATAAATTCGTTAATCGCGGAGTAATTCGTTGATAGCAGTTTTGGCTCGGGTTTGAGCATCCACTTTTTTCACAATGATGGCGGCATACAAGCTGTACTTGCCACAAGCAGAGGGTAGTGATCCTGGCACAACGACTGAACCCGCGGGAACACGGCCGTAATGCACGTCACCGGTGTCGCGATCATAAATTTTTGTGCTTTGGCCAATGTAAACGCCCATCGATAAAACAGCATTCTCTTCAATAACAACGCCTTCAACGACCTCAGAACGAGCACCAATAAAGCAGTTATCTTCAATAATTACTGGTCCAGCTTGGATAGGCTCTAAAACGCCGCCGATCCCAACGCCACCAGAAAGGTGAACGTTTTTACCAATTTGGGCGCAGGAGCCAACGGTTGCCCAAGTATCGACCATCGTACCTTTGCCAACATAGGCTCCAATATTGACGTAAGAGGGCATTAGAACGGCATTTTTGCCGATGAAGGAGCCGCGACGAGCAACCGCAGGCGGCACAACTCGGAAGCCCCCAGCTGCAAAGTCAGCTGCGGTATAGCCTTCAAACTTGCTAGGCACCTTGTCGTAGAACTGGGTGTAGCCGCCAGCGCTCATCGGAATATTGTTCTCGAGGCGGAAAGACAGCAATACGGCTTTCTTAACCCATTGATTTACTTCCCACTTGCCAACGTTGCGACGCTCAGCAACCCGAATAGTGCCATTATTTAGACCTTCTAAGACCGCGTTTACGGCGCCTCGGACATCCCCGGGGAC
>CAZXSX010000087.1:0-6166 GCA_964643245.1 uncultured Polynucleobacter sp.
AGATCCAATTGCCTACCCCTCATGAACTTAAAAAATAGGGGTATTGGCAAGCCTTGGAGTGGGCTTAATTTGCTTGGGTCTATGCCTTTTTACGCTCTATGGACGAGCTTCGGCAGATTCATCGACTGCTTTTCAGAATGCTGAAAAGGAGATTATCCAGCTTCAAACCGAATTGACAGCTTTGCGAGAAGAAATACTTGATATTGAAGATGAGTTTTATAAATCAATTGATTTATTAGAAGTGAGTATTCACTCTTTTAAAGAAAATAAGCCTCAAACAAACTCAAAACCAAAAATTCCCACCGTGCCTTTTGAGACTGAGTTGCGCCATTGGCGCTATTTAGGCCTTAGCGAAATCAACAATTCTCAGCGTGCATTTTTTCAAAATGCTAAAGGAGCCGTAATGCTTGAAAAAGGGTCAATTTCGCTAGGCGAGTGGGGGCTAAACCATCTTGAAAAAACGTTTGTGACCTTCACCCATCCCCAAGGCAGATCCCTCACCCTTAAACCCTCAAGGCCTGAATGATGGATCGATTCAATAAACGCTTTTTGTCTCATCTTCTGCTTGGCATGTTGTTAGCTATTTTTAGTGCGTACGCCAAACCTACCGCAGTACCAAGTAACTCACAGGAAGCCCCCATCAGTCTGCAATTTACAGAGATTGAGATTGCTGAACTTTTGCAAATTCTTGCCAAGATTGGCAATACCAATTTTTTACTAAGTGAGTCCATCAGAGGAAGAATCCCGGTAGACCTTCATAACACCCTCTGGCAAACCGCATTGCATTCAATTTTGGCTAGTCGCGATTTACGCTTAATTCGAAATGGAGACATTTATTGGATTGGGTCTCACGCAGAAATTACAGCATTCCAGAAGCATCGCCGCGAAGATGCGGCGCTTCCATTTGGCGGCGACCACATCAATAGCCCGAGGCAAATTCTGATTGAGGCTCGCATAGTAGAGGCTGATGAACGCTTTGCTAGAGAGCTAGGAACCAAACTCGGTTACCAAGCAAAGGGTGCGGATGACCCCGCGGACAATAAGATCAACGGAAACGTTGACTTAGCTGATGCCGGGCTAGGCGGCTTTAACCCTGCGAATGTAGCTGCGACATTGCTCTCTAAAAATGCCAGTCGCCTCTTGCAATTAGAACTTTCAGCGCTTGAGTCAGAGGGGCAAGGAAAGATCCTCTCCAATCCACGCATCATGACTGGAGATCAGGTCAAAGCAACGATTGAACAAGGAACTGAGCTACCCTATCAAACCACCCCACAAAATGGTAGCAAACTGCAATTCAGAAAAGCAAATCTTTGATTAGAGGTATTGCCAAAAATTCATCCGGACGGAAAAATATCCATGCTGGTCGGAGTTAACAAGGACGCCATTGGCATGAAAACGGAACAGGGCTATGCGATTGATACCAAAAAACCCGGGTTCTGAAGTGACTGTTGAAAACGGTGGCACTGCGATTATTGGCGGGATCTTTCAAATGACTGAAAGGGAAGACGAAGTGAAGGTCCCTTTACTAGGCGATATCCCCCTGATTGGGGGTTTATTTCGCCATAAATCCAAATTAAAAGATAAAACTGAACTCTTGGTCTTCTTAACCCCTACTGTTCTCGATAAAACCTAATAAAATCAAAGGGTGAACTCTACGACCAACAACATCTTTCTAATCGGCCTTATGGGCGCTGGAAAATCGACCGTTGGTAAGGTCCTGGCAAAAAAATTAGGGCGCCGTTTTTTAGATGCCGATCACGTCATTGAAGAACGTTGTGGAGTCAAAATTCCCGTCATCTTTGAGATGGAGGGCGAAGAGGGATTTCGAAAACGCGAAGCTCAAGCTATTCGCGAGGTTACGAATGAAAAAAACATCGTATTAGCCACTGGTGGTGGTGCTGTACTTTTGCCTGAAAATCGCAAAGCCCTAAGCGAACAGGGTACGGTCATTTACCTTCATGCCAATCCAGTGGAATTGTGGCATCACACGAAAGGCAGTGAAGGACGCCCCTTGCTTCGCAGTGGTGACCCCAAAAAAATACTCGAAAATTTATATGCCATTCGCGATCCGCTCTATCGCGAGATAGCCGACCATATTATTGAAACTGGCAAACCTAGCGTCAATCAATTGGTAAATACATTAATCATGCAGCTTGAACTTTCCACCTTAAATTTATGATGAAAACACTCGAAGTTGATTTAGGTAATCGCAGCTATCCCATTTACATTGGGACTGACCTAATTGATCAGCCCACTTTATTTAACGCTTGTGAAAAATCAACCTCAATTTACATAGTTAGCAATACCACTGTTGCCCCCTTGTATGCAGAACGCCTCACAAAGACCTTAAGCACTTTTGGTAAATCAGTAAGAACCATTGTTTTACCTGATGGCGAGTCCTATAAGGACTGGAAAAATCTTCAGCTCATTTTTGATGATCTTCTGAAATTTGAGGCAGATCGCCAAACCATGCTAATTGCTTTGGGGGGTGGTGTAATTGGTGATATGACTGGCTTTGCAGCAGCTAGCTTTATGCGAGGTATTCGTTTCATTCAAGTTCCCACGACACTTTTGTCACAGGTAGACTCTTCCGTTGGCGGGAAAACAGGCATTAATCATCCTTTAGGCAAAAACATGATTGGCGCTTTTCACCAGCCTGTTGCAGTAATTGCTGATCTCAACACCCTAAAAACACTCCCCTCTCGCGAACTCTCCGCAGGTCTTGCCGAAGTCATTAAACATGGCACAATTGCGGACGCCACATTTTTGAACTGGATCGAGGCTAATGCAAAATCCTTGCTCGCCTGTGATACCGATGCAATGAGCCATACAGTACTTCGATCATGTGAAATTAAATCAGCAGTAGTTTCTGCCGACGAAAGAGAAGGCAGCATCCGCGCAACCTTGAACTTTGGTCACACCTTCGGCCATGCTATTGAAGCGGGCATGGGCTATGGAGAGTGGCTACATGGCGAGGCTGTTGGCTGTGGAATGGTGCTAGGGGCAGATTTATCATGTCGACTCAATTTCATAAGCAAGGATGATGTTGCGCGCCTCACCAAAATCATTCAATCCATGAATCTTCCAACAAACCCGCCAAAATTTGGTGCAAAGCGCTATATGGAACTCATGCAAGTCGATAAGAAAACTGAGGGCGGCCAAATTCGGTATGTTGTTCTCGAAAAAATTGGCAAGGCACAAATTCAGGGTGTTCCTGATGAGCAAGTTATTGAAACCCTGGCCGCCACTGGGGCAGCCTGAGAAAAAATCTCTTTACGCTTTAATGAGCTCAATTTTGACGGCTTGCCCAGCCTGAGCGCTTGCAAAAGTCGACAAATCGCTCAAAAGCTCTTTACCGGTCTTCGTATCCAGCCATAATGGTTGCGCTAGGGTGCCTGCCCAGCGGTAGTGATACCCACCCGATTTAGCGGCTACCCAGATCTCATGCAAGGGGGGCTGGGTATGAACCACAATCACGCTTTTATCTCGAAAGCGAATATTGATGACATTGCCCCCTTGACGCTCAATATCCAAATCCAAATCGAGCGCATCGTCGGCAGCCTCCAACGCCAATTCGATCGAGTGCAATAACTGGCTGCCCAATTGGTAAAACTGCTTGTCATCGATCGTTTCTACTCCAGAGTTACTTGGATTCATCGCGGAGCCCTGTATGCTATATTCAATCATTCGTTTTAGAAATATTCATGATAGCGATTCTTCAGAGAACCCTCGGCATTAGCCTCCTAATATCCCTTGTTGGATGCGGGGTTAGGGGACCTCTATATTTGCCAAGTGTACCGCCCGTTCCTCCTGCTCCTACGGAGCCTGAGCCCAAAGGCAAACTCTACCCACCACCTACTAGCACCTCTCCATCGGCCCAGCAATGACAAGCAAAGCAATTCCTCTTCCAAAGTTATCAGGATTTACCGAGCGCAATGGCAATTGGTATGCCGAGGAAGTTCCATTGACAGGTTTAGCGAAAAAATTTGGAACCCCGCTATATGTGTATAGCAAAAAGGCGCTTACTGAGGCATATCAAGCATATGACAAAGCGTGCATCGATTCCAAAGGTAAGCGTCGCGCCCGAGTTCATTACGCCATGAAGGCCAATAGCAATTTAGCCGTCATTGATTACTTCAAACAACTGGGTGCTGGCTTTGATTTAGTCAGTGGCGGAGAGCTGGTGCGCGCATTAGCCATTGGCGCTGACCCAAAGAGCCTAGTATTTGCAGGTGTTGGCAAATCGGCTACGGAAATTGCAATGGCTTTAAAAGTAGGCGTGAAATGCATCAATGTAGAGTCGATTGCTGAGCTTCAGAAAATCAATCGCGTTGCGAATGAACTAGGTCTTCGAGCTCCAATTTCATTGCGCGTTAATCCTGATGTCGATGCAAAAACACATCCCTATATTTCTACGGGCTTAAAAGGAAATAAGTTTGGCATTGCCTATCATGAGGTTTTAAAAACCTATCGTGAAGCTCCTCAACTTTCCCAAATAGATGTCGTTGGAATTGATTGTCATATTGGCTCACAAATCACGAGCACCGCACCATATTTAGACGCTCTCGATAAAGTCTTGGATTTGGTTGAACATCTCAAAAGAGAGGGCATCATCATCCATCATCTTGACCTTGGTGGCGGCCTTGGAATCTCTTACAGCGACGAAACCCCACCCGATATCACCGAATTCACCAATACTCTGCTAAATCATGTCGCCGAGCGAGGTTTTGCCCATTTAGATGTGGTCTTGGAGCCTGGTAGATCCTTGGTTGGCAATGCTGGTGTGCTTCTAACAACCGTTGAATATCTCAAACCAGGTGTAGAGAAAAACTTCTGCATAGTTGATGCAGCCATGACAGAGCTCATGCGCCCCGCACTGTATGAAGCGCATCATGGCATTATCCCCGTTCAAGCTAAAGAGGCTCAATCGGTTACCTATGATGTTGTTGGCCCAGTTTGCGAATCAGGCGATTGGCTAGGCAGAGATCGCTCGCTTGCAATCGAAGAAGGCGATCTTCTCGCAATTCTCTCTGCAGGCGCTTATGGATCTGTAATGGCGTCTAACTACAACACTCGCCCGAAAGCTGCAGAGATTATGGTTGATGGAAGCAATGCTTACGTCATTCGTGCTCGAGAAAAAACAAATGATTTATTTGCGGCCGAAAGTGTTTTGCCAAAGTAACAAAACCGAATTTTAATAAGCTAGGTTTGCAAAAATAGCCTAACAAAAACCCCGCTACATGAGCGGGGTTTTATTTTGAAATCTCAAGATACTTAATGCAAGCCAGCGATGTAATCCGCAACAGCCTTCATTTCTAAATCAGAAAGCTTAGAGGCGATTGTTGTCATTTGACTGCTGTTCTTGCGAACACCATCTCGGAATGCCAATAACTGTGCATTCGAGTATTCCGCCCACTGACCACCTAGAAGTGGATACTGAGCAGGGATACCGGCACCAGTCGGGCTATGGCATGCAGCGCAAGCAGGAACACCTTTTGCAGCAATACCACCACGGTAAATGCTTTGGCCTAGTTCAATAGTGTCTTTATTTACCGCTACCCCTTGTGAGATTGGTTGTTTCGCCAAATATGCTGAAATGTTCTGCATATCTTGTTCAGTCAAAGTTGCGGCTATACCCATCATGACTGGATTAGCACAAGTGCCATCTTTAAAGTTTTTCAGTTGCTTAGTCGTATAAGCAGCGTGCTGGGCTGACAACTTCGGCCATGTTCCAGTAGCGCTCTGACCTTTTGGACCGTGGCAGGTCAAACAGGCAATAACGCCACGCTTAGTATCGCCATTGGAATAGAGGGCCTCACCAGCTGCTGGATCAGCTTTAGGTTTACCAGGAACCGCTTCCTTAGTTTCTGCAGCAGGCGCCATTGGGGCAGCATCTGCCGCCATAGCAACGCCAGAAACACCAATCAGAGCGAAAATGGATAGGGCCACAAAACCAGCTCGCAAGCTAGTGAATTTGGAGATTTGGGAGGTTTGACGCATTATGTTTACCTTGGCAAGAATTCCTAAAAGTGTTTGGGCCCTGCATTTTCGACCATTTTACCCAACACCGTGAGATATTTCATGATTTTGCGTGATTCTACAATAGCTTCTGGACATGTCTAAACTCTTTCAAGCCCGATTCGCCTACACAGTCAATGACACCCAT
>CAZXSX010000088.1:0-6086 GCA_964643245.1 uncultured Polynucleobacter sp.
ACTAAAGCCATGATGTTCTCTTTGTTTAAATGTAATTAAAAGTTAAACAGGAAATTTATTTGACGTGAACAATCTTGAGGGTGTTGGTGCCACCAGGCTCGCCCATTGGTTCACCGGAAGTCAGCACGACTGTATCGCCCTTTTTCACAGCCCCAATTTGTCTCAAGCAAATCTCAACCTCTTGCAATGCTGTATCGCGATCTTTGGTGTAATCCAAGCCGATTGGCGTTACATTTCGATACGTACTCAAGGCGCGCTGCGTAGCGATCTTAGAAGTCAGCGCAAAAATTGGCACATGAATATTATGGCGACTCATCCAAATCGCAGTTGATCCGGAATCCGTCAGGGCGGCGATTGCATTCGCATTTAAATGATGTGCAGTGAACAGGGCGCCTAACGCAATAGTTTGATCAATTCGCGTAAAGGTTTGATCCAAAAAGTCTGTACCCAGTTGAACACGATTAGACTTTTCTGCTTCAACACAAATCTCTGCCATCGCTTTAATAGTTTGTACTGGGTAAATCCCGGCAGCTGATTCTGCGGAGAGCATAACCGCATCCGTACCATCCAATACTGCATTCGCAACATCACTTACTTCGGCACGGGTTGGCACTGGAGCATTGATCATCGATTCCATCATTTGTGTTGCAGTGATCGTAAATTTATCCGCTTCGCGCGCCCATGCAATCATCCGCTTTTGCAATGCTGGAACTGCAGCATTGCCAACCTCAATCGCTAGGTCACCACGCGCTACCATGATGCCGTCACTTTCGGAAATGATGCTCTTAAGAGCCTCTGACTCAATCGCTTCAGCACGTTCCACCTTAGCAATCGTTCGCACCCTACCAACACCATGCTTTGCGCTAGCTGCGTCAGCCAACTGACGCGCATAGGCCATATCTGCACCATCCTTAGGAAAGCTAATGGCCAAGAAATCGACGCCCATAGCAATAGCCGCATCTAAGTCAGCAATATCTTTTTCAGTCAGTGCGGGCGCCGTTAAGCCACCGCCAGCACGATTAATGCCTTTGTTGTTGGAAAGTGGGCCGCCCTGCTCGACGATGGTAAATATTTCTCCGCCTTTAACTCTCTCGACACGAAGTACAACTAAACCATCGTTAAGCAAAAGACGATCGCCAGATCTCACATCATTTGGCAATTCTTTGTAATCTAAGCCAACGCGCCCCTGATTACCAAGCTCACAAGCAACGTCTAGGATAAATTTTTCACCTTCTTTTAGAAGGATTTTATTATCTGCAAACTTACCAACGCGAATTTTTGGGCCCTGCAGATCAGCCATAATGCCGACCTCTTTTCCAATATCGGCAGAAATACTGCGTACCAGATCATGACGCGCTTTGTGATCAGCGACCGTACCATGAGAAAAATTCATCCGTACCATATCTACACCTGCGCGGATCATGTCCCGCAAAACTTCAGGCTTTTCTGATGCCGGCCCTAAAGTTGCAATAATTTTTGTTGCTCTGAACATATTTAGTCTTTCGCCCGCTCTGCAAGCACTGCAAACGCTGGCAAGGTTTTTCCTTCCAAGAATTCCAAGAAAGCGCCGCCACCAGTAGAGATGTAATCCACTTGATTTTCAATGCCATATTTTGCAATTGCGGCCAAGGTATCGCCACCACCAGCAATAGAGAATGCCGGTGAATGCGCAATAGCTGCAGCCAACATTTTAGTGCCCCCGCCAAATTGATCGATTTCAAATACACCTAGTGGGCCATTCCAAACAATCGTGCCAGCATGAGCCATCATAATTGATAGACGCGCAGCAGTCTTGGGGCCAATATCCAAAATCATGTCGTCTTCTGCAACCTGATCAGCCGGAACTCGGTTTGCACGAGCTAGCGGTGAAAGCTCATTCGCCACAACAACATCCTCTGGAATGGGTACATGTGCACCACGCTTCTCCATGAGCTCCATAATCTCTCGCGCCTCATTTACCAGATCAGATTCAGCGAGTGACTTACCAATTGGCAAACCTTTGGCCAACATGAAGGTATTGGCAATACCGCCTCCAACAATCAGTTCGTCTACTTTTTCAGAAAGCGCTTTCAAAATGGTTAACTTCGAGGACACCTTAGAGCCAGCAACAATAGCTACTAGAGGGCGCTTTGGGCTTGCTAACGCGCGGCTTAACGCATCTAACTCAGCGGCCATCAAAGGACCGGCACAAGCTATTGGTGCAAACTTTGCAACACCATGGGTGGTTGCTTCAGCGCGATGGGCCGTACCAAACGCATCATTGACGTAAACGTCGCATAGAGCAGCAATCTTTTTTGCTAACTCATCGTTGTTCTTTTTCTCGCCGACATTCAAACGGCAGTTTTCTAAAAGAACAACTTCGCCGGGTTGCACTTCAAAACCCCCTTCCACCCACTCACTAATCAGTGGAACTTTCCGATTTAATAGAGCAGCAATGTGATCGGCTGCCGGAGCCAAAGAATCCTCTGGCTTAAATTCACCTTCGGTGGGGCGTCCCAAATGAGAGGTCACCATGACCGCAGCGCCAGCATCTAAACACATCTGTACTGCGGGCATCGATGCCCGAATCCGAGTGTCTTCAGTGATGTTCCCGGCCTCATCCTGAGGAACATTAAGATCGGCGCGGATTAAGACCCGCTTTCCCTTTAATTGACCTGATTGGGCTAGTTCGCTCAAACGTTTAACTTTAAATAAGGATTCCGGCATGACAATGGCTAAATTTGATGGGTTATGGGGATCCATTCTAAATCGTCTAGCTCTGCCACCCCTAAGGTTCAGGAGATTGGACTTTTCAGCCTACTCTACAATATAGAGGTTTAGAAGCAGAGTGGGTCGAAAGGCCTGTACCCGATGGCCTGGCAACCTGATTAATCCACTATTACAGATAGCCTATAGACACAGAAGGTAGAAAAAATGTCGATGTCCGACCGCGATGGCTTTATTTGGTCCGATGGGAAGCTCATTCCCTGGCGTGAGGCCAATGTTCACGTCCTTACCCATAGCCTTCACTACGGCATGGGCGTATTTGAAGGCATCCGCGCATACAAGACCCCCCAAGACACCGCCATTTTTCGCCTTCCAGAGCACGTTAAACGCCTCTTTAATGGCACCAAAATCTTCCAAATGAAGATGTCCTATACGCCAGAGGAAATCAGCAAAGGCATTATCGAGGTGGTGAATAGCAATCAGCTTGAGTCTTGCTATATCCGCCCCATCATCTTTATCGGCTCACAGAAACTTGGTATTTCACCAAAGGGCAACAACATTCATACAGCCATCGCCGCATGGGAATGGGGCGCCTATCTGGGCGAGGATGGCCTCAATAAAGGAATCCGCGTCAAAACCTCATCCTTTACCCGCCACTTCGTAAACTCTTCACTTGTGCGGGCCAAGGCATCTGGTTACTACATCAACTCCATTTTGGCGAATCAGGAAGTGACTGCCAACGGATATGACGAAGCATTATTACTCGATACTGAAGGGTATGTATCTGAAGGCTCTGGCGAAAACCTCTTTATGGTGCGAAATGGCATTGTCTATACGCCAGACTTAGCCTCATGTTTAGATGGCATTACTCGTGATTCCGCGATGCAGATAGCAAAAGATCTAGGCTATGAAGTTCGTGAAAAACGTTTAACACGTGATGAAGTGTATTCTGCAGATGAAGCATTCTTTACTGGTACAGCTGCTGAAGTGACGCCGATTCGCGAACTGGACGATCGCATGATTGGCGATGGCAAACGAGGTTCTATTACCGAAAAGATTCAGAAGACGTATTTTGATGCCGTCTATGGCAGAAGCGATAAATACAAATCTTGGCTCACTTACGTTAAATAATATTTAGCAATCAGGAAGCGCAACATGGCTCAAGCTCAAGTAACGATGGTCGACGGCAAAGATCTGCCGTTACATTGCCCTACCAATAAGACGCCTGCATGGAATTTACATCCGCGCGTGTTTTTAGACATTACCAAATCCGGCGAGGCGAAGTGCCCGTACTGCGGCGCAGAGTACAAGCTGATTCCCGGCACCGAACCTCACGGACACTGAACCATATCAGCGCCCTAAGAATTAGGGGCGCTGAGTCGGGATACATCACATGCAAGGTATTCTGATCATCGCCCCAAACTGGATTGGGGATGCCGTCCTGTCACAGCCTTTGTTGGCAAGACTCAAAACACACTACCCAAACTCAACTATTGATGTACTTGCTAGCCCTTGGGTAGCCCCGATTTATCGCGCTTGCACTGAAGTATCTGAAGTTATCGAAGCACAATTTGAGCACAAGCATCTCCAATGGGAATTGCGCAGACAACTAGCCAAAAAACTTCGGGCAAAAAAATATCAAGCGTGTTTCGTATTACCCAATAGCTTTAAATCTGCTCTTATTCCATGGTTGGCCAATATTCCATTTCGGGTTGGCTACCGCGGTGAACTTCGTTATGGGCTAATTAATGTATCGCTTGATAACCCAAGCAAAGTAAATAGGCCTCCAATGGTGGATCACTATCTTGCTCTCAGCAAACTGTTAATAGAGGATGGCGATACTGCCTTAAGCATAATCACTCCAAAACTCAATATCTCTCATGAGGTCAAGCGGTCTGTTGAAAAAAAACTCGCCGATGCTAATATCAATCCAAATACTCTTTACGTATTCTGTCCGGGCGCTGAGTATGGCCCAACCAAACGTTGGCCTACGAGTTATTTTGCAAAACTTGCAGAAGACCTGGTCCAGGAAAATTCTGCTGCGCAAATCATTCTCTTAGGCGGCAAGGGTGATCACAAAATTGCCGAAGAAATTCGAACACAAGCCAGTATTCAAGCAAAAATACATAACTGGTGTGGAGACACCTCCCTTGATGAGGCAATTGCTCTGATTGGGCTTGCCAAAGCAGTAGTGAGTAATGATTCGGGTTTAATGCACATCGCTGCAGCTCTGAAAATTCCTCAAGTTGCTATTTTTGGATCCAGCGATCCAGCGCATACGCCCCCACTATCAGAAAATGCCAAGGTAATTTGGCTCAATCTTCCCTGCAGCCCTTGCCATAAAAAAGTATGCCCACTTGGTCACCTAAAGTGCCTCAAAGACATCGAGCCCCAACAAGTTTTGACTACACTGAATACCTTGGAATAAATGCTGAGGGATTTTTGGTCATGACTAAACTCGCTAGACTCTTCCACAATGCTGATGATGTAGTTGACGCCTGGCGCGATGCTCTCCGTCACCGCGATGTGAAAGGTGCTCTTGATATCTGGCTAGATGATGCTTCCATCACCTGCGTCCTACCAGAAGGACATCGCTTAAGCGGACATGCAGAAATTCGTGAAGGCCTGGAAAGACTATTGTCGAAGCAACCTTTGTTTTTGGAGCCGATTGCTTGCATTAGTCACTCAATATTGGGTGCGGCAATCTACGACACGACTGAGGTGGTTCACTTAAGGGCAGCCCAAATAGAAGCGGAGTTCTTTCTCAATATAACCCTAGTGCTTTTACAGGACAGTCAAGGCTGGCGTATTACCCATTTACATGCAAGTCGCTCTACTGACGACGGCTTTGATGCACCCACTTCCCCACAAGGCTTTCATTGATTGTTATGGATGAGGAAGTATTACGCTCACTCATCAAATGGCCTAATGTGCCAGATTGCTTTGGTTGGCTCGCTCTAGATCAACGTGGTCAATGGCGCATGGTAGACGAGTTTGCGCAGCAAAATCAATTACCGGGTCAACTCATTCAACATGCCGCATTGAATGAGTTTATTGCCCGTAATTATGCGAGCGATCAATTGGGACGATCCTTTTTCCAGAATAGCCCGCAACGGGTTTTCATCACCTTAGCGGCTACACCTTGGATAGTGCGCATTATTCCAAACGCAGAAAGAGCGAAACTAATTACGTAGTGTCAAACAAGTATGAAGCCTAGCGCAGCGCTCAGAGATGAGAATGGCAATATTTATATTGTTGGTTTGGTACATCAAACTCTTTATCAAGATTTAAATAATCAGCAATTCAAAACTATAGAACAGTCAACAGTTGCTCTCTTGCATGATCACGATTTAGATCTTTTCTCTGAGTTAGCCCAACTT
>CAZXSX010000089.1:0-5792 GCA_964643245.1 uncultured Polynucleobacter sp.
GTAATAACAGCGTAACTGGACTGCTTTGGCCTGATTAAATTCGGGTCGCACAAAACCCCCCCGTGTTTTCAATGAAAACCAGTTCAGGTAGGTGGTCGGTCCGTTGTAATACTTTCTAGTGCACTCTAGGAGGAATAGATTTGTGCGCTAGCCCCCCAAAAAACCGCATGATTGGGAAATAATACCCAGTGCTGTTTTAGGTGATCGATAAGCCGTTGGTCTAGCGCGAGAGCTTGGACTTCATTGTCTTGGAGAGCCGTATATCCAGCAATCGGCGAGGGAGAGACGGATGTTGCAATCGTGGTTTTGGATACTCCTTTTGTTGGCGTCTGAGCTGGCTGAAAGGCATTGTGAATGACCTCAATGCGTTTTTGAACCTCTTCGATTGTTGAGCCACCAACCACGATGCCATGGTTTTTCAGGAAAACGGCCTTCGCCGTAGGGTTCTGCTGCAGAGCCTCTAGTATGGCTTTGGCCAGCTGTGGGTCAGGCTTGTGATATTCAACAAATACTGCATTGATCTCCGCTAAACGGCAAATGTCACTTACGGATACTTGGCAATTTTTGGTCACCAAATGACTGAGTGCATGAATGGCATGAAGATGCACGACAATCGGATGAGGCATCAGAGCATGTAAGACCATTTCGATCGATGGTCGCAGGGATTGCTCGCCAACAGTTTTGGGTGCGATATCTGTATTTCCTACGGCCAGTGCTGCTTGTAATGGTTGCAGTTGAACTGGCACAAAAATATTCCCGAGAAGCGCATTGGCAAGCCATGTGCCCGACCCTTTAATCCAGAGCGTATCGCCTTCCTTCCAAAATACATTGCCACCAGCACCCTGAACTAGAAGTGGATCTTTGCCCAAGTCGGCACACATTTGACTGATAGCTTGGTGAATCATGCTCATAAGGGTGTTTATGACTTATTGCTAAGCGTATTGAGAAGTTGGCGAATTTCTTTGAAGTGCTTAAAGCTTGCATCAGGAGCATTCGGGCCCTCTCCGAGCTCAACACCTTCGTGAATTTTCTGCAGGGTAACGGCATTAATCTTTTCTTTACCGCCACGAATATCGTTGATGGGGTTATCACCGATCATCCAGATGCAATCGCCCTTGGGTTGCATCTTTTCCAGTGCTATCTGAAAAGGCGCCTCATGGGGCTTATCAAAGCCTGCCTCTTCACTCGTCACAATGTAGTTAAAGTAATTAACTAAGCCAAAATAGACAACCTTGCGAAACTGAATTTGCGCTGTGAGATCTGTCACGATCGCGGTAGGAATGCCGAGTAAACGCAAATCATCTAGTAACTCTTTGACATCATCAAAAAGGGCAGCGTTCGCCAAAAATGTGCGCCAATACGTTTGCTCAAAATCCAGAGCTAGCAGAGCTTGAGAGCCTAGACCCATGATTTCCAGCATGCGTTGCAGATACAGTAGCCGGCTATGGGAGGACGCGGTATGACCCAAGCGCGCTTTAATTTGCTTGCGGGCTTCCTGAAAAAGCCGCATCAAAATCCCTGGCGCTGATCGAAAAGGTGCTCATCACTTTTTCTTTCACTGCCTTCTGCGCACAAGCATGAGCAGGATCATATGGATAGAGAGTATTGTCTGTGTCGAATAAGACGGCATCGGGCAGTCTGACGAAACGATCTTGATTGGCAATATTCATCATATGAATCTTCTGGTTAATGCTTGGTTGATATGCGATAGGGTCACTAATTGCATAAGTCCTAATACCCCATTTTGCCATTGAGGCTTAAGATCTAAGAATTCAAAAATCTGTGGGCAAATTAACTGGGCAGCCATTTGGATATCTTCTGCACTTGCCTCGCCCTCAATGCTCATTTCTACTTCGGAAACGTTAGCATTGGTGCTCATATCGACGTGCAGGCCACAGACTCCTATTAAGCCCGCTTGAGTGACAATTCATTAAAGCCATGGCGGGATTTGACAACGAGTTTGAGGCGCGGTGGATTCGATTCACTTGCGCTTGCCAAGGAGCTCGAATGAATGGGGCGAAGGTTGTAAATGAGATCGGCATAGGCTGCTTGCGGACGAATAAATTTCTCAGAGTCGGGTTTGCGCTTAGCCAGGGCATCTAAGACCCGCTCTATGGTGTAACCACGTTTATTGACATCCCGTTGCACCTTGAAATAGGTGCGTAAGTCTTCGTCAATGTCTAGATAAATACTTAAGTCATAGCATTTACGCAAAATTGGTAAATACAATGCATGCAAGCCGCTGGCAATGATGATGTCATTGCTTTTAACAGTGAATGGGCGGCTCATTTTTCCGGTGTCGTGATCATAGTGACAGGCTTGTACCGATCTGCCATCGGCCAATGAAATTAAATTTTTGGCAAAGCTTTCTAAATCGTTGGCCGCAGGGTTAATGTGCGTCATGACTTGCCACATGGGTTAATGGCGGTCCCAAAGGTGATAGTCATCACCTGAAATAGCGGCTACCGAATGTTGTCCAAAAAGTCCAGTAATCGCATTTGCGAAAGTATCTTTCCCAGCCCCAGAATCACCCGCGACGCCAATAACAAAAGGCTTGCGACTTAATCGAAAAAATCATTTCGAATCACTGTCTCGCGCCAAATGCGCACTGCTAGCACGATGCCTGTGGCGATTAGGGCGGTATGCGTCAGCGATATGAGGCGGGAATTAATCGCCTGAAGATCGACGAAAGGATTGGGTAAGTGCGGTGCCTGTAGAATAGCTTCCAGTTGACTGCCTACAAATAAGATGGCGCTGAGGGCATAGAGGGCAGAAAAGATGGAGGTGATGTAAATAGCCGCGCGATCCCCGCTAACCTGATAAGATACCAATAAGGGTAGTATCCAAATAAACCAACCAGGAGATGCGGGGGTCAACAAGACAACTAGCAAAAACGCCATTCCTAGAATTGCGTTGAATAACTCGAAGTTCATGCGCTTGATTCTCCAAGCGGCATACACCATCAAAAGGTAGGTCAGTGGCACTAAATACAGCTTTGTGTGACTAACCAAGTTAATTGCGAGTTGGTAGATCTTTTCAACTTCTGGGTTACTCGCCAGCATGCCCATTCCCGCTTGCGAGAATAGAAATGGCAAAAAGAATGCGCCAGAGCCGAGCGCCAGGCCGATGAGAAATTCACGCAAGATCTGGCGTAAGTTGCGGTTGTGAAATAGGTAAATGAAAAAGAAGGGTAAGTCCAGAATCAAGCTGAGCTTGGCAGATATGGCTGCCACCATGAGTATTCCCGAGAAAATCAGTCGATGATCTTTTAAGAAATACACCGCGCCCATCAATAGGAAGACCGGAATAATATCGTTATAGCCAAGACAGTAACTCGCAATCAGACTAATGGGGGAAAGCCAGTAAACGGCCATTAATACCCAGTCTTTTGTGTTGAGCAGCTTTCGAAGAATCGACAGCAAACCCATGTCGGCTACGATCAGGCTGAGCCCATAGCCATAAGCCATTGGAATCGATAGCACTTTGCAAAATAAGCTCAAGGGCAATAAAAAGAGCCACATTGCATAGCCATATGGAAAAGCAATGGGAGCGCCTCGTTGATCTAGCCACCCTTGCCAAGGGTCTAGGTTAAAAGTATTTAGGCTATTACCCAAGAATGGCACATACCAGTGACCCACTGGGCTTGGCAGGATTGCAACAATCAGTGCCAGACGTAAAAGGAGTCCTGCCAAAAATAGGGGCTGCTGACAGCAACTTTGCAAATTACGTAGGTAGCGATGATTCAACATATTTATAGACACGCTTTCTAGAGCTCGGGCTGTTTGGTGCAAATGGCATCTGCCTGAATGTGCTGCTCCTGTAGTAATTTGGCCAGCTCGGGGATGGCAGATTCAGCAGGGCGCCCTTGTAACTCAGGCGAGACTAGGCAAAGCTGAAAACCCGCATCCTTCAGGAGACTGGCGTTGATTTCGGTGATAGGAAATTTACTAAAACAATCGATCCAAGCCCAATCGACCTTACCTGCCAGTGTCAGAGCGGTTTCAATAGATTCAAATTCAGAGACCCGTACCGCACAGCGGTGCTCCCCTAGCTTTGACCATTTAATGAGAAATGGAAAAGATTGATCCAGAAAAAAATAATCATTAATGCGATGTTGTTTCATTAGGTCGATTAAGCGAGCCTCTAGACCTTCTTCTTTGACATTCAAGATCAAAGTGCCGTGCTGATAATGCTTGATCCATTCCTCAAAATCATCACCTTAAGCAAAAGGATCGTGGTGAATGACTAATTTTCCATTATCAGAGCGAATATCTACTTCAACGCCATACTCTTTGGGGGTTGCTTTTAACTCATCAATCGTATTGCGGCGATGTGAAATCAATTTCATTTTGGCTGACCAATTTACATTCCAATGCGATACACCATGAGCTCACTCACCAAATTCTACGGGAAAGCGGTGCACTGGCAAACCTTGTGAGCGTGCCGTGAAATAGACGTATAGCTCGAGCGAAAAGTCGTGCGGAGGGTTTACCCAGGTTTCAAAAAAGCTCTTGAAAACATATTGGGCTGAGCATTGATGTCTCAGAGTTGAGTTCGCAGCAAAAGGGTTTCAAACACGCTCATGCCAATGGTGAAAAACACATCTGCCAGTGGCCGTTTAACCCGCTGACCTTTAACGTAAAGGTTTTTGGTCTTGTGTTGTTCAAAAATGGCAAGATCATGCAACACATCCTTTGGATCCGTTTGTATATCCGCATGCGTCCAGGCTAATAATTCGCCTTGTGCAGCGCGCAGTCCAGACAGAATGCCGTAGCCATAGCCCTGATTCACAGGCACTCGCACGCTACGGCAATGCGGATAGCTTGGTAGAAGCTGTGTTAATACGTCAGGGCTATTGTCCGTTGAGCCGTTATCGACCAATATGACTTCAATATTCGACTCACCAGCAAGCGAGCGACAACGCTCCAGGAGTAATGGCAAATTAGCGGGTTCGTTGTAACAAGGAATAATGAGAGAGAGTTTCACGTGAGGAAGTTGAAGGTGTAAGAGAGTTTAAAAAAGTGCCGGTCTGATTTATTTAGGATAGTTAACGAGCGGTGAAAACAAAAAATTTCATACCCAGAAAATTGAGGGCGGCAGAAATCCCGGTGGCTAATACAAAAGCAATCAATAGGGTGATATTTAAAGCAAGCGCAGGACTGCTAAACCATCCTATGCAAAGATGGTTAACGCCAATATTCGATAGAAGTCCAACTAGATACACTATCGCAAAACGCCATACGCTCCCAGCGCTCGTTGTTTGTTGTTTGAATGTCCAAAAACGATTAGCAAAATAGGCAAAAATCGTCCTAACAATAAATCCAAATCCCTTTGCAATATTGATGCTTTGAATACCGAATGGCTGCGCATACAGAAAACCGCGATAACTCAGAAAATCGATGCCCACAGTTAGCAGGCCGACAACGAGGAAAATGGTTAACTCACGTTGAATGGGTTTAGGCATTAGCGTTACGCATTTGGGTATTTAGGTTGACTTAAGGAAGTCAGGGGCCTTGGCGATGAAGCGGGCAGTAAGGTCTCGTAGTGCGCTCAGATCTACCCGCGTATCGAGTTCAAGGCGGTAAGGGTGGTGCGGCCACTTATGAAAACAAGACTGCCAATATTCAAAGGTCTTGAGATCATTTGGTGTTCCCCAAGAAATAAAGCTATCCACTTCGAATAGATGACAGCGCAGTCCTAATGTGATCGCATCGTTGATGCAAGAGCCTAAATAAAACTCGTCATTAATACGACCATTACGTTTGATCAATGCATCAATCGCACGCCTTGCA
>CAZXSX010000090.1:0-5748 GCA_964643245.1 uncultured Polynucleobacter sp.
CTAACCGCCAAACGCATTGTCCAAGAGCCCCTTAGGACTGTCAAACCAACGAAACGGGATTTTTGAGAATATTCTCTTTAAATTCAATTACTTAGACAATTATAGACGAGTCTTTGTCGAAACAAAAAACCACCCGAATGAACTGACCATACAGTCTCACCGTCTCCAAGTCACCTGGATTTATTTCATCCGCACTAGCATCCGAGGGTGTGGTCATCATGGCCCCGGAGGATGATCCAACATAATTCACATCATCACGCTTAGCAGCTTTTGAATTAGAAGGCATTAAACCGGTGCCAACCCACAAACCTGAATGCTGCATCGCCAAGGTAAAGAAATAATGCAAAGTTGAATGCTTATCACCATTCATCGTAGCGGAATTAGTAAAGCCACCAAACACTTTATCTTTCCATTGCTTTGAACTTGCATCTGCAAACTTTTTAAATTGCCAGCTTACCGTTCCCACATACGTGGGCAAACCAAACACAATTGCATCCGCTTTGTTTAGCGTATTCCATTGTGCATCCGTCAAATTTCCTTCTGCATCAATCGCCACTAAAGTTCCATTTGAACCCTTAGCTACTGCTTCAGCCTGTTTAATGGCGTGGCCATAACTACTATGAAATACGACTGCGACTTTTGTCATCACTATCTCCTTAAAAAATATTAAATAACCACTTAAGATACTTTTATTACCGTTTTGGCATCCACTGAGAAGGCTCCCGCACCCAATACCGTCAACAACAGCAGACCACCCGCCATGCTGAGATTTTTCATAAAGATAATATTCTGCACATAAGCCTGATCTGCTGGAACTGACCAAAAGTTATGAAAAATAAATGCTGCAAGAAGCGTAAAGCTAGCCAACAATAAACCCGCAATGCGCACTTTGTATCCAATCACAATTGCAATTCCACCCAGCACCTCTACCGCAATAGTAAGAACTGCGACTAACTCTGGGACTGGCAAACCTCTTGAGGCGATATAGCCAACCGTTCCAGCAAACCCACCTAACTTTGATAATCCCGCTGAAATAAAAATTGCAGCTAATAAAATTCTGGCAATTAAGGCTAATGGCTTAGCGCTCGCCGTACATATTGTGTTCATATTGATTCTTTCTATCATCATTAAATTTCAAATATTTTTTGAATGGATTTCAATGGTCTATTGATCTCTGCGAGTTCTTTGGCGTCTAATTTTGAAAACGCTTTCTCCAAATGTGATGGGTGCGCTGGAAATACCCTCTCAAATACAGCTTGCCCTTTTTGAGTTAAACCAATCATTTGACTTCGAGCATCAACAGGATTGAGCGTTCTCTCCACAACACCTTTTGCCTCCAATCGTTCTAGAACCCCCGTTAAAGTACCTTTGGTGACTAATGTTTTTTCGCCCAACTCTTTACAGGTCATCGGCGGCTGATTGCCTAATGTTGCAATCGCATCAAATTGAGTCATCGTCAATTCCATAACCCTTAGATCAGGCGCGGAATACCGCTCAAACGCCTGATAGGCAGACACTAGATTGCGAAGGGTAGGCAAGAAGTTCATGAATTGGATAACAAGCACTAATTGCAAGCCCACAATAAAAAACCCTATAAAATATGTGGGGTTTGAGTCAGCGACGGAAATCAACTTAAAACTGAACCACCCCTCCCTCAGTCATGGGAATAATTTTGATATTACTACCCTTCATAGCAGCCTGAAACTCTACCAGAGTACCTTTAGTCATTGGTGTAGTGCATCGGAATGACCATCTTCGGTTTAATCCAGGTTCTCAATGCATATGCTGCATCATCTGGAGCCATGGTGAAATTGCCACCAATCGGAATCAACACCAAGTCGGGTTTGTAGTGCTCACTTATAAATTTCATATCAGTGAATAAACCCGTGTCACCCATATGCCAAATCTTAAAACCATTCTCTAGCTCAATAATGTAGCCCATTGCTTCTCCTGCAGGATGAGATTCCATCTTTTCTGTTGCAGGATTTTTCCAAACTAATAATGAAGAATGTTCAGCCTGGACCGCGGTTACCTTAATGCCAAGCAGTGGAGTCACACGACCTGTTTTGTTAAAACGCCAACCAAGATCTGCAGGCAACACGCCCAATGTGATTAGCGGAGTCACCATATCCGCTGGACCATACAACTTTATATTGTTCGTTTTTGCGACGGTTGGCGCATCACCAATGTGATCAACGTGGGCATGCGTTACTAACAGCAGGTCTATAGAACCTATTGCGGATAAATCATTTTTGTATTGAGATGGAGTTTTTGGACCGCCGGTAATCCATGGATCAATTAAGATCATCTTGCCTTCTGGCGATTTGATCCGAAAACCAGCCTGACCAAACCAAAGCAGCTCGGTCTTTCCTTGTGCAGATGTAGTGGTTGTGGTTTGCGCTGATACATAAGCAGTTGTGGTCGCCAGTAATGCCAATGCAAAAGCATGACTGACAACATTTCTCAATAAAGTGGTATTCATGTCCCCGTCTCCTATGATTTCTATATTTGGATAGGAAAACTATATCCGAAAAAGGATGGTCCTGTGAAACAGAGGTATTGAGGAAATTACTTCCAAAAGAGTGAGATCTTTTGCGATGCATTCGCTTTCATGCTAATGGCTCGCTGCTGATGGACGCCTTGATAGCTAGCATCAATAACATAGTCCCCAGCACCTAAATTAATCAGCATGTATGGACCATCTGCTTGGGCATCGAATATGACTTGCTTCTTGGTGTTCACAATGTTGATTTTGGCGCCAAAGATCCACACCCCTCTGCCATTTTCGATTTGGGATAATTCGAGCAATAAAGGCCATTGCTTCGCTTCTGCCAAAATCGCTACGGTTTCTTCTTCACCAACACCGCCAGAAATATAGGCAATTCCCTTCGAGTGCAATGTAGGAGGGATTTGCGCCAAAGCAACCGCGCCTAGCAGTAAACAAGTGGTGGCGATGAACCATTTCAGGAGTGTTTTCATTTCTATATTCTACTTTCCACAGCGCCAATAAAAAAGCCCCGCATTGCAGGGCTTTTTCTTAAAGAAGGTCTTATGGAATCAACACAATAGCGCCGGAGACTTTTCTCGCCTCAGCCGCGCGGTGCGCATCAGCCGCTTGCCCTAATGAAAACTTTGCTCCAATCTCAACCTTTACCTGCCCCTTTACAAGCGCATCAAACACTGCCTTGGCATTCTCTTGTAAGAGAGCGTGCGTTGCATTGTGTGGGGAAAGGTCGGGTTAAGAATAAGCAGCCTTTCTTATTCAAAATCTCAGGCTGAATCTCTGGTGCCAGTCCTGAGGCGGCGCCAAAAAGAGCAACCGTTCCAGACGGTGCAGCACAATCCAAGGAACCCAAGAAAGTATCTTTTGCCACAGAATCATAAACAACATTGGCTTTTTTGCCGCCAGTCGCTTTAATGACTTCATCGACCCAATTGGGTTGCGAATAATCAACTACTGCGTCGCAACCAGCAGCCTTTGCAGCAGCAACCTTAGCTTGGGAGCCTACAGTACCCACCACAAAAGCGCCAAGTGATTTAGCCCAGCCAGCCAATATCTGACCAACTCCTCCAGCTGCAGCATGAACCAATACGATATCGCCCGCTTTTACTTTGTATGTTTTTGAACCAGATATTGCGCCGTCATTGCCTTGAAGAAAACGGCTGCCGCAACTTCATCAGGGATATTGCTCGGTACTGGCACCAATTTATCTACAGCCACATTGCGGGCGCTTGCGTATGCACCAATCCCTGCATTCATGTACATGACGCGATCGCCCACTTTAAATCCAGTAACACCCTCACCTAAAGCCTCAACCACACCAACTGCCTCATGACCAAGCCCAGTAGGCAGCTCTAACGGGTACACACCGGAGCGTTGATACACGTCTATAAATTAAATCCAATCGCAGTTTGACGAATCTGCACCTCACCTTTAGCAGGGGGTGGCAGCTCCTTCTCCACCACCTGGATTACATCTGGACTGCCCAACTTATCGAGACTCACTACTCTAGCTTTTGTCACATGTCACCTATAGATATATTTGTCATTCGAAATGATATCATACCCCAAATATGCTTAATCTGATGGGCATTCCAATGCTCATCTAGAATGGCTAAATTGACTGAATGCCCGCACTCGATACACCCTTGAAAGCCTTTTACTCCGATCACTTTGTTCTGCCATTACCATCAGGACATCGCTTTCCCATGGAGAAATATTCTTAACTGCGAGATTTGGTGAGCAAGCTCCCCAAGGTGGAACTTGTTGAGGCCCCTTCTGCAACCGATACGCAAATACTCTTTGCTCACGATCCAAGTTATTTGCACAAAGTCATCAAGGGTCAGCTCATTCCTGATGAGCAGAAAGAAATTGGATTTCCTTGGAGCGAAAAAATGGTCGAACGCTCTCGGCGCTCAGCTGGCGCAACTATCGCTGCCGCCAAAACAGCCATGAAAGAAGGGGTCTCTGGTAATTTAGCGGGTGGTACACACCATGCTTATCGCAATATCGGCAGTGGATTCTGCGTATTCAACGACTCTGCAATTGCTGCACGCACATTACAAAAGGAAGTAAACCCAAAAATCAAAGTTGCCGTTATTGATTTAGATGTGCATCAAGGTAATGGCACTGCATCCATCCTCCAAAATGATTCCACTATCTTCACTCTCTCCATCCATGGAGAAAATAACTTTCCTTTTAAAAGAGAAACCAGTGATCTCGATTTAGGCTTAGCGGATGAATGCGATGACCAAACGTATCTAACATCGCTTGCAAATTCGCTAGATCAGTCAGAGTCTCGCTTTCAACCCAACTTTGTTATTTATTTAGCAGGGGCCGACCCTCATGAGGGTGATCGCCTAGGTCGATTAAAGATCACCAAAGAAGGCATGAAATTACGCGATGAAATGGTATTTCAATATGCGATCGATCGACAGATTCCTTTAGCATTTTCTATGGCAGGCGGCTACGGAAAAGAAATTCAATCCACGATTGAGATTCATTTCCAAACTATTCAAACCGCTTTAGATTATCAAGGGCGTTACTAAAGCGGCAACACCACCTTCGTGAGTTCTATTTCTTTTTAGAAGAACCCTTGGCAGCAGTTAAATTTCCAACGCTTTCTACACTTTTTTCAAAGTTCGCAAACGAATCCGCCATAGCGGCGCGTACTAGCTCAAAATTTTGTAGTGCGTTGCTAAATGAGGTTTTAAAGATCGAGACATACGCTTCGCTACCCGCTGGCGCATTATCGGTCGCATCATTTACAAAATGAATTAAGTCCGCTCTTGAATCCTGAATCATCACCTCTGCAATATCTGCTAATTCCTTATTACCGCTTTTCAGAACATCAAGCAATTGTTGGTGATAGTGGGCTACCTCTTTTGCAGCATCCTGCAAAACTTCGGCGTGCACATATTCAAATGCTGTCTTTGGATCTTGAGTTTTCAGAAGCTCCGATACGCGCTTCTGAATTAATCCTGCAAAGTCTTGGGCTGCTTTTTGATTGATTTGCGCAATTACTTGAGCGCTTTCCATGGCAACCCTACCAACTGCCCTGCCCACATCAACTGCCTTTTGCTGATTTTTGGAGACAGACTCATTCAATGACTTTTTGCCCATAGCAACCCCTTTCAAAATGAGATGTAGACTGACATCAAACCAACCTAGTTATAACAATCTACTCTCGTTCTACAGTGTTTCTATAGAGGAATACCAGTAGAGCCGATGAAGCCATCATGGCTCTAT
>CAZXSX010000091.1:0-4163 GCA_964643245.1 uncultured Polynucleobacter sp.
GGTAAAACCGAAATCTTCCATTAATCGCGCAAGGCACTGAGACTATTCAAGCGGATTTAAATCCTCCCGCTGCATGTTCTCAACTAATGCCATTGCTGCTGCGGCCTGATCATTTGCCTCTGAAACCAAAACTGGAACTTCTTTCAAACCCGCTATCGTTGCCGCACGAAAACGTCTTTCGCCTGCAATGATCTCATACTTACCTGCGCCTACAAGACGCACCAACAATGGCTGCATTACGCCTTGCTCACGAATGCTCTCAGCCAACTCCTGAAGGGCGCCAGCCTCCATCTTTTGACGCGGCTGATATTTCCCAGCCTGCAATGCCGTCAAAGGCAAACGGTTAATTTCTACCGTCGAATTTGTCTGCGGCGTTTTTTCACCAAGCAGCGCTTCCAAACCCCTACCTAAACCTTTTTTCTTAATGGTAACCATGATGTATTTCTTCTTAATAATTACATGTGTTTAATGCGCTCAACCATTTCAGTGCCAAACTCTAAATAGGCTTTTGCACCGCGTGAGGATTTATCAAAAGCCACTCCCGGAAGCCCATATGAAGGGGCTTCAGCCAACCTCACATTGCGCGGAATAATTGTCTTAAAGACCTTGTCACCAAAGTGTTCTAACAACTGCTCCGATACTTGTTGTTGCAATGCCATGCGTGCATCAAACATCACTCGCAACAAACCAATAATGACGAGATCTGGATTGAAATTGGCGTGTACTTGTTTGATGGTGTTTACCAAATCTGATAAACCCTCCAATGCAAAGTATTCGCACTGCATTGGAACAATCGCACCATTGGCCGCACACAATCCATTTAACGTTAACAGCGAGAGTGCTGGGGGGCAATCTATCAATACAAAATCGTAATCACTGTCTACTTTGGCCAATGCATCCTTCAAACGAGATTCGCGCGCATCGATATTTACCAATTCAATTTCAGCGCCAGCTAAATCACGATTTGCAGGCAACACATCGTAACCAGAACTCTCACACCGTTGAGCACAATCTTTGACAGACGCCATCCCAATTAGCACCTGATAAACACTATTGTTTAGGTCTGATTTTTCTACCCCGGAACCCATAGTGGCATTGCCTTGAGGATCCAAGTCGACCAACAAAACGCGCTGCCCTAGGCTAGACAATCCGGCGGCCAAATTAACAGCCGTGGTGGTTTTACCAACACCACCTTTTTGATTTGCGATACAAAATATTTTTGCCATAGCTGCTTTGGGTTTTGCTCAGGGTTAAGAAGATAATTTTCGCACGAGGGTCAATACCAAAAGACGGCGCTCAACCCCCATATTGGGGATGAACAAAGCCTCATCAACCAGAAGCTGCCAATTTTCCTTAGAAACGGCCGCCATTTCTTCATCGGCCCGTTTCGATTTCATAGCAAATACCAAGCCACCAGGCTTTAGCAGTGGCAAAGAAAACTCTAAAAAGCGTGCCAAGTTTGTAAATGCCCGAGAAATAACGGCGTCAAATTGAGCAGATTGTTGCAACGCAACAATCTGCTCTCTTGCTCAATATTTCTACATTTTTAAGCTTTAGCTTGCCGCGTACATGCTGTAAGAACGCGGTCTTTTTGCGAATTGCCTCAATTAAAGTTAAGCGCCATTCTGGCTGAACAATTGCGATTGGAATGTCTGGTAACCACCCCCCCGAACCAAGGTCTGCAATTTTCGGTGATAGCGCGCTTAAAAATTGCCGCAAAACCGGTAAAACTGCAATAGAATCAATAAGATGAAGTCGAACTGAATCTTATTCATCTTCAATTGCCATGAGGTTATGGACCTGATTCCAGCGGCCCATTTCTTGCAAAAAGCTCTAAATCGGCAATATTGGCAGCGCTCAAATTAAGGCCTAATTCTTCGATCCCGAGGCTCAGGAGCGCATCGGTCATGCGGTCTCTTGGGTCCGGCCCAAACCCCTTTTCAGGTGCACTAAAAGCAATGAAATTGCTGCGGGCGTAACCCCAGAAATTCTTCCGGCCTGCCCCAATGTGGCAGGTTTATGCAAATTCAGCTTTTGTTGAACCTCTTTCGATAGGCCAAGCACTTGGGAATAGTCCAAGGACTCGGGAAGTGGATAGGTCTCGTTATGCTCATACCGCGCGATTTCCACTGCCTGACGATCGATATATCCCTGATACTTCACCGATATCTCAACCTGATCGCTTATTTGAGCGGCTAAACCCAAATCGGCATCCAGAGCTCCTGCAGACCAGATGCCACCACCAAGATTAGTAATGGCCTCATAGGTAACGCCTGGGCGACGCAACAACTCTGTTAAATTGCATTCGTGAGACAAATCCTGTCCCAGTAGTTGAGCCACCAGGGGTGCGGCATCGTGCTTTGGCCCCACCCAAATGTCCTGCAAACGAGATGTTTCACGTGAAACAGCCTCTTGTTTTCTGCAAAATACCCCCCAACGATCGTCATCAACCAGCCCAAGCTCGCGCCCAATACTCGTTAAACGCATATCAGCATTGTCTTCACGCAAACTTAAGCGGTATTCGGCGCGGCTGGTAAACATTCGATAGGGCTCCTGAACGCCCCGAGTAATAAGATCATCTACTAGCACCCCAATATAGGATTCACTGCGCTTTGGCAACCAAGGCTCCTTGCCTTGAGCAGCCAATCCGGCATTAATTCCGGCTAATAGACCCTGCGCGGCTGCCTCTTCATAGCCGGTCGTACCATTAATTTGGCCAGCAAAATACAACCCTTGGATAACCTTAGTCTCTAGGCTATGACGAAGTTGGCGTGGATCAAAGAAGTCATATTCAATTGCATAGCCTGGGCGCACAATGACCGCAGCCTCTAAGCCACGAATGCTTCGCACCAAATCCCATTGAACATCGAATGGCAGGCTGGTGGATATGCCGTTTGGGTAAAACTCATTGGTCGTGAGACCCTCTGGCTCCAAGAAGATTTGGTGACTGTTACGAGAAGCGAAACGATGAATTTTGTCCTCAATAGAAGGGCAGTAGCGAGGACCAACCCCCTCAATTACCCCCGTATACATCGGAGAGCGATCTAAACCTCCGCGAATAATGTCGTGTGTCTTCTCGTTTGTATGGGAAATCCAACAAGGAACTTGCTTTGGATGTTGCTCAGGGCGCCCCAGAAAGGAGAAAACTGGGATTGGGTCCAAATCCCCGGGCTGCTCTAGCATGACGGAGAGGTCAATAGTTCTGCCATCAATGCGGGGTGGGGTGCCCGTCTTCAGTCTGCCCTGAGGAAGCTTTAACTCCTTTAAGCGGGCTGAAAGCGAAACTGCGGCAGGGTCACCAGCCCGACCGCCAGCGTAATTGTTAAGTCCAACGTGAATTTTGCCGTCTAAGAAAGTTCCAGCCGTCAATACGACTTTTTTGGCCATAAACTCCAAGCCCATTTGGGTCACAACACCCTGAACCTCATCGCCCACAACCAATAGATCATCGACAGCGGCCTGAAAAAGGCTCAAATTTGGCTGATTTTCCAGACGTCGGCGGATTGAGGCCTTGTAGAGAATGCGGTCCCCTTGGGCGCGGGTTGCGCGAACCGCTGGCCCCTTGCTGGAATTGAGGATCCGAAATTGAATTCCAGCCTCATCGGTCGCAGCCGCTATAGCACCGCCCATTGCGTCTATCTCTTTAACCAGGTGACCCTTGCCAATCCCGCCAATTGAAGGGTTGCAGCTCATGGCCCCTAAATTTTCAATGCTGTGAGTTATAAGCAGGGTGTCGCACCCCATGCGCGCGGATGCAAGGGCGGCCTCTGTCCCAGCGTGACCGCCCCCCACAACAATGACATCGAAACTTTTGGAATAACGCATGATTTGCCTCAGATAGGGCGATGATCATAGCATTTTGTTTTGTTTCACGTGAAACAAAACATGACAAATTGTGAAAAAATGAAACTATTGGATTCTAAGCTGCTGATTTAATTGATGAAATATGCATTCCAGGCCGACTTGAGAATCAATGTGCTGACAATCATCAAGAAAGCCTTTCGAACAAATGCACTGCCGTGCTTAATTGCTAGACGGCTGCCAAAATGACTGCCAGCAATATTGGCCGCCATCATCGCAAATCCCAAAGGCCAATTAATTTGACCCAAGCTCGCCAACATCAGAATTGCTGCTAAGTTCGTGGCGACATTAACAAGCTTTGT
>CAZXSX010000091.1:4263-5706 GCA_964643245.1 uncultured Polynucleobacter sp.
AAGCAAAATTCCTTTAATTTGCTGATATCTGTTGATTGTTTTGGGTGCGTGAGCATTTCCAAGCGAAGGTTGAAACCAGGTATAGAACAATAAAAACAGTAAGACGAAGGGTAGCGCTTTTCGTAAGGGCTCGGCCGGAAAATGACTAACTGCATTTGCGCCCATCAGTGGCCCAACAAATCCAGCAACAATCGCAGGACCCACAACAGCCCAAGGCAATGACATATGTCGCAAATATTGACGCGCTGCATTGAGCGTTCCACCAACAGCAGAAACTTTGTTTGTTGAAAGAAGTGTTGCTGGCGATACATCTGGATAAACGGCAAACAGTGCGGGCAACTGAATCAAGCCACCACCACCGGCAACGGCACCTACTAGCCAAGCAAAAAAGCCATGGCCAACAAAAACGGCCAAACGTAAATTGAGAATTCGATGACAGTCTCTTTGTTTTTTGTTTTGGAAGTGCGCGGCAATCTCACCGACAACTCCACGGCGGAATGCCAATACACAAATTACAAAAATAAAGCCGGTTGCAATCGTGCTCCATGAGCCAATATTCGCAAGATAATTTTGCAATCCAACCACAATACTAGCGCCAACCACTGGACCAAATATGGTTCCCATACCACCCAGCAGCGTCATCAAAACCACCTCGCCTGACATGTGCCAATGAACGTCGGTCAACGTAGCCAACTGAAACACCAGCGACTTCATGGAACCGGCCAAGCCAGACAGTGTTGCCGAGATAACAAAGGACATTAACTTGAAACGGTCGACATCGTAGCCAACTGAAATAGCGCGTGGCTCATTCTCACGAATGGCTTTTAAGACCTGTCCGAATGGGGAGCGCACGGCACGCATAATGAGCGCAAAACCAAACAAGAATACTGCCAGCACAAAATAGTACATGGCTACATCATTCTTTAAATCAATGCAGCCAAAAAAGCATCCCGCGTGGCACACCTTGAATGCCGTCCTCACCACCAGTGTATGGAAGTTGAACGGCCAAGAAATAAATCATTTGCGAGAAGGCCAAAGTAACCATCGTAAAATAAGTGCCCTGTCTACGTATAGTCAAGGATCCAATTAAAAACCAAGAATGCCAGACCCCACAACACCCAAGATAATTCCAAGCTCCGGCGACAGGCCTGCCTCTTTGCAGAAATAGGCAGTAATATGTAGGCGGCTGCTCCAAAAAAAGCTGCATGGCCAAATGAGAGGAGTCCAGTAAAACCAAGCAACAAATTAAAAGCGCAAGCAAAAAAGGCAAAGCAAAGCACCTTCATTGCAAAAACGAGATAAATCAAATCTTGAAATGGCAACAACAAGCCGATCAAAACTAAGATTCCATAAAGCAATTTTGTTTTTTGGATTCATGATTATTTTTCCCGCCCAAATAGTCCTGCAGGACGAATCAACAAAACAATTGCCATGATCACAAAA
>CAZXSX010000092.1:0-5594 GCA_964643245.1 uncultured Polynucleobacter sp.
GGTCTTGTAAGTCGCGATAAATGACGTTCAACCCAAGACGATGAGCAATCGGGGTGTAAATCTCGATGGTTTCAGCGGCAACTCTACGGCGCTTTGCCATGGGCACGGCATCTAAGGTGCGCATATTGTGGGTACGATCTGCCAACTTGACCAGAATCACGCGCACATCACGCGCCATCGCCATAAACATTTTGCGAAAGCTTTCTGCTTGCGCTTCTGCATGACTTTGGAACTCGAGCTTGTCGAGCTTGGCTAATCCCTCTACGAGCTCCGCGACTTTCGCGCCAAACTTTTCGACTAAATCGGCTTTCGTGCAGCCCGTATCTTCAATCACATCATGGAGCAACGCTGCCATGATAGAAGGTGCATCTAAGCGCCAGGTAGCGCATAACTCTGCTACTGAAACTGGGTGGGTAATATAAGGCTCACCACTGTGGCGATACTGGCCCAGATGCGCAGCATCCACAAACTGAAATGCTTTTTTAACTTGGGCGATTTCTTCAGGCTTGAGATAACCCAACTTCGAAATCAAACCTTCAATCGAGACAACTTGATGCTTAAGAGGGCTGATCGGCGCCGAGGTAGGACCAAAGAGATGGCGACTCGATTGCGCCAAGATAGAAGCAATAACCGACTTCTTGCCGTCTTTGAGGACAGGCATATCCGAAGGGGTGCTTAGTAAGTCTGCTTGAAAATGTTGTACTGCGCTAAAAGAGGCCTCATTGGGCGAGACCCCTCCTGTTAATTCCGGTGGCTTGGTTGATCCCAAAGGTCCTAAGGGAAGCTCCACACCGGAACTCCTAAATTACAAAGGTACTTTGGTCAGCATGTCACGGTCAGTCACACCAGCAGCTACTTCACGCAACGCAACCACCGTTGCTTTATCTCTGGACTCAACACGTGGAGAGTGGCCTTGAACTAATTGACGTGCGCGATAAGTCGCAGCCAACACCAGTTCAAAACGATTTGGGATATTTTTAAGGCAATCTTCTACAGTAATACAGGCCATGCTGAACTCACTTAAATTTTAACTTCAATACCGATGGGATAACTGATTAGACCCCAAGGCGTCGCAAAAGGGCTGGATTTCTGGCCATAGCAGGGCCAGAACGCAGGCGGCTGGCAGCCAAAATATCCTGCAAATCCGTCAAGGCTTGATCAAAAGAATCATTGACTACGATGTAATTTGCCTCCGGAGCATGGGTCAGCTCGATATGGGCAGCAGCAAGACGCTTCTGAATCGTTGCCTCATCATCTTGTCCCCGTTTGCGCAAACGCTCTTCCAAAGCCTCAATCGATGGCGGAAAAATAAAGATCCACTGGACGGAAGGAATGAGTTTGCGGATTTGCTGAGCACCCTGCCAGTCGATTTCGAGCACAACATCATTACCCGCTTGCATTTGCGATTCGATCCACGGTTTGGATGTGCCATAAAAATGACCATGCACTTCTGCCCACTCTAAAAAGTGACCTTGATCTCGCTCGGCAAGAAATACCTCCTTCGATACAAAACGGTAATCTTTGCCATCCACTTCACCCGGCCTTGGTGCACGTGTCGTGGTCGACAACGAGAGCTTGAGTCCAGCATCCTCTTTTAATAAGGCATTGACTAACGATGACTTACCTGCACCCGAAGGCGCCACAATCATGAGCATACTGCCTTGATATGCGGAGTTTGCGTTAGTCATAAGTGGATTGTAAGGAATTGAGATGGCTTTTGAAATTTGCTCGATTACTCTAGATTTTGGACTTGCTCACGCATTTGCTCAATAAAGAGCTTGAGTTCCAAAGCCGCCTGGGTGCATTCCTCCGAGACAGATTTAGAGCTTAATGTATTGGCTTCGCGATTGAGCTCTTGCATCAGAAAATCCAGTCGCTTACCAACCGGTCCTTTGCCAGCCAAAGCGGTATTAACGGCGTGCAAGTGCGTTTTGAGACGAGCAAATTCTTCAGCAACATCGATGCGCACAGCGTAAAGCACCACCTCTTGGCGAATGCGCTCCATCAGTTCGGCTGCAGTGGCCCCAGCATTTTTTGCTTGCTCTTGCGAAGCCAAGGCTTCGGCCAAACGCTCCGTCAGTTTTTCTTGGTATTGCGCCGCATACAGCGGTACCTTGGGCTCAATCACACCTACAATGTCGCGCATCTTGCCAGTAATGTTGGTCAATACACTCACCAATGCTTTTCCTTCAGCATGACGACTCTCCAACAACGCATCTAATGCAGCACGCCCAGCTTCCACCGTCGCAGTGGTCCAGCTCTCTTCTTCCCCTCTGGGCTCTGAAACGACTCCTGGCCAACGCAGCACTTCAGCAATGGTTAATTCTTGGGCCTTTGAAAAAGTTCGTTGGGCTTGCTCTTGAAGGGTATACAGCGCATCCAAACGATCACTGTTAATTGCCCCCAATGCATGGGGATTGCTTTTGGCCGCACCTGCTGAGGCATTATTAATACGCCATGCTGCTCGAAACTCAACCTTGCCTCTAGAGAAGTTTTGGGTGGCCATTTCTCGTAACGCTGGCTCTGCCCCACGGCACTCATCGGGTAAGCGGAAACCCAAGTCCAGAAAGCGGCTGTTGACCGCTCGACATTCCACCTGCAGATCAGCCACTACGCCACCTCCCAGGGAGGCTTGACGAGAAGCGCTGCCATAACCAGTCATGCTCGATATCATATGGACATTGTAGATTCTTTATCGACCCAACAGGAAAAATCCATGAGCAGCCAAAACCCAGCCAATATCTCTCGCCCAAGCGGTCGGCAACCCACAGACTTACGCCAAGTGACGATCACCCGCAGCTTCACCAAGCATGCAGAGGGATCCGTCTTAATTGCTTTTGGCGATACCAAGGTGTTATGTACTGCCAGTATCTTGGATAAAGTTCCTCCCCATAAACGCGGTTCAGGCGAAGGCTGGGTCACAGCAGAGTACGGTATACTTCCTCGCTCAACCCATACTCGCAGCGATCGTGAAGCGGCTCGCGGCAAACAGTCAGGCCGCACCCAAGAAATCCAGCGCCTCATTGGACGCACTATGCGCAGTATTTTTGATTTAGCAATTTTGGGCGAGCGCACCATTCACCTCGACTGTGATGTGTTGCAAGCGGATGGTGGTACTCGCACCGCTTCTATTACAGGCGCATACGTAGCCGCTCGTGATGCTGTTAATCAACTCATCAAGAGTGGCGCGCTGACTCAAGACCCCATCATCGATAGCATAGCCGCGATCTCGGTTGGCATTTATGAAGGTGTCCCTGTATTGGATTTGGATTACCCTGAAGATTCATCCTGCGACACTGATATGAATGTCGTCATGACTGGCAAAGGCGGCATGATTGAGGTGCAAGGTACTGCTGAAGGGGCGGCATTTTCTAGAAATGAACTTACTGCTCTACTCGATCTAGCTGAGCAAGGCATTCGTGAGCTCACTCAATTGCAAATGAATGCATTGAAGTAATTCGATCCATCGAGAAATTCACTCATGCAAAAGCTGGTTCTCGCCTCGAATAATGCTGGAAAAGTTCGAGAGTTTCAGGCACTTCTGGCGCCCCTGAACTTTCAGGTTATTCCTCAAGGGGAATTGGGTATTCCCTCCGCAGAAGAACCGCATGTCACGTTTGTAGAAAATGCGCTAGCAAAAGCGCGGCACGCCAGCTCAGCCAGCGGTCTTCCGGCATTGGCAGACGACTCTGGAATTTGCGCACATGCTCTTGATGGAGAACCTGGCGTACTGTCTGCTCGCTATGCTGGAGAACCGGCAAACGATGCTGCCAACAATCAATTGCTCATTCGTAACCTTCGGGACAAAGAAAATTACGGCGCACACTATGTTTGTGCGTTGGTCTTTGTCAATAGTGCTAACGATCCTGAGCCCCTCATCGTTCAGACGCACTGGTATGGAACCTTAATTGCTGAGCCAAAGGGCGCAAACGGCTTTGGATACGACCCGCATTTTTATTTACCAGAACTGGGTCTAACGGCCGCACAGCTTGATCCCGAAAAGAAGAATGCCATCAGTCATCGTGGTCAGGCTCTACGCGAATTGATTGCTCAATTACAGTCTTGTGTCTAATCTGCAACGTAATTTAGTTTCACTCACGGCGCTACCTCCCCTGGCGCTGTACATCCATTTTCCTTGGTGCGAGAAAAAATGTCCGTATTGCGATTTCAATTCACATCAAATTAAAGATGGAACTAGAGAAGGTAATCAATCGGGATTTGATGAGAAGCGCTACATCAACGCATTGATTGCCGATTTAGAAACGGAGCTTCCCAATGTTTGGGGTCGCCAAGTACATAGTATTTTTATTGGGGGCGGCACACCAAGCCTACTGTCACCCGAAGGCATAGATGAACTCCTCCCGGCAATTCGTGCCCGCATTCATTTAGAACCCGATGCCGAAATCACCATGGAAGCCAATCCAGGGTCCATTGAGGCTGATAAGTTTGCGGCATTTGCCAAGTGTGGAATCAATCGCGTATCCATTGGTGTGCAGAGCTTTCAGGATGAGCAGCTAAGGGCATTAGGGCGCATTCATAATGGACAAGAGGCAAAGTGTGCAATCCAGATTGCGTTAGACCACTTCAAGCTGGTTAATTTAGACCTGATGTACGGACTTCCGAATCAAAGCCTTGTCAGCGCGCAAGCCGATATTGAAACTGCCCTCTCGTTTCAGACGCCCCATCTATCGCTCTACAACCTCACCTTAGAACCCAATACCTACTTTGCCAACTTTCCCCCGAAGTTACCCAACGATGATGAAGTGGATGCAATGTTTGAGAAAAATCTCGAACTACTGACTAAGGCCGGATACACGCGTTATGAGGTATCTGCGTACGCCAAAAAAGATCAAGAGTGCAAACACAATCTTAATTACTGGCGCTTTGGTGATTACATCGGCATTGGTGCTGGTGCACACGGCAAAATTTCATATCCAAACCGAATTACGCGTCAGGTACTTGAGCGCCATCCTGAAGCGTACATGACTCTAATGGAAACCAAAGGCAATGCCATCATCGAATCTAAGGACGTTGACCCCAGCGACCTCCCCTTTGAGTTCATGCTCAATGCTTTGCGCTTAACCGCTGGGGTCGATACGCAAACCTTCAGCGAGCGCACCGGTCTACCTCTAAGTGTAATTAGCAAAGGCTTGGAAGAAGCCAGCCAAAAGGGGTTACTCGATGAAAATCCCAGCAAACTTAGAGCCACTCATCAGGGTTTACGCTATCTCAATAACCTGCAAGAGATCTTCCTAGCCTAGCGTAAGTCGGTTAAAGTATTTCTAGTAAAAATACTCAAAATAAAACTATTGCAATCCATTGCAAACCATATTGGAGACAAACAGATGATGTATCGCCATTTGCTCGGCCAAAAATCTGGCCGACTTTTAAACGTTATCGTGAGCACTTTGGTATTGGCAGTTAGCATGCTTATCTTTTCTCAAAGTACCCTTGCCCAAGCCAAGGGTTAGCCAGATAAGCCGATTAAATTGATTGTGGGCTTTCCACCAGGCGGTGGTTCCGATGCAATTGCCCGTGTGATTGCAATTAACCTCTCGCAAATGTGGGGTCAACAAGTGGTCATTGATCATCGC
>CAZXSX010000093.1:0-1710 GCA_964643245.1 uncultured Polynucleobacter sp.
CCAGCATGCGAAGGTTCGAATCCTTCTTCCCCTGCCAAATACTGTAGAAATGACAAAGAGAACCTTTTGACCCTACAAAATCCTTAGACTATGTCCGCGACAAACTCCGATTTATTGACTTTATTTACAGGCAACGCAAATCCGGCTTTGGCTGAGGCTGTAGCCAAAGAACTTAAGTTACCGCTAGGCAAAGCGTTTGTAGGTCGTTTCTCAGACGGTGAGATTCAAGTAGAAATTCAAGAAAATGTGCGCGGCAAAAATGTCGTGGTCATTCAATCAACTTGCGCCCCCACAAATGACAGCTTGATGGAATTAATGATCATGATTGACGCTTTGAAGCGCGCGTCCGCAAGCCGTATTACTGCCGTGATTCCCTACTTCGGATACGCGCGCCAAGATCGTCGTCCGCGTTCAGCTCGCGTAGCCATTTCTGCGCGAATCATAGCCAATATGCTTCAGTCCGTTGCTGGTATTGAGCGTGTTCTCACGATGGATCTGCATGCCGACCAAATTCAGGGTTTCTTCGATATCCCAGTAGATAACATTTATGCCTCGCCAGTTCTCTTGGCGGATCTCCAGGCGCAAAAGACTCAAAAGGACCTGATTGTGGTTTCTCCAGACATTGGTGGTGTTGTGCGCGCTCGCGCAATGGCAAAACAATTAGGTACAGATTTGGCGATTATTGATAAACGCCGCCCTAAAGCCAACGTATCCGAAGTGATGCATCTCATCGGCGAAGTAGAAGGTCGCCACTGCGTCATCATGGATGACATCATTGATACCGGCGGAACTCTTTGTAAAGCCGCTGAAGCGCTTAAAGCGCGTGGCACAAAGGGTGTTACCGCTTACTGTACCCATGCTGTCCTCTCAGGTGGCGCTGTTGCCCGTATTGCCGCTTCTGAATTAGATGGGCTGGTAGTAACCGACACCATTCCCTTGACTGCTGAAGCAGCAAAGGTAAGCAAAATTCGCCAATTGACGGTAGCCCCCCTATTGGCCGAAACCCTCTCGCGCATCAGCAAGGGTGACTCAGTCATGTCCTTGTTTGCTGAATAGGTCTAAAAACATCGTTTTAACCTGTTTTTAGGCGGTTCCAACGCGTTTTTTGAGGATTTGTAGGTAAAAATCCCGCTCCCACGATATAATCAAAAGCTTTTCTGTTTGGTCGCGAACGGAAATTAACCTTAAAGGAAAATTAATATGAAAGTTGTAGCCTTTGAAAGAAGCGTACAGGGAACGGGTGCGAGCCGCCGTCTGCGCAATTCCGGAAAAACTCCGGGAATCGTTTACGGTAGTAAAGATCCAGCCATGGTGATCGAGTTAGACCATAACGCGTTATTCCATGCCCTCCGTAAAGAAGCATTTCACTCATCTATCTTGGATTTGGAAGTTGGCGGAAAAACACAAAAAGTGTTATTGCGCGATTACCAGATGCATCCATTCAAGCCATTGGTTTTGCACATTGACTTCCAGCGCGTATCCGCTACTGAGAAAGTTCATATGCGCGTTCCATTGCACTTCACTAACGCTGACACTTCTGCGGCTGTGAAATTGCAAGGCGCTGTTGTAAGTCACATCCTTAACGAACTTGAAGTTTCTTGCTTACCAGCAGATTTGCCAGAGTTTATTGAAGTGGATTTGGGCAACATCGGAGTGGGTCACTCCATTCATGCGAAAGATGTTACATTACCAAAAGGCGTTAGCTTGGTA
>CAZXSX010000093.1:1810-5513 GCA_964643245.1 uncultured Polynucleobacter sp.
CATTTGCTTGCAGGTAAAGCCCGCGCAAGCGGGCTTTATTTTTGCAGAAATCGACCGATATCGATACACTCTTGTCATGACAAAATTAATTGTTGGCTTAGGCAATCCAGGTGAAGAGCACGAAGAAGATCGGCATAATGCCGGCTTCTGGTTTGTCGATGCCCTAGCAAGACAACTCAATACACGTTTTGAATCTGAGAAACGCTTTCATGGAAAGGTGGCAAAAACCAAATGGGAGAGTGAAGATTTATACCTTCTTAAGCCAAGCACCTACATGAACCTCAGCGGTCAAACTGTTGGTGCTCTTTGTCGCTTTCACAAAATCTCTCCTCAAGATATTCTGGTAGTCCAAGATGAGCTAGATCTTAAGCCTGGAACGGCACGCATCAAGCTTGGCGGCGGAACCGGTGGGCATAACGGTTTAAAAGATATTCAGGCGCACTTAAACACCCCAAATTACTGGCGCTTACGCTTAGGTATTGGGCACCCAAGAGATTTGGCTGGTGATGGGCGCCCTATGGATGTAGCCGATTACGTATTACGCAGACCACAACTAACCGAACAAAAATTGATTGAGACGAGTATCGAAAACAGCCTACAAATCTTGCCATTATTTCTAAAGGGCGATGCTCAAGCAGCTATGCTGGAACTGCACTCTAAAGGTTAAGCGCTTGACTTTTTGGCAGCCATTAACAACTTAAATTTAGCCATTAACTGATCTTGAGTTTCAGTGTATTCTGGGTTAAAGGGAATGCAATCTACTGGACAAACCTGGCGACACTGTGGCGCATCATAGTGACCTACACATTCTGTGCATTTATTGGGATCAATCTCATAAATCTCTAAGCCCATATAGATGGCATCATTGGGGCATTCAGGCTCGCACACATCACAGTTGATGCATTCATCGGTAATCATTAAAGCCATGTTTACTTAGCCGTATTGCACTCTCTATTGATTGCTTATTTGGCTTGCTTTGTCGCTACCGTTTTATTAGCAAGCCATTTTTCTACTGATGGAAAAACAAACTTACTCACATCACCACCCATCGTTGCAATCTCACGTACAAAGGTGCCTGAAATAAACTGATACTGATCAGAGGGCGTCAAAAACAGTGTTTCCACATCTGGCAACAAATAACGGTTCATTCCAGCCATCTGGAATTCATATTCAAAGTCGGATACAGCGCGTAAGCCACGCACGATAACGCGAGCATTGTGTTCGCGAGCAAAATCCTTTAATAGTCCGTCAAAGCCAACAACCTTTACATTGGAATAATGGCCAAGCACTTCTTTGGCAATGGCGATTCGCTCTTCCAATGTGAAGAAAGGGTTTTTGCTGCGACTAGAAGCCACGCCAACAATTAACTCATCAAAAATACTAGAAGCACGACGAACCAAATCTTCGTGACCACGAGTAAATGGATCAAAAGTTCCTGGATATACGGCGACAGTCATAACTCTCCTAAGGCTTTAACAACTACAGGCAAGAGTTTAGCCTCTTCCACTCCGGAAAAGACACGCCTTTGCCTGCCCCACCTCTAAGTATTTTCCACAATGCCAGTCTGGCAGCAGGGATTCAACCTCTTCTCGCGGTCGGCTTGAAGGAAATTCCACATAAATTCCACCGCCATATGAGTCACATCGCACACCCTGCCTGTTTCAACCACAGCACGATCGAGCAATTCCGCCTCCAAAATTATAGATCCCCCTTTTAGGGGGATCTATAAAAATGAGATTACTTGAGTGGTCTGCCTGATGTTTTAAAAATTCAACTCTATCTCTTTGCAAAATTTCTACTGCGCCACAGACAGGTGAGGATTGCAATGTCGTCAAATTACTCACTAAATTCGTATAAGCTTTTTTATCTTTTTCTAGTAGCACGATAAGTTCGGCGCCACGTGATGCTGCCTCAAAACCTAAAGCCCCAGTTCCCACAAATAAATCCAAGCAGCGAAGACCCGTTAAATCTTGGCCCAGCCAATTAAATAATGTCTCCCGAATGCGGTCGATAGTGGGGCGCAAACCGGGCAAATCGAGCACAGTTAATTGTCGACTGCGCCAAGTTCCGCCAATAATACGTACCTTCTTGGGCGGCTCAGCCTTCAATGATTTTGGCTTATTTATGTTGGGCCCCTAAAACAACAATCTTCATGCGATCCATTGCAAGATACTTTTGAAAAGCGGCGGTCACTTGCCCTAAAGTAACGGCTTCAACCTGCTTCGTCCACACTTCCATAGTATCAAGCGGCAAGTCATTCCACGCAATCGAGGATACGTTGTCCAACAATTTACGATTGTTATCAATTCTTAAAGGATAGCCATTTATTAGATTTGACTTAGCTGCAGTTAGCTCATTCGCCGTTGGACCTTGAGCAATAAATTTTGCAATCGTTTCGCTTAGTACCCCAAGAGCCACGAAACCCTGGTCACTCTTGGTTTGCAAGCTGGCTTGAAAAATTCCATTGTCTTTTCCTGGGGCAAAGTAACTAAACACACTATACGCAAGTCCGCGCTTCTCGCGCACCTCAGACATCAAACGAGAAACAAATCCCCCGCCACCAAGGATGTAGTTCCCCACTAATAGTGGGAAGTAGTCAGGATTGTTGCGTGCCACCGCCGTCATCCCCATCGCAATGTGCGCCTGTTGAGAATCAAATGGGATTTGCACCTCACGCTGAGCAAGTGGCTCAATTGGTGAACGCTGCAGTTCTGGCAAAGGAGGTATGGGTGACCCTGACTGTGGAATATTCTTAAGCAAAGATTGCACAATTTCATTGGCTTGCAACTGATCACATCACCCACAATGCTGATAATCATACGATCACCGCGATAAAAACGCTTATGAAATTGCCTTAAATCGTCTGCAGTAATGGCGCTGACAGACTTGACAGATGGACTATCCGCGAGAGGATAACTTCCATAAACCATCCTTTTAAAACGTCGCTCCAAAACATATTCTGGTTTTGTTTCTGCTTCTAATAGCCCGGTAATGGTTCGTTGTTTCTCGCGCGCAAGAATGTTTGGGTCATACGTTGGGGAACTCAACATCGAAGAAGCCAATTGCACAGCGCGCTCAAGCAAATCTTTTCTACTGAGAGTCCGAATACGCACAATTTCACGTTCACCACTCACCGATAAACCGATATTTGCACCCAAATCTGCAATCTCTTCCGCAATTTGAGCTTCCGTTAATAAACCCTGATTATTGCAAGCCCGGTATTTCATGAGGCCTGCGGTCATATCTGCCAAGCCACTTTTACCCATGGGGTCAAAACGATCCCCCGCATCAATGCCGATCTCAATATCTACCATTGGCAATGAATGGGTTTGCACCAGATAGGCTTTGGCACCTTTAAAACCATCGAGTCTTTCGATTGGTAATACGGCATTTGCGGTACTTACTAAACCAATAACCAAAAGGGTGGTCACGATCGATTGTCTTAGGGATCTCATTATTTAACCTCCCTATCAGCAACCTTACGAGATTGAGGATCCAGGACTGCAATCGTTAAGCCCTCATCCACTAAATACTTCTTAGCAACCGCTTGAACTTGCTCTGGAGTAATGGTCTGCATGATCTCCAACATATAGTCAATGTCTTTCCAAGAGAATCCTGCCATCTCTGTGCTACCAATTTCCATGGCCTGACCAAAAATAGAATCCCATTTATAAATTTGATCCGAAAGAATGCGCACCTTAAT
>CAZXSX010000094.1:0-5491 GCA_964643245.1 uncultured Polynucleobacter sp.
CTAATAAACCTGTCCAACTTTGGGGGGTCAGTTCAGAGGGTGGTTTTTTGTTTTTAGAGAAATGACTCCTTTAGTTTTTGGGGCAGCCATTATCCAGCAGCTTACCAGCAATACGATCTTTTACCCATGATAGGTAGAATAGCTTAGATGAGCCAGGGGTGGTGAAGTGCGATTGTTCGCCAGGCAATTGCATTCTGCCCATGTTGCCACCCAATTTACAGGCTTGGTCTTGATACAGCTTATGCATCATCGGAGGTACGGTGGTATCTTTTGAGCCAAAGTAGATCTGCACTGGAGCTATGGGCTTAACAACAGGCACACCGCCCTTCACCATTACTTCAGCCCATGCAACTGCATTGGTTGGCTTTTGCTTTACCAAACTAGTGTAGTTGGATGCATAGTTAAAACCAAAAGTATCGCCAGCAGCATGCATGCACTTATTGCCGAAGATCTCATTGGCAGCTTTTATGCCCTCTTCCGTAAAGACATCCGATAGCTTAAGACTTGGAAAAAGGCTGCTTGGGTACCCCAATAAAACATGGTTGCATGCGTGAAATTGAAGATGTTATCGAAGAACATCTTTTGGGACTCTTGAAAGTATTTGTCTGCAGCCGTTTGATCTAACTTACCAGTTGGCGCAAGAATGGATATATCTTGCGGTGCTAAGGCAACAAACCTCACGACTTCAAGATTGTCCGCAGCGGTGCCCGTTTGCTTTATGTAGTCTGGCATACCCGCCAACGCAATCGTTGCTCCCCCACATTGTGACCACCCATATACAAGAGTCTTTTTATTGGCACCAGTATCCTTCATGGAGGCTGCTGCGCGGGCAGCATTCATGGTGTCCATAGCATTGGTTGCAGAGACGCCATATTGATGGCGACCACCGCCACCTAAACCTTGATAGTCAGTCGCAACCAATACATATCCCTCCTTTAGGAACTCTTCGACTGCAGGAATTCCATAATCTGTCCAAGAGTTGCCGCCCACCAAGAAATATTCATTTAACGGAACAACCGGATCAAGAATTTGCGATGGTCCGCAATTTTGAGCGGCACCGGTTGTGCCGTGAGCCCAAGTCATCACGGGACGACCGCCTATTGGCGCTGGTCCCGTGGGCGCAACGACCAAGCCCGTTGAGATCGTTTTGCGCCCTGAAATATCCGAGGATATGTAGGCGATTCTCCACGCCTGCGCACCTTTCAAAGCTGTAGCGATCTTTTCTTGCTTGATGACTTGCCCTAATTTGCCCTGAGGCGCCATCTTCATCACCGCTGCATAGAACGGCTGCACTGGCGGTTCTGCCTGAGCTGAGATGGCGTTTATCCCGATGACGAAACTAAATGTGATAGCAGGTAAAAAATGTTTCATGTAAATCTCTAGTGGAGTTTTAGATCAATAGTCAAAAAGGTTATTTTTTGGCCATATTGATACCGAGCAAGGTATACGCTGGGCAGTTGCCAATCATTCCGGTGATGAACGGTACAACTCCAATCCAAGCCCAAGAGCCGGTGATGCCAACACCAACGGTCATGCGCAGTACGCGATCCGTATGACCAATATTGCATTTCATATAGACCCCCCCTTTGCAGTTACTTAAATAAATGACTGATTAACTATTTGCTTTTCAGCAATCGTTGCCGTAAAGCCTCATACATGCAAACGCCACTCGCAACAGAGACATTCAGGCTAGAGACCACCCCTTGCATCGGAATACGAACAAGCTCATCACATGTCTCACGGGTAAGCCGACGCATCCCCGCGCCTTCTGCGCCCATGACAATGGCGATTGAACCTGAAAGATCGATGTCATAAACTGACTTTTCGGCCTCATCATCTGTGCCAATAAGCCAAACACCAGCCTCTTGCATCTCTTTCATGGTGCGCACGAGATTAGTTACGGTGATGACTGGTATCACCTCTGAGGCACCGCTCGATACCTTACTGACCGTGGCATTAATCGAGGCAGACCGATCTTTGGGAATCACCACAGCATTGACCCCCGCACCATCTGCAACCCGCAAACAAGCGCCAAAATTATGGGGATCTGTAACGCCATCGAGTACCAAAAATAATGGTTTTTGCTTTGCACCCTCTACATCCTCAATTACTTCGGTAATGGTGCGCGCAACAGTCATCTTCTCGGCTAATGCGACTACGCCTTGATGACGATCATGCCCTGTGAGTTTATGAAGACGTTCTGCATCCGCTGCGTGCAAACGCTCACCCAAAATCTCTTCTGCTTGCTTTAAAAAATCCCCCATACGTCGATCGCGACGACTGAGGTCAAAGTAAACCGCTTTCAGGCTATCAGGATCCACACGCAATCGCGCTTGTACCGCATGAAATCCGACCAATATTTGCTTCATCTTTGTATTTCTTCGCGTTTTCTACGGTTATTTACGTCTGGCTTTGGTATTGCGCACTGGCGGTTTGTTGCCTGCTGGCCTACCAACGGATCTGCCAGAGTTTCCAGACTTACCGGCTTTGCCATTCTTGCGACTCGCCTTGCTCTTCGATTGCGATGCCCCCAAAGTACCCGCAGACTTTGCAGCATTTACATTAATGCCGCTCGGCTTTTGTGGCTTTTTATGGGATGGCTTGCTCTTTTTTGAAGCGGCCTTCTTATTAGGTCTACCTAAATCTGCATCCAATAATAATTGGCGACGATTAGAAGAGCCATTACCATCAGCCCCTGAATTTTTCATGAGACTAAATTCAATCTTGCGAGCATCTAGATCAACGCGGCTAACCAAAACATGTACCCGATCTCCTAAGCGATACCGAATGCCCGTACGCTCACCGCGCAACTCTTGCCGTGCTTCATCGTACTGGAAGTAATCACCCCCAAGCTCAGTCACATGAACCATACCCTCTACGAAGAGATTCTCCAACTGTACGAACAATCCAAAGCTAGCAACGCCGGTAATCGTTCCAGCATACTCTTGACCGAGATAGTCGCGCATGTAATAACACTTAAGCCAAGCTTCAACATCGCGCGATGCCTCATCCGCACGGCGCTCATTAGAGGAGCAATGAACACCCAATTGACCCCAAATAGGTAAAGCAGCATTTGCGCCTTTGGGAGCTCTTGCACCCTTCGCAGCATTGGCATCATGTTGTGATTTCTTGGCATTCACAGCATTCTCTCTACCCTTTCCCTTACGAGGCAAAGTGAGATTGAGAGGAACTTTGGGTGGCAATACAGGAACGTACGGTTTCTTTTGCAGAATCGACTTAATGACGCGATGAGTCAAAAGGTCTGGATAGCGACGAATCGGGCTAGTGAAGTGCGAATACGCTGGATAGGCCAAACCAAAGTGGCCTTCGTTATCCGGCTGATACATCGCCTGCTGTATTGATCGCAATACTACTGACTGGAGCATATTGGCATCGGGACGATCTTTAATCTCACGCATCAATTTTGCAAAGTCTCGGGGCTTGGGCTTCTCACCTCCACCAAGAGACAGACCCGAGGTTCTTAATACCTGGCGCAAAGTGACTAGCTTCTCTTCGGAAGGCTCACCATGAACCCGGTATAGGCTTAAGTGCTTGCTTTTCTCAATGAAGTCGGCAGCACAGACGTTAGCTGTCAACATACATTCTTCGATCAGTCGATGGGCATCATTCCGAATGCGGGGTTCAATGCGCAAGATCTTGCCTAGCTCATTACTAATGATTTGTGTTTCTGTGGTCTCAAACTCGATTGCGCCACGCTTCTCACGAGCAGCCAGCAGAATCTTGAACAAAGCGTAGAGATTTGTTAATAAGGGACGAAACTCAGCAAAACGGGCCGCCTCTGGCCCTTTACTATTCGAAAGAATCTCCCAAACGATGTCATAGGTAAATCGCTGTGCAGAATGCATCACTGCTGGGTAAAACTGATAGGCCAATACGACGCCGTTGTTGTCAACCACGGAGTCGCACACCATACAAAGGCGATCTACATTTGGATTGAGCGAGCAAAGACCGTTGGAGATCTTTTCCGGCAACATCGGAATGACTCGTCTTGGGAAATACACTGAGGTGGCGCGCAATAATCCCTCATCATCTAGTGGATATCCAGGCTTCACATAATGTGATACGTCTGCAATTGCGGCAATCAATCGCCAAGCCTTAGTCTTGCCATACATAACCGGCTCGCAATACACCGCGTCATCAAAGTCCCGAGCATCGGCCCCATCAATCGTAACTAAGGGCACATCACGCAAATCAACTCGGCCCTCTAAATCTTCTTGCTGAACCGCATCTGGCAAGGCGGCAGCTTCCTTCATAGCCGCGGCGGAGAATTCATGGGGAACGCCATACTTACGAACCGCAATCTCGATCTCCATGCCAGGATCATCAATCTCGCCCAATACTTCAACAACACGCCCTACTGCCTGGCGATAGCTATCCGGATAATCGATGATTTCCACGCTAACCACTTGACCTAGCTTTGCTTGCCCCTGACCTTTAGGTGGAATCAGAATGTCATGACCAATGCGCTTATCTTCTGGTGCAACAATCAGCACTCCATTTTCATTTAAGAGGCGACCGATAACGACTTTATTGGCATGCAGAACGACCTCAACAATTTGCCCCTCGGGACGACCACGTCGATCCGTTCCCAATACTCTGACATTGACGCGATCACCATGCATGACGCGTGACATCTCTCGTTCAGAGAGAAAAATGTCTTCACCACCATCGTCGGGAATAACAAATCCAAATCCATCTCGATGCCCTTGAACCGTTCCTAAACGATCTGCCTCGCGGGGCACCACATCCTTTGCTTTACGCATTTAATTCCTTTGGCATGTCCTGCCTTATTGATACCTAGGGTACCGATGATTACTATGAATAAGGCTACTGTATCAAACCACCAAGTCTGAAGGGAAAAAACTAAAATCGGGTTTTGAAAAGACCAGAAAACACCCACCCCTCTATAATAGAGGCATGTCCAAGTGGAGAAATTGGAGGACGCACCAGGCTTTAGGGCTGGCGATCGTAAGGTTGTGGGAGTTCGAGCCCCTTCCTGGGCACCAAACACTGATTTAACGAGGCTCCGTGCCCGCTCCCGCTAAGCTATGCCCCAAATATCACCAATGCGGGCGTCATTGGAAATCCCCCCAATTTAGACACTCCCTCGAAGGCAGCATCTCAGTCAAAAATTGCGCAAGTCGATTTTTTGAACTGATGGAAACTTGGCCATAAACTCAAAAAATAGAATTACTATTTCGATTGGTTACATAGCATGAAGCACACGTAAAAATCTTCTAAAACAAAAAACAATTATTAAAAAATTACTATATGAATTTTTAATTAATTAAAAATAGCCCATAGCTATAATTGTTGAGAATTTTGATATTTGACACTTTTAGCTTCTATGTCTGGTATACGCGCTCTTGCATATGCATCTAGATGTCTTGCAATGCAACCTGCAGATCTATCATTCATTCTTTTGAAATGGCAAAGTAATCCTCCAAATCCAACATACTTTCACCACCGC
>CAZXSX010000095.1:0-5482 GCA_964643245.1 uncultured Polynucleobacter sp.
GTAATGTGCTCCCGCATCTGCCAAAACGTATTGGCTTGCGCTAAGCTGCTCGCGATCACCGTATCCGCGATCAACCCGGACTCAAATGCTTCCTCGAGAATGGCTTCCAGAAGCACTCGAACATGAGCTTCACTTCGTGATCTGATAATTCAATTAACACCGTGTAGGGGAATTGCCTTTTACGGGACTGGCCATCTGTGGAAAATGCTTTTCATTGAGAGTCAATGATTCCTGAGTCATCATTTCAAAGCCTGTGAGCAATGAAGTTGCCCGCTTTTGAAACAGACTTAGTAATGCAATCGTGGCAGCGATGCTATTGGTTGCTACTAAAGTAGTCCATTGTGATGTGGGTAAGGGGTAAAGCTCATTACTGCGGTGGTAATGATTCCCAGCGTGCCCTCGGACCCGATAAACAGATCCTGCAAATCATAGCCCGTATTATCCTTGCGTAGACCCTTTAGACCATCCCAAATCTCACCCTGTGCGGTAACGACTTCCAAACCAAGACACAAATCTCGCGCGTTTCCATAACGCAGAACATTCGTTCCGCCTGCGTTCGTTGCCAAGTTACCACCAATAAAAGAACTACCCTCAGCACTCAAGCTGAGTGGAAATAGAAATTCTTGGGCTGCCGCTGCCTCTTGAGCAGTCTGCAAAATGCAGCCGGCCTCTAAGGTCATTGTTTGATTGGCAACATCAATTTCACGAACAGAATTCATGCGCTTTAAGTTAAGCACAATTTGTTTACCACTGTTATCGGGGGGGTGGCGCCACCACAAAATCCGGTATGTCCACCTTGTGGGACTATGGATACCTGATGGGTTGCGCAGAGCCGCACGATACTGGCGACCTCTCTTGTGCTTCCTGGCAAAACAATAGCCAACGCTTTACCACTAAAACGCTTATGCCAATCTGTGAGATAGGGTGCTTTGCCCCGATCTTCAGTCAGGATGTACTTTTGATCAAGCAACTGGCTTAATTGTTCAATGAAGATAGACATTGCTGTTTTGCTTGGGATTGCTGTTTTGCTAATGCCTTAGCTTCCTTTTTAATTGGCTTTAAATAAATCAAGAGACAAACAAAACTAATTGTGGCCAAGGTGGTTTCAATTAAAGCCATCCAAAAATTCGCCCCCGTTTCCAAAATACGGGCTAAGCCTTCAGTGATATACAGCAGGATCAGCATGGACGCCCATTGCATGGTGTAAACCTTGCCATTCCAAAGACCCTGGATAGCAAATAGGAGAGGCACACCTTTCAAAATCAGCCAAGAGCCGCCCGGGCGAAGCGGGGAAATAAACCATTCCCAGGCAACACACAAAATAAACAGGTCAATAAACGCTGCTGTTGCCAGTAGCTGGTATGGGTTTTTTTGCAGAATGTCTTTGAGCATGTCAACCTCAAGAACTATGAGCGACGGAATAACTTGAGAGCCGTCTCAGCAAGACGCTTTCCCTGGGCTATCGCCAATCGTTGCTCTTCAGCGCTGATAGGGGCCCGACCATCAGCATGCGCAAAGTGGGTGACGCCATATGGACTACCACCAGTGGACGACGACATGAGATCTGGTTCGCTATATGGCAATCCAACAATCATCATCCCGTGATGCAAGAGCGGAATCATCATCGTCAAGAGCGTACTCTCTTGACCACCATGCAAACTTCCCGTGCTGGTGAAGACGCAGGCTGGCTTTCCTATTAACGAGCCACTCAACCATTGAGACGAGCTACCATCCCAGAAATATTTCATTGGTGCAGCCATATTGCCAAAGCGAGTGGGGGAGCCCAACGCCAAACCAATGCATTCTTGAAGATCGGCATACTCAACATAAGGGGCGCCTTCACTTGGAATGGCGGGCTCACTTGCTTCACATACGGTTGATACTGGGGGAACAGTTCTCAGGCGCGCATTAACACCCGGCACACTCTCAATACCCTCGGCAATCAATCGCGCGAGATCCCGTGTTGCGCCATAGCGGGAGTAGTACAAAACTAAAATGTCGTGTTGGCTCATATTCTCTTATGATACGGCGATGCGTCCTTTTCGTAATCCTCAATTATGGCTTTCCCTGGCTAAGGAGCTCTGGGAGGGTAATCGCGATCTCAAAATGAATCAAATCGCGGCTAGTCTGGCCTACACCACAATTTTGTCTTTAGTGCCAATGGTTACGATTGCGACCATCCTCATCGGCTATCTTCCCCGGGTTATTCAGGTCAAAAAACGCTTTCAAAAGTTGGCTGCTAGATACCTACATGCCGGGCGGCATTAATCAACAAGTATTTATCTACTTAGACCAATTCTCCGCCCAAGCGCGAGGACTAACCTTGGCGGGTATTGTTGGTTTATTTATCACGGCTATCATGACTTTGTCCGTAATCGAAGGGGCTTTTAATCAAATTTTTAAGGCGCAAAAACATCAACCACTTCTAAAAAAGATTGTCATCTATACGGCAGCAACATTGTTAGGACCCATCCTTCTTGGTATTGGAATTTATCTTAGCGGTGTTTTGTTTAGCGCTTCTGATGGCTGGACAGAGGCTATCTCTTTAACATTTAGCGTAATTGCGACAGTGGCGCCAATTTTCCTTGCGGTCGTGGTCTATACCGTTGTCTACAAGATTCTTCCATACACACAGATCTTATGGAAAGACGCCGTTGTTGGGGCACTCTTTGCCGCCCTGAGCTTTGAGTGCATGAAGTTTGGTTTTGCGATTTTTTTGACCCATATGGCCTTTTATAAAACCGTCTATGGAGCATTTGCCATCTTCCCATTGGCGATCCTTTGGATCTACCTGACTTGGTGGATCACCCTGGCTGGGGCAGTCATGGTGGCAAACTTACCCAGCATTCGAAGTGGTGTTATTAGGGTATCCGTTACTAGATTGCATCTCACAGCCCTTGATTCAAGGCTAGCTTGAGTCTATATTGAGGGGTATAAATTGATAGCTTGGAGACCTTATGAAAGTTCGTGACATTTTGCGCGTAAAGGGCAGCACTTTATTTACGGTTGCCCCAGATACTGCGTTGCAAACTGCAGTTCTCGTAATGAGCGAACATGACATTGGTTCTCTGGTCGTGATGGAATATGAAAAGTTGGTTGGTATCCTGACTTTCCGTGAAGTTATTTCAGCATTAGCAAAGCACCACGGTAAATTGGATGGATTGCAAGTACGCTCCGTTATGAATCAAAAGCCTCTAACCTGCAATATGGAAACGGAGATTGATGAGGTGCGCCGCATGATGTTGGTTGACCATGCACGTTATTTACCAGTAATGGATCAAAAAATGCTCATGGGCGTAATCTCGTTTTACGACGTCGCAAAATCGGTTGTTGAAGCACAAGATTTTGAAAACACCATGTTAAAGGCCTACATACGTGACTGGCCTGAAGAAACTGAGAAATCCAGCAATTAACTCGTTCTAGCCGGGTATTCCTGACAAATGCCATAATGCTGGTATGTCAGGAAATACTTTAGGCCTTCTTTTCGCTGTTACCACCTTTGGTGAATCTCACGGCCCTGCCATAGGGGCTGTGGTTGACGGTTGCCCTCCAGGCATGCCACTTTGTGAGGCAGACCTTCAAACGGATCTGGATCGTCGCAAACCTGGCACCTCACGTCATGTTACCCAGCGCAACGAAGAAGATAGGGTTGAGATATTGTCTGGCGTGTTTGAAGGCAAAACGACAGGTGCCCCAATTGGTCTATTAATTCGCAATACCGATCAACGCAGTCAAGATTACGGCGATATTTTGCAGACATTCCGCCCAGGTCATGCTGACTATGCTTATCACCATAAAGATGGTCTGCGTGATCCGCGAGGTGGAGGTCGTTCTTCTGCCCGCCTAACTGCTCCTGTTGTCGCTGCTGCTGCAATTGCCAAAAAATGGTTGCATCAGCAATATGGCACAGAGTTTTATGGCTATATGAGTCAGCTTGGCGAAATTGAAATTCCGTTTATTGATGCTGCTCAGATTGAGCAAAATCCATTCTTTGCCCCCAATGCGCAAATCATTCCACAGCTTGAAAGTTATATGGATGAATTACGTAAAGTGTGGGATTCTTGCGGAGCCCGTATCGAAGTGCGAGCCCGCAAAGTTCCTGTTGGATTGGGTGAGCCGCTTTTCGACAAATTGGATGCCGATATTGCACATGCCATGATGGGCATTAACGCCGTTAAGGGCGTAGAGATTGGAGCAGGATTTCAATCCGTTGCTCAGCGCGGCAGTGAGCACGGTGACGAGCTTTATCCGGATGGCTTTGCCAGCAATAATGTAGGCGGCACATTGGGCGGCATCTCGACTGGACAAGACCTGCGCGTGTCGATCGCGATTAAGCCAACCTCAAGCATCATGAGTCCTAAGCAGTCGATTGACCTCAATGGCAACCCAATTACAGTACAAACCAAGGGGCGACATGATCCATGCGTTGGTATACGTGCAACTCCGATTGCAGAGGCCATGCTCGCCTTGGTTTTGATGGATCATGCATTGCGTCACCGTGCGCAATGTGGTGATGTGAAGCTGAGTATTGCTCCTATCCCGGCCGCACGACCAGGCACCCAAGGCGATTAGTGTATTGATCTGAAATGACGCCGGTGCTTCGTTGGGCCTTCGGGTCCTTTTTCTTTTTATATTTTGCTTACGTTGGCTTAGTTTCACCTTACGCAAGCTTGTATTTTCTGGACCGAAGATTCAATGCTCTAGAAATTGCAATGTTTATGTCGATGCTGCAAATCACCCGGATAGTTGGTCCTTTTAGCTGGGGATGGCTCTCAGATTATTTATCCAACCGCATAGGAATCATTCGGGTTTGCGCATGCTTAGCGGCCCTAGTGTTTCTTTGCATCTTCTATTTGCAGAGTTACTTCAGTTTTTTTATATGGATGTTTGTGCTGCACACGATTTTGAGCAGCCAAATGCCCTTAGGCGAAACAGCCACCATCCATGCACTTTATAAAGACAACTCATTTGATAAGCGCTATGGTCGATTGCGGCTCTGGGGTTCAATTGGCTTTATCTTCATGGTGCTGCTTGCTGGCGAGCTCTTTCAGCGCAAAGGCATTGAACTTTATCCCTATGTCGAGGTGGCCGTATTGTTTTCCTTGGCTCTCATCACGTTTAGTTTGCACGAACCGAAGATGGAACGACGCAAAATGATAAAGGGCGAGTTAATGGTGGTTTTACTTAACCCCGATGTATGTTGGTTTCTAATCTCTGGGTTTTTCATGATCTTTGCTCATGCATCGCTGTATGTGTTCTATTCTTTGTATTTAGCGAATCTTGGCTACGATAAATTTCAAATTGGCCTTTTTTGGGCTTTAGGTGTAACTGCTGAAGTTTTATTTTTCTACTTCCAAAACAAAGTGCTTAGCCGACTTGATGCCGAAGTTGTTTTGCAGGGCGCCTTTGGTATCGGTCTAATTCGATTTATTTTGATTGCCTTCATGATCTTTGCTCATGCATCGCTGTATGTGTTCTATTC
>CAZXSX010000096.1:0-5449 GCA_964643245.1 uncultured Polynucleobacter sp.
TGGCCAAAGGGCGTCCAAAAGCGTCAACTGCACCACCGGGAGGAAAGGGGTTGATTGAAGGTAATGGGCTTATTGGGAGAAGGCCAGGAAGCGCTTTGAGCCCCCGCTGAGAGCAAGAATAGGGCAAGAGGCCATTAAAAACTAAAATAGGCAATTTCTATGCATTTTTGACGTCTCCAAGGGTGTTTTGTCTAATTAAAGCATTTTGGCCGAATGAGTGCTTCTAAGAGTTATCCCTGATAAAAAGGGCCATTTCCTGAGGTTTCGATAGGGATACACTGATTTCGCTGTAGTTATGAATATTCATTTGATGATTGGGAGACGAGATGTCACAACACGAAACATTGTTAGCTGCATTCGAAACATACAAAGCTGAAAACGAAAAATTTATTGAAAAAAGGCATTAAGGCATCTGCAGCGCGTGCACGCAAGGCTTTGTAAGAGATTGCGGGTGCTTGCAAAGAGCGTCGTAAAGAAATTACCGCTACTAAAGAAGCAATGGAAGCGAAGAAGTGATTCCGACTCGATTCAATCAAAAGCCTAGTCTAATCCGCTAGGCTTTTTCTTTTAGATAGCCACGCTAAAGAGTGTGAGATTCATTGCTTGATTGCGAATGGCTACGAGAGATTGGTATTCAGGGCTGTTAGCCCAAGCTTGTGCGTCTTCCTGACTGGGGAAATGAAGTTCTACATATGTGCTAAAGGGTTTACAGGCTAGTTGATTCCAAAATATTTCAGTAACGTCGCCGCGATGCGCAATCGTTCCCTTGTACTGCGCTACTGTTTGACCAACGTGACTACGGTATTGCTCAAACGCAGTTTGATCTAGGAGCTCAATGAATCCGATGACTTTAACGGGCATAATTCCTCGCAAAATTAGGCTAATGAAAAGAGTGTATATCTGCGCTATAGTTAATGCATGAATCAAGCTCAATTTTTACAGGAACTTCAAGAGTCCGGATATCCCAATCCTGTAGAGGTCCAGCAACCACCCAATGGTTATCTAAAATCATACCCATCCCTTTGCCGTGCGGGCGCTCGTTCTAAATGGTTTTATTGATATCGAGACTCGAGGAGCTATAAAACGGTATACTGAGGGGGATATTTTTCAATTGGCTTTCGAAGAAACGCATGCAGAATGGTATGGACCAGAAGGCGTTAGGTATTTAGCATCACGAAAAAATTAAATGATGGAGACAGTATGAATATCGGATTTATCGGTCTGGGTAATATGGGTTTGCCAATGGCAATTAATTTACTAAAAGCAGGCTATGAGGTAATTGGATTTGATTTAGTGCAGAGCCAATTGGATGCGTTCATTGCTGCTGGGGGCAAGGTGACGACCAATGCGAATGCTGCCGCTATGAATGCCGATGTAGTGATTACGATGTTGCCCGCCTCAAAGCACGTCGAGGGTTTATATCTCGGTGAATCAGGCCTATTAGCTAGCGCCGACCCAAAAACCGTATTCATTGATTGCTCAACGATTTGAGGTAGCGCAAGATGTAGCAAGTGCGGCCAAATCAAAAGGATTTGCGATGGTCGATGCCCCCCAGTGTCAGGTGGTGCAGCAGGCGCTCAAGCCGGCACTCTGCGTTCATGGTGGGTGGCGAGCAGGCAGTGGTTGAATGCATTCGTCCCATCTTGGAAAAAATGGGTAAAAATATTTTTCACGCTGGTGGAAATGGAGCTGGGCAAACCGTCAAGGTTTGCAACAACATGCTCTCGGGGATTCAGATGCTTGGAACTTGCGAAGCATTGCGTTTGGGAATCGTAAATGGTTTAGATCTAAAAGTTCTCTCAGACATCATGTCAAAAAGTTCAGGCCGTAACTGGGCGCTAGAACTTTACAATCCTTGCCCTGGTGTGATGGAGAATGTGCCTGCCTCTAGGGGGTATACCGGTGGTTTTGGTGTAGACCTAATGCTCAAAGACATGGGCTTGGCAACAGAAAATGCACAAGCCTTACAGGCGAGCGTGCCATTGGCGAAATTGGCACAACAACTTTATGAAGCCCACGGTAAAGCAGGTAATGGGCAGCCGGATTTTTCAAGCGTATTTAATGCTCAATAAATTGATGTGCTTAGGAAACCACAAGCGGTTTGCCTTGTCGTTTACTTATCTGACCAATAACGCGGGCGCCTAAGAGGTGATGCTGATTAAAAATATTCAGTACTTCTAAGACGCTATCTGGACTACAAGAAACCAAAAGGCCGCCGCTGGTTTGCGGATCCGTCAATAATGCTCGCTGTGACGCTGTGAAGTTCTCTGGAACTCCAACTTCATCCCCATAGCTAAGCCAATTTCGATCAGAGGCTCCAGTAATAATGCCTTCATCAGCTAGGTTCTGCACATTCGAGAGAAGGGGTACTTGACTCCAATCAATGTGTGCTGTGCAATTTGAGCCGCGCGCCAACTCTAAGGTATGGCCAGCTAAACCAAAGCCAGTTACATCGGTTAACGCATGTACTCCAGGAAGTTTAGCCAAATCAGGTCCTGCTGCATTGAGCTTGGTGGTATTTGAAATCATTTCCCGATAGCCATCTGGCCCCAACCTGTCTTTTTTCAGTGCGGCCGACAGAATCCCAACACCAAGTGGTTTGCCTAAAATTAATACATCGCCCGGTTTAGCGCTTGCATTACTTTTGACTTGTTTTGGGTCAATGAGACCAATTGCGACTAAGCCATATATTGGCTCTACTGAATCAATCGTATGACCACCAGCAATCGGAATGCCAGCACTGCGACACGCCTCTGCGCCACCCTCTAGGATGCGTGCAATGGTTTTATTTGATAGAACCTTAATGGGCATCCCGACTAGAGCTAGAGCAAATAAAGGAGTGCCACCCATCGCATAGATATCGCTAATGGCATTCGTTGCCGCAATCTTGCCAAAGTCAAATGGATCATCGACGATGGGCATAAAAAAGTCGGTAGTAGCAACAATCGCCTGTGACTCGTTAATTTGATAAACAGCAGCATCATCATCTGAAGTTTCAATGCCAATTAAGAGTTCTTTCGGAAACGGTAATTGTGGGACATTTTTAAGAATCTCAGAGAGCACCCCTGGGGCAATTTTGCAGCCGCAACCACCACCGTGGGATAGTGAGGTCAAGCGTGGTTCGGTAGACTCAGCGGAGTGGGTTTGGGTGGTCATGATGAGCTAGTTAAAGAATAGTTAGACTGATTTCCAGAGGTTGGGAACCAAAGTATTGGCATATCCTGATACAAACGATTTTTCAGCTCCCGTGATCGGATCAAAAACCGAGCGCTGAATTTTGCCAATATTGCCGCCATATACATGAATACTGATCGAGGTTTGGGCCGGAAGATTATTTTCGACCATGTGTATGTCGTGAGTTGCAGGGGAGACAGTATCAACATAACTTGGTAAAGAGATAGATGTCGCACCGGGTTTAAAACTGCCATCAGGTTGACGGTAATAGGGCGTACCTTTTTCCTCTCCGCTCAACTGTCCAACCATGCCCCAAACCGTGTGGTTGTGAATAGGCGTTTTTTGGCCTGGGCCCCAAACAAAACTCACAATTGAAAAGCGATCCAAGGGATCGGCATAAAGAAGGTATTGCTGATAGTATTGGGGATGCGGTTTGGTAAATTTTTCTGGCAGCCAATCGTCAACCGCAATCGGGTTCTCCAAAAGTTTTTTGCCCCTCGTAAAAATAATATCTTCGCTAGGGTGTTGCTCTAGCAATACGCTGAGCTCTTTTATAAAGGTGAGTAATTTTCCGTCGGGCATTATGTATTCTGGAGTTACTTTGCTGGAAAGAACCACTCAGGCCAGGCCTTGGGCTTTAATGTTATGGTATCAACGCAGACAATGTGTAATGTCGCGCTGGCAATCACTTGCAGCTCTTTATTGTCAGGAAGTTTTCTCTGGGCTGTTTGTTTGACCGTTACCTGGGTACGTCCGCGGTGCTCAATCACCTGATCAATGTACAAAATATCGTCTAAGCGACCGGGTTTGTAAAAGTTCATTGTCAGCTCGCGAACGGGCATCACAATGTTGTGCTCGTTTATGAGTTTTGTTGGGTTTAAGTTGTATTGCGCCAGCCATTCAGCACGACTGCGTTCAAAGATTTCGAGATAACGGCCGTGATACACAAATCCAGCTGCATCGGTATCGGAGTGGCAAACACGATGAACATAAATAAAGTCACTGAGGGAAGTCTTGGATGGGGTGGAAGTCATGGGTTATCGGGCGCTTTTGTTAATACCAGCATCATATTACGATGCGGTATGTTGGCTTCATTGTAGATGGGCCCTTGCGCTATAAATCCAAGCTTTTCATAGAACGGCATGGCGCTTACTTGGGAATGCAAAATTATGCTGGAAATACCTTTCTCCTTAGCAGCCCATATCAACCCCTCCAATATTTGCTTACCAAATCCTTGATTGCGATATTGTGCTAACACCGCCATACGCCCAATCTGAGCTTGTCCATTACCCAAATCAACCAATCTTGCTGTGCCAACGAATTGCATACCAAACTTGGCGAGGGCGTGAAGCGCTTGGGGGTCGTATTCGTCTAGCTCAAGCTCTTCAGGAACATTTTGTTCATCGATAAAGACGGTTTTACGAATGGAAAATGCCTCGCTGAAAGCTTTCTTCCAAGGCAAAAGCAAAACGTCTAAATTTTTCAATGGTTTAGATCAAACAAGAGTGATAGATGAATCCCTTCCTCTAATGTAACAAATAAGCCATCCAAACGAAATTGGCCATGGTTACAATGGACTGGAGACGCATACAGCGTTCCATTCTGTTTTATCCAAACCCCCTTATTTAGGGGTTATCTTGAAGAAATCATTGCTTGCTAGTTTATTTGCCGCTGTTGGAATTGCCTGCGCATCGTCTGTTTTTGCTCAGATGCCAGCTAAAATGTTGCCATTGGCAGCCGAGGTTGTCGTTCTCAGCGCAACCCTAGATTCTGTAGATGTGAAGAAGCGTATTGTGGTGCTAAAGGATGCCAATGGTAATTTGGCTCAGATGAACGTTGCTAAATCAGTCAATGATTTAGATAAAGTTAAAAAGGGTGATGTGTTTTTGGTTGAGCATGCTCAAGCGATCGCAGTGGGCTTAACGGCAGCTCCAAAAGATGCGAAGCCAGGTGTTTCTGGTGGGCGTACAGCAACGATTGCTGGCAAAGGATCTGCTAAGCCATTTGAAGAGACAACCGATACTATTTATGCAACTGTGAAGATCTCAACAATTGATCAAAAAACTCGTATTGTGACTTTCACAATGCCTAATGGCGAAAAGCGAAAAGTAAAAGTAGATCTAGCTGTGCTTGGTCTTGAGAAATTTAAGGCTGGCGATGATGTGATCGTGGAGTTTGTTGATGACACCGCAATTGGTTTCGTAACTCCTAAGAAGTAAGTCACTAGTTTAGCTAGTAGATAACAAGAAGCCCGCAGATGCGGGCTTTTCTTTTG
>CAZXSX010000097.1:0-5301 GCA_964643245.1 uncultured Polynucleobacter sp.
ACGCGCCAACTTTGAAAGATTTGGCTCCACGCGACTTCGTATCCCGTTCAATGGGCCAAGAGATTAAAGAAGGGCGCGGTTGTGGCCCTAATGGTGATTATGTGGTGCTCGACCTGACACACATTGGTGCCGATACCATCATGAAGCGTTTACCTTCTGTGTATGAGATTGGCATTAACTTTGCGAACGTTGATGTCACCAAAGAACCAATTCCAGTTGTACCAACCATTCACTATCAGATGGGCGGCATTCCAACGAACATTAATGGTCAAGTTGTTGTGCCAGCCAATGGTAAGCACAATGAAGTGATTAATGGTTTGTATGCAATCGGCGAGTGCTCTTGCGTTTCTGTACACGGCGCAAACCGCTTAGGTACCAATTCCTTGCTCGATCTCTTGGTATTCGGTCGTGCGGCAGGCAACCACATCGTTGCCTTGGACCTCAAGAATCGAGAATTCAAGCCATTGCCAAAGAATGCCGGCCAGCAAACTCTCGAGCGTATTGCCAAGCTGGATAACTCCACCTCTGGTGAGTATGCACAAGATATTGCTAACGATATTCGTAAGTGCATGCAGAAATACGCTGGCGTGTTCCGCAACCAAGAATTGATGGACGAAGGTGTTCGTCAAATGGCGAAGTTGACAGCACGTGCGAAGCACTTATGGGTTAAAGATAAGTCCGAGATTTTCAATACCGCACGGATTGAAGCTCTTGAGGTGGCCAACTTGGTTGAGACTGCAAACGCAACCATGACTTCTGCGGCAGCTCGTAAAGAAAGTCGTGGCGCTCACTCGCATGACGACCATCCGCATCGCGATGATGATAATTGGATGAAGCACACTCTTTGGTATAGCGAAGGCAATCGTTTGGACTATAAACCAGTCCAATTGAAATCATTGACTGTTGATTCAGTTCCTCCAAAAGAACGTACTTTCTAAGCAAGAGAGATAGAGAATGAGTGATACCCGTATATTTGAAATTTATCGTTACGATCCAGATGTCGATGCAGCGCCACGCATGCAGCGTTATGAGCTTGAGCTCAAAGGCGAGCGTATGCTGTTGGATGCACTGGTCTCACTAAAGAAGCAAGATGAAACGATTTCCTATCGTCGCTCTTGTCGTGAAGGCGTGTGTGGTTCAGATGCGATGAATATCAACAGTAAAAATGGTTTGGCCTGTTTAACCAATATGTTGACGTTGCCAAAAGTCATTACCTTGCGTCCTTTGCCTGGCTTGCCAGTGGTGCGTGATTTGATTGTCGACATGACGTTGTTCTTCAAGCAATACTTGTCCATCAAGCCGTATTTGGTAAATGACAATCCACCTCCCGAAAAAGAGCGTCTCCAGAGTCCTGAGGAACGTGAAGAGTTGAACGGTTTGTATGAGTGCATCTTGTGTGCTTTATGCTCCACTTCATGCCCTTCATTCTGGTGGAATCCAGATAAGTTCGTTGGACCTGCAGGTTTGTTGCAAGCCTATCGCTTTATTGCGGATAGTCGCGATGAAGAAACTGCGCGTCGTTTGGACAACCTTGAGGATCCGTACCGTTTGTTCCGTTGCCATACCATCATGAATTGCGTGGACGTCTGTCCTAAGCATTTGAATCCAACTAAGGCGATTGGCAAGATTAAGGAGTTGATGGTTCGCAGGGCAGTATGACCCTCGGCAATGCAGAGTTATATCGTTTAAAGAGCGATGCCCGGAGGGGCTTGCTGGAGAACGACTTAATTCTGCAGCGTTTCTTTGAGCGATATGGTGCTCAGTTAAGCGTAGAGGAAGGAAAAGTATTGAGCCAGCTATTGGCTTTAAGTGATAACGATCTTATGGATTTATTGATCGGCCGAAAAGATGCAATAGTCGGGATGGAAAAGGAAATGCAGTCAGATTCCCTTAAAGCAGTACTTCAAAAGCTGAGAGAGAAATAAATCAGCATGGTGCAGTTGCTGTGTAAGCGTGTGAGCGAATAGTGTATTAATCATAATTTTGAATGACTAAGGATTAGAAATGATTGAATCGGACATCAAGGCAAAACTCTCGTTTTCGGATGGCACACCAGATATTGATCTGCCAATTTACAAAGGGACAGTAGGTCCTGATGTGATCGACATTCGCAAGCTCTATGGTCAGACTGGTAAGTTCACTTACGATTCCGGCTTCCTTTCTACGGCCTCGTGCAACAGCAAAATTACCTATATTGATGGCGATAAGGGCGAGTTGCTTTATCGCGGCTACCCCATTGAGGATCTGGCTGGTAACTGTGACTTCTTGGAGGTTTGTTATCTCTTAATCAATGGCGAATTGCCAAATGAAAAGGATAAGAAGGATTTTGAAAACATGCTCATGCACCATACCATGGTTCATGAGCAAATGCAATTCTTCTTGCGCGGTTTCCGCCGTGATGCGCACCCAATGTCAGTGCTGACTGGTTTGGTTGGCGTGATGGCTGCATTTTATCATGATGAGATTGATTACAGCGATGCGTATGCACGTGAAGTTGCGCAGATTCGCTTAATTGCGAAGATGCCTACCTTGGTAGCAATGGCTTATAAATATTCCGTTGGACAACCATTTGTCTATCCAGATAACTCCTTGTCCTACACTGCAAACTTTATGCGCATGATGTTTGCAACTCCATGTGAAGAGTACAAGGTAAACCCAGTATTGGTCCGTGCTTTGGATCGCATCTTCACATTGCATGCAGATCACGAGCAAAATGCCTCAACTTCAACCGTGCGTTTGTGTGGTTCTTCAGGCACAAATCCGTTTGCGGCGATTTCTGCTGGTATTGCTTGCCTCTGGGGACCTGCGCACGGTGGTGCAAACGAAGCCTGCTTGCAGATGTTAAATGAAATTCAAGCTCAAGGCGGCGTTGAAAAGATTCATGAATTTATCGCCCAAGTAAAAGATAAGAATTCTGGTGTGCGTTTGATGGGCTTTGGTCACCGCGTATACAAAAACTTCGACCCACGCGTTAAATTGATGCGTGAGACATGCTACGAAGTATTGAATGAACTTGGTCTGCAAGATGATCCGTTATTCAAGTTAGCAATGACACTTGAGAAGATTGCTTTGGAAGACGACTATTTTGTTAGTCGTAAGCTATATCCAAACGTCGACTTCTACTCTGGTATTGTTCAGCGCGCTTTGGGTATTTCAACGGAAATGTTTACCTGTATCTTTGCCTTGGCTAGAACAGTAGGTTGGATTGCTCAATGGGAAGAGATGATTACAGACCCAGAGTACAAGATTGGACGTCCACGTCAGTTGTACGTTGGTGAAACTTCACGCAAGGTATCAAATATCTCTGTTCGTAAATAAAGGTTTTAAGGTCTCTTATGTCTCGTACGCTTTATGACAAATTGTGGGATGACCACGTTGTTTACTCAGAAGAGGATGGCACAGCTACGATCTATATTGATCGCCAACTGCTGCATGAGGTAACTAGCCCGCAAGCATTTGAGGGGTTAAATTTGGCTGGCCGTCCAGTTTGGCGTATCTCTGCCAATCTGGCGGTATCCGACCACAATGTGCCCACAACTGATCGCTCGCAAGGAATTGCAGACCCAATCTCGAAGTTGCAGGTCGATACGCTTGATCAGAACTGCGATGCATTTGGCATTACGCAATACAAAATGAACGATGCCCGCCAAGGGATTGTGCATGTTATTGGTCCAGAGCAGGGCGTTACTTTGCCTGGCATGACAGTGGTGTGTGGTGACTCTCATACTAGTACGCACGGTGCTTTTGGTGCACTAGCTTTTGGTATCGGCACATCCGAAGTAGAGCATGTATTGGCTACCCAAACTTTGCTTATGAAAAAGAGCAAAAACATGTTGGTGCGCGTCAATGGCCGTTTACAACCAGGCGCCTCTGCCAAAGATATTGTTTTGGCCGTCATTGGCAAGATTGGTACGGCAGGCGGCACTGGCTACACCATTGAGTTTGCTGGCGAAGCCATTCGGAATCTGTCGATGGAAGGTCGTATGACCTTGTGCAATATGGTGATTGAAGCCGGTGCACGCTCGGGTTTAGTGGCGGTTGATGAAACCACAATTGAATATGTTCAGGGTCGTCCGTATGCGCCCAAGGGACCGGCATTGTTGCAAGCCCTTCAATATTGGAGAACTTTGCACTCCGATCCGGATGCCAAGTTTGATGCAGTTGTTGAGTTGCGTGCTGAAGAAATTGCGCCGCAGGTTACTTGGGGAACCTCACCCGAGATGGTGCTCTCCATTGATGGACGAGTGCCTGATCCAGAAAAAGAACGCGATCCAAACAAACGTTCAGCGATTGAGCGCGCTTTGGAATACATGAATTTGGTTCCGAATACCCCGTTAAGCAGTATTGCTGTTGATAAAGTGTTCATTGGTTCATGCACTAACAGCCGTATTGAGGATATTCGTGCTGCCGCGAAAGTGGTGGACCGAATTGGTAAGAAGGCGGCACCTAATATTAAGTTGGCGTTAGTCGTTCCTGGCTCTGGTTTGGTAAAGGCTCAGGCAGAGCGTGAAGGCTTGGATCGTATTTTTAAGGCGGCTGGCTTTGAATGGCGTGAGCCAGGTTGCTCCATGTGTTTGGCAATGAATGCCGACCGCTTGGAACCCGGAGAGCGTTGTGCGTCAACCTCTAACCGAAACCTTGAAGGACGTCAGGGTAATGGTGGTCGTACCCACTTGGTGAGCCCAGCGATGGCTGCTGCTGCGATCGAGGGACACTTTGTTGACGTTCGTAAGATTTCATAAGGATATATAGATGAAATTTTCTCCTGTATCGTTGATTGCTCGATTAACTATTGTTGGAGTTGTCGGTCTGGTGATTGCTGTATGCAGTAGCACGCTTGAAGGCATGGGAAAAGATTTGCAGACCATGGGGAGCTCGATGGGCGGATCTGGAGCAAAACCAACTCAACAAAATCAATCGCAAACACAAGGTAAAGGCGTTGTCGTTACCCCAGTTAAATAAAAATTACCTATAGAGTCGAAGTTCGCATCATGGAAAAATTTACGGTATACAAAGGTGTAGTTGCTCCGTTAAATCGCGAAAACGTGGATACCGATGCCATCATTCCAAAGCAGTTTTTAAAATCAATTAAAAAGACTGGCTTTGGTCAAAATTTATTTGATGAATGGCGCTACCTAGACCATGGTGAACCTGGTCAAGATTGCAGCACCCGGCCTATTAATCCCGATTTTGTTTTGAATCAACCTCGTTACAAAGGCGCCGGCATTTTGTTGGCGCGCAAAAATTTTGGTTGCGGTAGTTCGCGTGAACATGCTCCATGGGCTTTGGACCAGTTTGGCT
>CAZXSX010000098.1:0-5249 GCA_964643245.1 uncultured Polynucleobacter sp.
CTCGTCGAGTGGGATCGGCCCGATGATGCCGTAGTGATTGCGGGTCGGCATCAGAAAAATGGGAATAGCACCCATCATCGTGATCGAGTGGATGACAGACTTGTGGCAATTACGATCAACCAAAACCACATCGCCTGGTGCTACGGTAGAGTGCCAGACAATCTTATTTGAGGTTGATGTGCCATTGGTAACAAAAAACAAGTGATCGGCATTAAATATGCGTGCCGCATTGCGTTCGCTTTGCAATACAGGACCCGTATGGTCTAGGAGCTGACCCAATTCTTCGACGGCATTACAAACGTCTGCGCGCAACATATTCTCACCAAAGAATTGATGAAACATGCGGCCAACAGGGCTCTTTAGGAAAGCAACGCCACCAGAGTGGCCTGGGCAATGCCATGAATATGAGCCTTCAGAGGCGTAATTGGTTAGTGCACGAAAGAATGGTGGCGCCAATGAATCGAGATAGACCTTTGCTTCACGAATAATGTGACGCGCTACAAATTCTGGAGTGTCTTCATTCATATGAATAAAGCCATGCAATTCGCGCAAGATGTCATTTGGCATATGGCGTGAGGTACGGGTCTCACCATACAAGAAAATCGGAATATCCTCATTCCGTTTGCGCACTTCAGTAATAAAAGCACGCAAGTTGTTTAATGCAGGAAGATCATGATCTTCGGAATCCGATACAAACTCTTCATCATCAATCGAAACGATAAATGTCGATGCACGAGAGGCTTGTTGTGCAAATGAAGTGAGATCACCATAGCTAGTCAAGCCGATGACTTCCATGCCTTCATTTTCAATTGCCTCAGCAAGGTCGCGAATACCGGAACCCGAAATATTTTCGGAGCGGAAGTCTTCATCAATGATGATGATAGGAAAACGAAATTTCATAAAAACTCCCCTGCTTGCTTATCCGATGCGCTCGGAATCCACTTATCAAAATTGGCTAAATCAATAATACGGCCACCATCTGGCGGGACTGTGACAATATCGACAAAAGACGCATTTTGCTGCACATCTCTTGGTAAGTGAACATGACGGGCATAAACCTGGTTAGCAAGACTCTCGTGGTGGCCCGTAAAGGTGATCAGGAGATGCCACTGCCGCTCAATCGCCGTATTACCAAGATACTCCTTAAGAGCGCTAGCCTCCTCAACACTGTGCATTGCGGTCCAGGTTAATGAGAAAACGGAGCTTTCTGAGCGATGTAACGGTAACTCCACGGAGCGACGATAGCGCTCACCCTCTGAAGTCATACTTTCGGCAATTAACCAAAGACGCAATTGCGCCTCCACTATATGGGAACTGCGGTCATTGGCGACTCTGAACTTAAATGTTTGAACACCGTCGCGACTACCAACGACTGCCACCTTGGAAAAGCGCACACCCGCTGTAGGACGTGTAAAACGAGCAAATGCCAAACCCATAGTCAAAGCAGAGTAACGATGCCAAAGAATGCTTCAAAGGTGACAATCGCATTCGCCCAGTGACCTACGGGAGTCATGCGACCGTAACCAATCGTTGCCATCGTTTGCACACTGAAGAAAAACACATCAAGCAAGGAACCAGGCTGAGCATGTGTAATTGCTCCTTCGCCACAAGCAAGGTAGGCAAAGGCAAACAGGAGATTGGTGGAGAGGTAGACAAAGACGGCGAGTAGTAAGAACTTTGCCCAGCTAGTACCCAATAACCAGTGGTAAAAATTATTTTCGGGACTCGCCATCTCTGTGCGCGAGAGGGTAGCGCGATATTCGTCTAAATTAATCCGCACAGGACGGCGGCTAAACGGAAATTTGCGCACTACTGTACAGATTAGGTCTTGGGCAGAGTAACGCCCCGCTGGCCTTGATACTTGCCACCGCGATCTTTGTAAGAGGTGCCACACACCTCATCGCTCTCGAAGAAGAGAACCTGTGCGCAACCTTCCCCTGCATAAATTTTGGCAGGCAACGGTGTGGTGTTCGAAAACTCTAGAGTCACGTAACCTTCCCACTCCGGCTCAAATGGAGTCACATTCACAATAATGCCGCATCGCGCATAAGTACTTTTACCAACGCAAACCGTTAATACGTTACGTGGAATCTTGAAATACTCCACGGTTCTCGCCAAAGCAAAGGAGTTTGGTGGAATGATACAAACATCGCCCTTAAAATCAACAAACGATTGCTCATCAAAATTCTTTGGATCAACAATTGTGCTATTGATATTCGTGAAGATCTTGAATTCGTCTGCGCAACGAATGTCATAGCCATAGCTTGAAGTGCCATAGCTCACGATTTTGTTGCCAGCAGCGTCTTGGCGAATTTGCCCAGGTTCAAATGGGCTGATCATGCCTTGCTCGCCCATGCGGCGGATCCAGTGGTCAGATTTAATAGTCATGGACGAATTGTAAAACCTTAACCCCGCTACCCACGAAATTATTGGATTTTTGGGTAAAAACGACCCGCTTCTGGGGCGTTGTAGATCTCGAAATGTTTGCCTGAGCAACGGGAGAGGATGGTCAAGTTGGTTTTGCGAGCCAACTCCAATCCCATGAGGGTTACGCCTGACCGAGTGAGCAAGAATGGAATACCCATCTGCGCGCCTTTAATCACCATCTCAGAGGTTAGGCGCCCCGTAGTAAATGAGCTCTTTGCCCGGTTTATTTGCCAGCCACATGAGGCCTGAGATCGAGTCCACAGCGTTATGACGTCCAACATCTTCAATGAAGTGAAGTAACTTCACACCATGTTCGCCCTCTCGCTCAAATACGGCACACGCATGCACCGATCCAGATTTCTTATAGATCGTATCGTGCACTCGGATAGCATCTACCAAAGCAATAATCGCCTCTTGACTCAGCTTGGGGCCGTCGGGCAACCGAATCTCCGACATTTCCTCCATCAGACCACCAAACATAGTGCCCTGACCACATCCCGTAGTGACCACCCTCTTACTCGTTAGGGCGTCAATATCTATGGTGCTGCGACGCGTTTTTACCGCGGCCGATCCGTCTCCCAATCAACCTGGATACTCTCAATATCATCTGGTGACTCGACCAAACGCTGGTTCCGTAGATAGCCCAAGACTAGAGCCTCTGGGGCGCTCCCCAAGGTCATCAAGGTAACGACTTCGCGCTTATCAAGATAGATCGTTAGAGGACGCTCCCCTGGAATATGCGTTAGCTTGGTCCGCCCAGCCTCGTCCAATATCTCAACCTCGTGCACTAACGGCACTGAGGCATTAGACATTTGTATGCTTGGTTTAGCCACCACTCCTGACATTGAGCGCCTTCTAAAGGGGTTGAAAAACAATTTTATCGAGACTTATCATCGATATGAATTGGGTTTTAACTTTAACCGCAGACTAAAATTACTGCTCAAACCCGCATAATTGCAGTTTAGATACAAATTAAACCTTAATATTTCTGATTAAAGACCGCTTTACATGAGCAACACTCAGCGTCGCCTCCTGGTTACCTCCGCCCTGCCGTACGCCAATGGTCAGATCCATATTGGCCATTTAGTGGAATACATCCAGACTGATATTTGGGTGCGCTTTCAGCGGATGCGCGGTCACGAGGTTCACTATGTTGGTGCTGACGATACCCATGGCACCCCTATTATGTTGCGCGCAGAAAAAGAGGGGCTTACCCCCAAGGAGCTCATTGCGAATGTTTGGAAAGAACACAAAAGAGATTTTGATCACTTCCTAATTTCATTTGACAACTACTACACCACCGATAGCCCCGAGAATGAAACCTTAGCGCAAAGCATTTACATCAAGCTTCGTGATGCGGGCTTAATCGAAAAACGTGCGATTGAACAAGCTTACGATCCCGTCAAAGAAATGTTTTTGCCAGATCGCTTTATTAAAGGCGAATGCCCTAAGTGTGGCGCAAAGGATCAATATGGTGACAATTGTGAAAAATGTGGTGCAACGTATTCACCAACCGATCTTAAAAATCCATTTTCAGTAGTTAGTGGCGCAACACCCATCAAAAAGATTTCGGATCACTATTTCTTTAAATTATCAGATCCTCGTTGCGAAGCATTTTTGCGCGAGTGGACTCAAGTTAAAACGCCACTCCAACCTGAAGCTCGCAATAAAATGAAGGAGTGGGTTGGTACGTCCGGTGAAAGCAAGCTCGGTGACTGGGACATCTCCCGCGATGCGCCCTACTTCGGCTTTGAAATCCCCGATGCGCCTGGCAAATACTTCTATGTATGGCTAGATGCACCAATAGGTTATTACGCCAGCTTCCTCAATTACTGCAAGGCTAAAGGTCTTAACTTTGATGAATGGGTTAAGCCAGATACGACCACAGAGCAATACCACTTCATTGGCAAAGATATTCTGTATTTCCACACTCTATTCTGGCCAGCTACATTGCAATTTGCAGGCTATCGCACTCCCACGAATGTATTTGCTCATGGCTTCTTGACCGTTGACGGCGAGAAAATGAGTAAGTCCCGCGGCACTTTAATTTCTGCAAATAGTGTGATTGAGTGTGGCTTTAATCCCGAGTGGTTCCGCTATTACTTTGCAACCAAATTGAACGACAGTATGGAAGATTTAGATTTAAATCTTCAAGATTTTGTTGCACGAGTTAATAGTGATTTATTGGGCAAGTACATCAACATTGCTAGTCGTAGCGCAGGTTTTTTGGTGAAACGATTTAATGGATTGGTCACAGATGAGGCCATGAACAATCCATTACTGAAAGAAATTGCTGCGAATAGTGAAAAAGTTGCCGCACTTTATGAATCACGCGAATATGCAAAAGCACTACGCCTCATCATGGAATTAGCCGACAAGGTTAATGGTTTTGTGGATGAAAATAAGCCTTGGGAAATCGCCAAAGATCCCACTCGCGAAGCGGACTTACAAAATGTCTGCAGCGTTACATTGGAAGCCTTCCGCATGCTCAGCATCTACCTAAAGCCTGTGATTCCAAAGGTTGCCGCCGGCGTTGAGGATTTTCTATCTTTAGCCCCTCAATCTTGGGGCGATATCAGCGCCCCCCTTTCCAGCAAGACTCCCATCAAGGCTTATGAGCACCTCATGACCAGGGTTGAAGCCCCTCAAATTGAGGCTTTGTTGGCCGCAAACTTGTAAAAATAGGCCTAAAAAGCACCTATAATGGTGGTCGTAGTCCACAGATAACTTTTGTAATTAATTCAATAAGTTATTGATTTTATTGAGCATTTTAGGAAATACTATGGCTAGATATCAATCTGAATTCACTCAGTTCTTAAATG
>CAZXSX010000099.1:0-5178 GCA_964643245.1 uncultured Polynucleobacter sp.
AAACCCCCTTGGTTGGATATGGCGTCCAACCAAGGGGGTCAGTTCAAGCGGGTGGCTGTTTTGTTTTTGATCATCGGGAGGCCCTTGAGCCAAATCTTGAATCGATTCCCATTGAGCGTTTCATACGCAGAAAGCCAAAAAGCGCCTAAAAAATATGGTGCCAAGCAACAAACTGCATCGATAGTAAACTTCTGAATTAGCAGTAAACCACTAACTATAACAATAACTTGGACCTGAGACATGTCTAAATATACGTATCGGCATAAGTCGATTTTTTCGTCTTTTTTCTTAAGCTTGATTGCCCTAACAATCAGTCTAGAAATTTTTGCGCAGACACCAGCCTACCCAACTAAACCCATTAAGCTGATCGCTCCAGTTGCTGCTGGTGGCGGCTTGGATAATATCGCACGTGCGGTTGCAGAACGACTATCGCGCTCACTTGGGCAAGCAGTTGTCGTAGAAAATATGGGTGGCGGGGGTAGCGCAATTGCATCTCAAGCAACCACAAAAGCGCCGGCTGATGGCTATACCCTAATGATCGCTTATGTCGGCACGCACGGCACAAATCCAGCGGTGCATCGCTTACCTTATGACGCAATAAAAGATTTCTCACCAATCGGCATGATTGGTGCAACACCAAATGTATTGATCACCAATCCTGAGTTGCCGATTAAAAAATTTTAAAGAATTTATTGATTACGCTAAAAAGAATCCAGCCAAATTGAGTTATGGCTCCGCTGGCCCAGGAACCCTTACCCACCTTGACATGGAGCAATTAAAGCTAGCTGCTGGAATTTTCATGGTGCACGTCCCTTACCGTGGCGTGGGCCCCGCCTACGCCGATCTGCTTGCCGGCCAGACCCAGGCAATGTTCCCCACCCTCTTTGCCGCTTACCCTATATCAACACCAATCGTGTGCGTGGTCTTGCAGTAACTGGTGGCAAACGAAGCTCTGCAGCCCCTAACATACCCACCTTTAAAGAACTAGACTACAGCGGCTTTGATGGTCAGCAGTGGTACGGTGTAGTTGGTCCTGCAAATATGCCGCCAGCAATCGTGACTAAACTAAATGTGGAATTAAACAAGATCCTCGCGCTTCCCGACTTCTCTGAAAAAATGACAAGCGAGGCAATGACGCTTATGCCCATGACACCCCCACAATTTGCCGCTTACATTAAGGAAGATATTGCACGCTGGGCAAAAGTTGCCAAGGATCGCCATCTCGAAATTGAATAAATTACGCTTCAATCATTCATCACTAAAACCATCAGGAATTTGTATGTCACACGCAATTGCCGCAGCAGCTGATTTAAATGCTCCACCCGTTACAAAAATACTCGCTGAGTTTGTTGCATCCCACCCTAGTCAGGGCTGGGGCCCAGAAGTTGGACATGAAGCGCATCGCACCTTTTTAAATTGGTTGGGTTGTGCAATCGGTGCTGCAAATCATGAAAGCGTGGAATCCTCGCTTGCGGTAATCCGTGAGTTTCAGCCAGCTCCCCAAGCCAGCATTTTAGGTCGTAAGGACAAAGTGGATATGGGGGGGCGCAGCCTTAATTAATGGCATCAGCTCTCACACGTTCGATTTCGACGATACGCATCCCAAAACGGTGATTCACCCAGCAGGGCCAGTTGCCTCAGCCATCCTGGCATTAGGTGAACATATCAATGCAAACGGCCGCCAAATCATCAACTCACTCATTCTCGGAATTAATGTTGCTTGTTGTGTAGGCAATGCCATGTATCCAGATCACTACCATCGTGGCTGGCACATTACAGGCTCAACTGGCATGCTCGGATCGGCCACTGCATGCTCACGCTTAATGGGCCTTGATGTTCAGAAAACAACCATGGCTTTGGGCATCGCTGCTTCACAGCCAGTCGGTATGCGTGAGCAGTTTGGAACCATGACAAAACCCTTCCACCCTGGTGGCGCTGCTAGAGCAGGACAACTGTCTGCTTTACTCGCCAAACATGGTTTTACCGCCAGCCTGAAAGCATTGGAGGCCGGTCGCGGCTATATGCAATCCGTTTCAACGAAATGCGATTGGGCAAAGATTGACCGCGCCCTAGGTAAATCGTTCGAAATTTCTCTCAATACATACAAACCTTTTACTTGTGGCATCGTGATTCACCCTGCAATTGACGCTTGTGCCCAGTTGCGTGCTCAAGGCGTTAAAGCAGAAGATGTAGAACGTATTGAATTACGCGTACACCCCCTCGTTCTCGAACTGACTGGCAAAAAACCCCCTAAAGATGGATTAGAGGGTAAATTTAGCGTGTACCATGGCTGCGCGGTTGACCTTATTTTTGGCCAAGCAGGCGAGGGTGAATATGCTGACGAAATTGTCAATCGCCCCGATGTAGTTGCATTGCGCGCTAAAGTCAACGCTACGACAGATACCGCTATTCGCGAAGCATCGGTTGACGTTAAGGCCTTCCTCAAAAATGGCAAAGAGGTGCACGTCTATGTAGAAAACGCGATTGGCTCTTTAGAAAATCCGATGAGCGACGCTAATTTAGAGCAAAAGTTTACGAGTCTTGCTGAGCCAGTTATCGGCAAGGAAAAAACTCGCCAGCTGATCTCAGCACTTTGGAAATTGGGACAAGCATCTGATCTCAAGCAGATTTTGAGTCTTTGTACACCGGATTAAATTTCAAGAGATCATTTATGACTTCATTACCAAACATCGTTATTCTCGGAGATTACGAACGTGCCTTGCGTCGCTTCTCGAATTGGGAAAAATTTGAAAAGCTAGCAAACCTCACCATTCATCATGAGCCCCTTCGTGATGAAGCAGTAAAAGATGCTGATGCAATTGCCATCGTTCGCGATCGCTCTCCGTTTAGCGAGGCCATGATTCAGCGCTTACCAAAGCTAAAATTTCTCATGTTCACAGGGGAGCGCAATGGCACACTTGATGCAGCTGCTTTGGTGACTCGTAACATACCAATTGCCTGCACCCCCGGCGGACCCTCAAAGGAAACTACTGCAGAACTCACTTGGGCACTCATTCTTGGTGCGTCAAAACGATTAATTGAAGAAAATAAATTGATTGCCTCGGGTGGCTGGCGCGATACGCTATCAGTATTGCCGATGCTATCGGGTGAACGCCTAGGCATTATGGGTCTTGGCGCTATTGGTAGTCGCGTAGCACGCGTTGGCGCTGCATTCGGCATGGAAGTAGTTGCTTGGAGTCCTCGCATGACGCCAGAACGCGCAGCTGCTGAAAATGCTAAAGCAGTTAGCCTTGAAGAATTGCTCGCCACATCTAAAGTAGTATCGATGCACCTGGTAGCGGGTCCAGGTACAAAAGGCCTCAATCAGTGCCGATCAATTAGCGTTAATGCGCCCTGACTCCATTTTGGTGAACACCTCGCGCTCCGCGCTGATTAATATGGCCGATCTACAAAAGGCATTGGCTGCGGGCAGACCTGGTCAAGCTGCGATTGATGTGTTGATATCGAGCCGCTTCCCAAAGATGATCCTCTACGCAATTCCCCAAATCTTTTAGTAACCCCACAGCTTGGATTCATTGCAGAGCCTATTTTGCCACTTTTGCAAAAGGCATTACGGATACACTGGAAGCCTGGTTGGACCACAAACCCGTACCTCACCCCTTTAAGCCACAATAAAAAACATTGAAAACTCTTACCCCAAAACAACCCTTTATTGGGTTTAGCAAAATTGGCATGTCAGGTTTTGGCGGCGTTTTGCCTTGGGCTCGTCGGACGATTATGGAACAAGAGAAGTGGCTAACCCCTGAAGAATTTAGCGCCATGCTAGGAATCTGCCAAATTGTTCCTGGGCCCAATATTGTGAATTTAGGCGTATGCGTGGGTAGTCGCTTTGCTGGGGTACCTGGAGCAATTGCAGCGGTATTGGGATTAATGTTGGGGCCAGTTGCGCTATTGCTTGTTCTGGCCGTTCTCTATGAGCACTTCAGTTACATGCCACTGGTGCAAGGAATGCTACGGGGGGTATCAGCTGTAGGAGTGGGTTTAATTACTAGCACCGGTTTTAAAATGTTACGTACCGAACTCAAATACCCCCCATGCTAGCAGTGATCATCCTGGTTATTCTGGCGGCTACTTATTTTCATTTGGGGTTAGGTTGGGTGGTGTTACTGGCTTCACCACTAGCCATTCTTTTGGCGCACAAGAAAATAAAAAGATGATTAGCTCACTACTCAGCCTTTTTATTAAATTTTCTGCCTTCTCTTTGGTTGCGTTTGGCGGCATCAATGCGCTCCTGCCCGTTTTGTATGATTTGTCAGTCAATCAAGAGCACTGGATTAATGGACAGACATTCGCCGACTACTTTGCAATTGCACAAGCGGCCCCCGGTCCAAACTTGATGACAGTAACCCTCATCGGCTGGAATGTTGGTGGCGTCATTGGGGCCCTCATTGCCACCCTAGCAATCTCTTGGCCTTCCTCCATCATGATTTATTTCTTGCAACGCGTTATTTTGAATATGCAAGATAAGCAAAAACAGCAAATGATTCAATTTGCTGCCGGAGCTTTAGCAGTAGGTCTAGTATTGGCAGCCGCCTGGCAAATTGCTGAACAGATTAATCAAAGTATTACTGCGTATGCCCTAACAATCGGTACTATTTTGGGATTACGTTCTTCACACGTTGGCATCCTTTGTATCTGATTGCCATCGGGTCTGCACTCGGGGTCATAGGTTTTGTTTAAGGATATTTGAAGAATTTTTATGAAGAGCAATTTCAAATTCATTTCATTTCTCTTGATTGGACTTACCAATGTAGTGGCGCCCACTGCATTTGCGCAAGCCAATTAATTTCATTGTGCCTTACGGCGCTGGAGGTGGTGCTGATTCTCGTAGCCGTCAAATTGCACAAAAGATGAGTGTCATCTTGAAACAGCCCATCATTGTTGACAATAAGCCGGGAGCGAGCGACAACGTTGGCACTGAGTTCATTTCACGTGCCGCACCTGATAGTTACACGATCGGCATGGGCATGTTGATCCAAGTTCACCCTATAAAACTGTGCAAGACATCGTTACGGCAGCAAAAGCAAAGCCCGGAGTACTGACCTTTTCGTCAGGAGGAATCGGGGGTAGTCACCAATTGTCCGCAGAATTGTTTGAGCACATACTGGTACGACATGATTCATGTGCCCTATAAGAGCGGCTCTGCGGGTTTAACGG
>CAZXSX010000100.1:0-5110 GCA_964643245.1 uncultured Polynucleobacter sp.
TTACTGATACTTAGAGGAAAAGATGACTACAGCCACCATGAAATCAGGACCAATTACTTTGAATGTAGTTGGTCAGACCTTGAATGCGGAGGATCGTCGCTGGATTTTGCATCCGTTGACTGGTGGCGTCATTTTGTTTGGCCGAAATTTTGAATGATGACGCCAAGCCCTATGAATGGTTGGATCTGAGTTTGGCCGCAGTAATGCCAGCGCATGTGATTTATCCGAAGGTTGATCAAAATCCTGCTGGTTTCTCAAAAATTTGGCTGCATTCAATTTTGCGTCAGGAACTAGGATTTGAAGGCGTGATTTTCAGTGATGATCTGTCGATGGAAGGTGCAAGCGTTGCTGGCTCCGTTGTCAAGGGGGCTGAAATGGCTTTGGAGGCGGGCTGTGATGCGGTGTTGATTTGCAATCGCCCTGATTTGGCGGATCAGTTACTCAGCAAGTTGAAAGTATCCAAGCAAAAGCAATCTGAATCAGCCACTCGTCTGAATCGTTTGATGCCTGGCCCACCAGCGCTCTCATGGAATGAATTGCAAAAAGAGGCTGAGTATCAGCACGCCAAGGGCTTACTCAAGCAATTTCGGTTAATCGCTTCGTTAATCAATTCCACCATTCTTAGGGCGTAAGCACAACAAAAAAGCCCGGCATGCCGGGCTTTTATTATTTGCAGTTAGCTAATTAATTCGCGCGGCTGCGGTATTCGCCGGTGCGAGTATCGATTTCGATCTTGTCACCAGTGTTGCAGAACAATGGCACTTGCAATTCATAGCCAGTTGCCAATTTTGCAGTTTTCAATACTTTGCCGGAGCTGGTATCGCCTTTAACTGCAGGCTCGGTGTAAGTGATCTCGCGTACTAAGGAGTTTGGCATTGCAACAGAAAGAGCCTTTCCTTCATAGAACACCACTTCACATGGCATACCTTCTTCGAGGTAGTTCAGAGCGTCACCCATGTATTCTGATTCAACTTCATATTGATTGTAATCGCCATCCATGAAAACGTACATCGGATCTGCAAAGTAAGAGTATGTGCATTCCTTTTTATCAAGGATGACAACATTGAACTTGTCATCGGCTTTGTAAACGCCTTCATTTGGCGCGCCAGTTAACAAGTTCTTAAATTTCATTTTCACAACGGAAGAGTTGCGACCTGAACGGCTGTATTCGGCTTTTAAAACGACCATGGCATCGGTGCCAATCATTACTACGTTACCAACGCGAAGTTCTTGTGCTGTTTTCATATTGCTATTCCTAGGTGCAGAGCGCTTTATCTGCGGTTTTTATCAAAACCAAGATTGTAATCGCCTGCAAGCCCCTTTAGCAGGGGTTTAGGTAGCAAACCGCAGTAGACGGGTTGCCAAGCCACCATCACCCTGATTTCGGAGTAATTGGGTGCGCCATGCGGTGGCGTGAGCGCTCCACTGATCAAGGTGGCCAAACCACTCGCTTGGCATGGCCCACATCATTGCCGCGATCGTCGCTAGTCGCAATTCTTGGTTGGTGTCTTCAAGATAGAGATCTAAAAATGCAGCCAGTTTCACTTCATGCGCTCGATCTTCTTGAGGATAAATATGCCAAATAAATGGTTTGTCTGCCAATTGCGCGCGTACGAAAGAATCTTCACCCCGAACAATATTGAAATCGCATTGCGATAGCACCCAGTCGTAGTGATCCTGTGAGACAAAGGGCATCGATAGCAACTGTAAATTACTTGGAACCTCAAAGGTTTGTTCTCCATAAAGACTGAGAATCTCTGCGTGCCCCTGAGTAAGCACGACATCGATATCTCTCCCGAGGGAGCCTAGGTTCAACAACCATTTACGCAAAGGTGCCCCTGGATAGCAGAAGATGCTGATCCGCTGAGCGCCGTCGCGTAACTTAGACCAAATTGCTTGTAAATCCGCAGGAATATCATGCGCAACTTCTTTACCTACAGGCGGGATTGGATCAACGAGGATTCCACCAACCTCCTCTTGAAAACCCGGGAAGAAAAAATACTTTGATATGCCGTGCGATTGTGGGGAAGGCTTTGCATGAAAGTTGACGATCCAAGGCTCAGCACTAAGGTATTCCAAGTTGATGATGATTGGCTTTACCGGAGCAATGAAAAGTCCTGCAAGGTAGCATTCAGGCAACTCACACCCAAAGGCCTCAATCACCACATCTGGTGTTTGCACGGGGTGTCTGGCGTTGCTGAAACTAGCTTCCCAGGGTTGCAAATCAATTTTGCGTTTAATCTCGGGATCGACGCCGGAAGCGAGTAAATTGAGGGTTGTAAGATCGTCGCAATAGATGCGCACCTCTTGGCCATGAAGACTTGATAAGCTTCTGGCTAGACGCCAGCAAACACCGGCATCACCATAGTTGTCTACGATTTGACAGAAAATATCCCAACGCATAAGTATTCGCTTTACGAAACCCTTCAGCAGGATGTTAAACGGCTACCCGGATTGCCGGGAGTGTATCGCTTTTTTGATGAAGCGGGAAACATTTTGTATGTTGGCAAAGCGCGTAACCTTAAAAAGCGAGTATCCAGTTATTTTCAGAGTAAGCAACTATCCCCACGAATAGCATTGATGGTGGGCAAAATCGCTCGCTATGAAACTACAGTAACACGGACAGAAACGGAAGCCCTCATTCTAGAGAACAATCTCATTAAAGAGCTGGCGCCGCCATTTAATATTCTTTTCCGTGATGACAAATCCTATCCTTATGTCATACTTACGGGGCATGAATTTCCACGCTTAGCCTCCTATCGTAGCAAGGTTGATAAACGCAATCAATATTTTGGGCCCTTTCCGAATAGTTGGGCGGTGCGCAATAGCGTACAGATTCTCCAAAAGGTATTTCGCCTTCGAACTTGTGAGGACTCGGTCTTTAAGAATCGCAGTCGGCCCTGCCTACTTCATCAAATCCATCGCTGTAGCGCACCCTGCGTTGGCCGCTTAAGTGCGCAACAGTATGGGCAAGATGTTGCGCAAGCTACGTGGTTTTTGCAAGGGGATCATAGTCGAGTTCTTTCAGAGCTGGAAAAGGAGATGCATGCGCATAGCAATGCTATGGAGTTTGAAATGGCAGCGGTATTGCGTGATCGGATTGCAGATTTATCCAGTGTCTTACAACAACAAGCCATGGATGTTGTTGCGGAGAGTGAGGGGGATGTGGATATTATTGCCGTTGCTCAAATGGAGGGAATGGTGTGTGTCAATCTCGCGATGGTACGAGGTGGGCGCCACTTGGGCGATCGAGCCTACTTTCCGAAAGGTTTGCGCACAGCCTCTGGTGAATTGCCGCCACCTGCAGAAATTCTGGAGGCGTTTATTGCGCAACACTACTTGCATGATGCTGAAGATCAACATGAAGCAAGCAACAATGGAGCAGCCACAAATGTCATTCCGCCGGTGCTCGTTCTAAATCATCCTTTGCGTTCTGCCAGTGATGATGTGAGCCAATCAACCGAGATACCCCCAGAGGATCTGCATGATTTATTAAATGCCCAAGCCGGCAGAAAAATTAGCTTTTTGCATCAACCTCAGGGACAGCGTCGCCATTGGCTGGCTATGGCTGAAGGCAATGCCAAAATTGCCTTAACCAAACGCATTGTAGAAACGGGTGGTCAGTTAGCTAGGGCACGTGCTTTAGTCGATGTACTGGACTTAGATCTTGAAAGTCTTGAGCATTTACGGATTGAATGTTTTGATATTAGTCACACATCCGGAGAAGCAACACAAGCATCTTGTGTCGTTTACGCTAAGAGCGCCATGCAATCCGGTGAATATCGCCGCTTTAATATCAATGACATTACTCCGGGCGATGACTATGCCGCTATGCGACAAGTATTGCAAAGACGTTACGCGAATTTTCAGGAACTGCCGCCGGAGAAAATGCCACAAGTTATTTTGATTGACGGCGGCAAAGGCCAAGTGGAAATAGCAAGACAAGTACTTTCAGAATTTGGTGTGGATGTGGGATTAATTGTTGGCGTAGCAAAGGGCGAAGGGCGTAAGGTAGGTTTAGAGACTTTGATTTTTGCGGATGGCCGCAAGCCGCTTGAGCTGGGTATCGATAGTGTCGCGTTATTGTTGGTGGCACAGATACGAGATGAGGCGCACCGTTTCGCGATTACGGGTATGCGTGCAAAGCGCGCAAAAGCCAGAACGGTATCGCGCTTGGAAGAGATTGAGGGTATTGGCGCTAAACGACGCCAAAAATTATTGGCCCGCTTTGGTGGTCTGAAAGGGGTGGCAAATGCCACTGTAGAGGAGATTGCTAGTGTAGAAGGGGTTTCACGAACGTTGGCAGAGCAAATTTATCGTCAACTTCACTAGATGCTTTTCTCGATATTTCGTTTATTCTTCACTCATGCCATTTAATTTACCCATTGCTCTTACCTGGTTGCGCGTTGCCGCGATTCCATTGCTGGTAGTGGTTTTTTATCTTCCGGGTACTTGGCTTAATCCTTTTGAAAAGAATGTTATTGCAGCGATTATTTTTATCTCTGCAGCGATTACGGATTGGCTAGATGGCTATTTAGCGCGCCGCTTAAAGCAAGAATCCGCCTTTGGTCAGTTTTTAGATCCCGTTGCCGATAAATTAATTGTTGCTGCAGCATTGCTAGTTCTTTTAAATATGGATCGCGTGCAAGTATGGGTTGCTTTGGTCATCATTGGACGAGAAATCACCATCTCTGCTTTAAGAGAGTGGATGGCATTGCTAGGTGCGGGTAAAAGTGTTGCAGTCCACATGGTAGGTAAATTGAAAACCACAGCTCAATTAGTGGCCATTCCATTTTTATTAATTAATGACACCGTATTTGGCTGGCTTGATTGTGCAAGAGTCGGCACTTGGCTCATTTGGGTGGCAGCATTTCTGACACTTTGGTCAATGTTCTATTATTTAAAAAAGGCATTACCGCAATTGGTTGGCAAAATCGATTAATTCGAGTAATGCCCAGCCAGTAGGGCTTGCAAGGCAGCTTTATTCCCTTAGATTTTCTGTTTAGTCAGGAAAAATGCTTTCTTTTCGATTGTTTGTTAAACTATCGCCTTGTTACGCGGGAATAGCTCAGTTGGTAGAGCGCAACCTTGCCAAGGTTGAGGTCGCGAG
>CAZXSX010000101.1:0-5042 GCA_964643245.1 uncultured Polynucleobacter sp.
CATCCAGAGGCAAGCGCCACCGCTAAGGTAGCGATCACCGTATCACCTGCGCCAGACACATCGAATACCTCTCTGGCTTGAGCTTTTACGTGGCTAACACCCGCATCGGTATACAGACTCATGCCTTCTTCGGACCGTGTAAGCAACAGCGCCTGGAAATTCAGGGATTTTCTAAGATCTTGCGCCCTCTTTGTGAGGTCTTCCTCGCTAGCCCACTGCCCGACCACTTGACGTAGTTCGCTGCGATTAGGGGTTAAGACTGTAGCACCCCGATATTTTTCATAATCTTCGCCCTTGGGGTCAACCAGGATCACTTTATTTTGAGCTCTTGCCTGTTCAATCATGTGGGCAACTTGACCTAATGCACCCTTGCCGTAATCAGATAAAATCACCACATCAGCAGAACCCACTAATTTTTCAAAACGCTCTAACTTATGGGCTAACGCTTTTTCGCTAGGGGTTTCTTCAAAGTCCAATCGAATGAGTTGCTGTTGACGGACTATCACGCGCAACTTCACAATCGTTGGAACATCTCCATCAATTTCTAACTGACTATCTACGCCGCCCGCTTTAAGCAAATCAATTACTCGTTGACCAGACTCGTCTTTACCAATAATACCTAAAACAGTCGTCTGCGCGCCTAAGGCGGCAACATTACGAGCAACGTTTGCAGCACCACCCAAGCGCTCGTCAATTTTGCCAACCTGCACCACTGGAACAGGTGCTTCAGGTGAAATGCGATGGGTATCACCAAACCAATAGCGATCCAGCATCACATCACCAACAACGAGTAAGCGTGCTTTGGAGAACTGTTCGCGGTTGGCTTTTTCCATGTGAATACTTTTAATTTATTGACTGTATCTATATTAGATTAGCTTTGAGATCTTGTTAATTATGTCTTCCAATATCATGGTACTCAATACCTAACTCTTCCATAGCTTGAGGCTCATAGAGGTTTCGACCATCAAAGATAATTGGGCGAGTGAGTTTTTTGTAGTACGGCATCAAAATCTGGACTTCGGAACGCCTTCCACTCAGTCATAATCACCAAGGCATCGCAACCATCCAAAGCATCCATCGGATTATCTATCGACCATCGCGACGTTCTTCAGACCCTCAGGATTGCTCTTGAAATCAATGTCTAAGTAGTGCTTGGCTTCTGGCATCACCACAGGGTCATGAGCAACGACTCTTGCGCCACGCTTCACCAGCTCTTGAATGATAACGCGGCTAGGGGCTTCACGCATATCATCGGTATTTGGCTTAAATGCCAAGCCCCACAGAGCAAACTTCATGCCTGATAGATCCATCCATGCCAAAGCGCTTTTCTACCTTCTCAACCAACACATACTTTTGTATCTCATTTACCGCTTCTACAGCATCCAGAATCTTCAGGTCACGGCCATGCTCTTTGGCGGTTTTGGATAAAGCAGGAACATTTTTTGGAAAGCACGAGCCACCATAACCCACACCTGGGTACAAGAAGCCAAAACCAATTCGTGAATCTGAGCCAATGCCCTGACGCACCGCTTCAATATCGGCACCCACTAAATCAGCCAAATTGGCTAATTCATTCATAAATGAAATGCGGGTTGCCAACATGGCATTTGCAGCATATTTAGTGAGTTCTGCACTTTTCACATCCATGTAATAAGTGCGCTCATGATGGCGGTTAAAGGGCGCATAGAGCTTACGCATCAACTCTTTAGCGGCAGACCAGCCGGCGTATTTTCTGTACCAATCACAATACGATCTGGACGCATGAAGTCTTCAACAGCAGCGCCCCCTTTTAAAAACTCTGGGTTGGAAACAACAGAGCAAAGATCAGGCGAAAGACCGCGTTTTTCCAACTCCTCTGCAATCGCAGCGGAGACTTTATCTGCCGTACCAACGGGTACAGTCGATTTATCCACAACGACCTTAGCTGTTGTCATGTGACGACCAATATTGCGTGCTGCCGCAACAACATATTGCAAATCAGCAGAACCATCCTCATCCGGGGGGGGTGCCTACAGCAATAAATTGAATGTCGCCGTGAGCTACGGAAGCAGCAACATCCGTTGAAAACTGTAAACGGCCGGCGGCACGATTGCGCTCAATCATTTCTTTAAGGCCTGGCTCGTAAATTGGCACGCCGCCAGAATTCAGAATGTCAATTTTCTTGGGATCTAAATCAAGACAGTAGATATTGTTACCTTGCTCAGCAAGACAGGCACCTGTGACTAAACCAACGTAACCACTACCGATAATCGTAACTTTCAATTGATTTCCTAAATAATCGGGTTTCTATCACTATAGAAGGACCGCTTGGCGCGAGCCCTTCAGAACGTCTTGGGGAGTATGCCTCCCAATTATTACAACCCGGACATTGCCAGTAGAATCTGCGAGCACGAAAACCGCAGTTTCCGCAGGTATATCGAGCCAAACTTGTTGTCCGCTGACGCAAGAGATTGAGAATGGATTGCAACTCAGCAAGTCTTTCAGGATTAGCGCTACCCTCTTCTAGAGCTAAACGGGTTTCTGCAAGTTTTGAGAGGGCACTCAAGCTTGGAGAGTGCTGCATCACCTCAGCCAACATCGCATTAGCCACTTGAGGGCCGCGAATTTTCATCACTTGCTTATGAACGATATCCAATAACTCACCAGAAGCTTGGGTCTTGAGTAACTCACAGAGACGGTCAAGACCTTCATCCTCTTTACCCAATGCTGCGTGAGCCAGCATCCATCGGTCTGCCAGCAAATGCATATAAGCTGGGTGTGAATTTGCTACCAAGTTCCATGCGTCTATGGCCTGCACTGGACGCTCTACCGCCATCAAATAATCGCCTTGCAAAATTAAGGCTCGCACATGATTTGGTACAGCTTGTAATGCACGCGCAATTGATTGCTCAGCACTGACTAGATCTTTGCGACGCAATGCATCCCGACCCAACTCACAATGAAACTGGGCAATCTCAATTTGATGCGATTTACCCTGGAGACCCTCTAGCTCTGTCGCAGCAATAATTGCTTTTTTCCAGTCATGCTCTACCTGATACATTTCCAGCAGACTCTCTTTTGCTGGAATAGCATATTTACCCTCCCTGACGCGATTTAAAGATGCCTCGGCACGATCTAATAAACCAGCACGTAAGAAATCACGTCCTAATTCATATGCGGCATGATCGCGATCACGCGGCTTTAGATCATCGCGATTCGCTAAATGCTGGTGCACTTTAATAGCGCGCTCAGTTTCACCGCGACGACGGAATAAATTTCCAAGAGAAAAATGCAGTTCAACAGTTTCTGGATCTAGCTGTGCAATCTTTACGAGCGTCTTGATAGCTTGATCAGGCTGCTCATTTAATAAAAGACTCAACCCTTTAAAGGTCGAACGTTGCTGGCGCATACGCTCACGTTCATCCATGCGGTTTTCAAGACGCAAATCCCAACGCGCAGCTAACCAACCAATACCAAACATAACTGGCAGAAGTAGCAACCAGGAGGTAGCAATCTGAATCATTGTGCCCAGAATCTAAATTAAAAAATGGTCCGAATGGACCACTGAGGATAAGCCGGAATATTAGGCACCAGAACCCTCTTTGGGGCCCGCCTGTTTCAATGGCTTGTAATCAACTCGCTCGCGCAACTCTTTGCCAGGCTTAAAGTGCGGAACGCGCTTTTCTGGAATCAACACTTTCTCCCCAGACTTTGGATTGCGGCCCGTGCGCGCAGGACGATGGTGAAGCACAAAACTACCAACACCACGCAACTCAATACGCTTTCCCTCAGCCAAGGCTTGAGTCATTGTGTCCAGCAATGTCTTTACCGCCAACTCCACATCCCTTGGTAAGAGCTGCGGAAACTGTTCCGCAAGACTCTCCACAAGTTCGGAGCGGGTAATTGCTTGTTGCTCTTGATCTGTCATGATCTATCAATAAAAAATCGCCACTTCCTAGAGAGAAAGCGGCGATATTGATTTAGCCTTGATTATCCAACTTTGCTTTTAACAAGGCGCCCAAATTGGTCGTGCCAGACTGCGCATCACCTTGGAGCTTGCTCATTGCATCTTGTTGATCAGAGCTATCTTTTGCCTTAATTGAAAGATTAATAGCGCGTGACTTACGATCAATATTGATAATCATCGCAGTAACACTATCACCCTCTTTCAATACATTGCGAACATCTTCAACGCGATCGGTTGAGATCTCAGAAGCGCGCAAGTAGGCTTCAACTTCATCAGCCAAGTGAATCGTTGCACCCTTAGCATCAACACTCTTAACAGTGCCGGTAACCATAGCGCCTTTGTCATTCACAGAGGTGTAGTTGTTGAATGGGTCACCAGACAATTGCTTGATGCCAAGAGAGATACGCTCTTTCTCAACATCGATTGCCAATACGGTGGCTTCAACTTCGTCACCTTTTTTGTATTTCTTAACAGCTTCTTCGCCTGGCTCATTCCATGAGAGGTCTGAGAGGTGAACTAAGCCATCGATACCACCAGGCAAGCCAATGAACACGCCAAAGTCGGTAATCGACTTGATTGCGCCAGAAAGCTTGTCGCCTTTTTGTTGTGAACGTGCAAACTCTTCCCATGGATTTGCCTTGCATTGCTTGATGCCCAAACTAATACGACGCTTATCTTCATCAATATCGAGAACCATGACTTCAACTTCGGTACCTAATGCAGTAGCCTTGCTTGGAGCAACGTTCTTGTTAGTCCAGTCCATTTCAGAAACGTGTACCAAACCCTCAATACCAGATTCGATTTCAACAAATGCGCCGTAGTCAGTCAAGTTGGTCACTTTGCCGAATAAACGGGTATTTGGTGGGTAACGACGAGCGATACCAACCCATGGATCATCACCAAGTTGTTTTACACCGAGTGAAACGCGATTCCTCTCTTGATCAAACTTCAAGATCTTCGCAGTCACTTCTTGACCAACAGTCAACATCTCGCTTGGGTGACGCACACGACGCCATGCCAAATCGGTAATGTGCAAGAGGCCATCGATACCACCGAGGTCAACGAATGCACCGTAATCAGTGATGTTCTTAACGAG
>CAZXSX010000102.1:0-4737 GCA_964643245.1 uncultured Polynucleobacter sp.
GAACTCTGAATTTTCTGCAACGGGATCCCATGCAGTTTTTGCAATCTGGATCTAAAGATCAGGGTGCGTTAAGCGCAGAGCACATCGAGGAACAAATTGGTGCGCGGATTGCAGCCAAACAAGCTAAGGACTTTGCGAGAGCCGATCGCATTCGTAAAACATTGCTTGAGCAAGGGGTTGTCTTGGAAGATAAACCCGGCGGCATAACTGAATGGCGTAGAGCGTAGTGTCAGCTGCAAAAGAAAAAGCGATTCTTACAGAATCCGCCCCAGAGTATTGGGAGCAGGCATGTCGTGAGTTGATGAAGCAAGACCGCATTCTAAGAAAGCTGATTCCAAAGTACGGCTCGGGATTTTTAGTCACTCGCGGCGATGCATTTACAACGCTAGCCAGAGCGATTGTTGGTCAACAAATATCTGTAGCAGCAGCACAGGCCGTTTGGGATAGGGTGCTGATTGCTTGCAAGAAAAAGATGCAGCCTAAAAATGTATTGTCAATTTCCGTTGAAGAGTTAAGAGCTGCTGGACTATCCGGTCGTAAGGTTGAATACATTCGCGATTTGGCGGATCATTTTGATTCGGGTCGTTTGCATGCGAAGCAGTGGAAAGATATGGATGATGAGAGCGTTATTAAAGAATTAAGCTCGATTCGGGGTATTGGTCGCTGGACCGCTGAAATGTTCCTCATTTTTAATATGGTTCGCCCTAATATCCTTTCCTTAGATGATGTTGGTCTAATAAAGGCGATTTCCCTTAATTACTTCAGTGGTGAGCCGGTTAGCAGGCATGAGGCTAGGGAAGTGGCAGCCAATTGGGCCCCATGGCGCACAGTTGCCACTTGGTATATGTGGAGAAGTATCGACCCCATCCCGGTTGAATATTAAAATCTGACTATGAAAACGACTTTCCTGGATTTTGAGCAGCAAATCGCCGAACTCGAGTCAAAGATTGAAGAGCTGCGTTTTGTGCAAGACGAATCATCGGTAGATATATCTGATGAGATCAAAACGCTTTCTGAAAAGAGTCTGCAACTTACTAAAGATGTTTATGCCAACTTAACACCTTGGCAGGTCTCGCAAGTAGCCCGTCATCCACAGCGTCCTTACACCTTGGATTATGTGAGCGCTTTGTTTACAGATTTTCATGAGCTGCACGGCGATCGTACTTTTGCTGATGACCAATCGATTATTGGTGGGTTAGCTCGCTTTGATGATCAGCCCTGCATGGTGATTGGTCACCAAAAAGGGCGTGATACTAAAGAGCGTGCATTGCGTAACTTTGGTATGAGTCGTCCGGAGGGGTATCGCAAAGCGATGCGCTTGATGCGACTTGCGGAAAAATTTGGTATTCCTGTATTTACCTTTGTTGACACACCAGGGGCATTTCCTGGGATTGATGCTGAAGAGCGCAATCAATCCGAAGCTATTGGTCGCAATTTGTACGTCCAGGCAGAACTTGAGGTGCCCATTATTGCCACCATCATTGGTGAGGGTGGCTCTGGTGGGGCCTTGGCGATTGCAATGGGGGATGTGGTACTCATGTTGCAAAACTCAACATACTCAGTCATCTCACCAGAGGGCTGCGCCTCCATTCTGTGGAAGACTGCGGATAAGGCCTCTGAGGCTGCCGAGCAGCTGGGTTTAACTGCTCAACGTTTAAAAGCCCTGGGTTTGATCGATAAGATCGTGGCTGAGCCAATTGGCGGCGCGCACCGTGATTACGATGTCATGATGAGCAATATGCGCAAGGCCCTTGCTGAGTCACTGAAAACCTTTGATGGCATGAAGACTGATGCATTACTTGAGCGTCGCCATGAACGTCTCATGAGTTATGGCAAGTTCAAGGAAATCTCCGCCAAGTCCTAAGTCTGCAAAACGAATCGCGGTTGCCTTAAGTGGCGGCCTCGATTCGGTTGTATTGCTCGATTCTGTTTGTAAAGCACAAGCACAAACAAAGAATGTAGAAATTTATGTTTTTCACATTCACCATGGTTTGCAAAAGCCTGCAGATGATTGGCTAATCTTTTGTGAAAAACTTGCCCAAAAATATCGAGTGCAATTTGATTTTCGTTTGCTGCATTTAGATAGAAATCTTGGCAACATTGAGGCGAGGGCAAGAGCTGGTCGTTATGAAGCTTTAGTCAATCTTTGTGAAGAGCATGGTGTTGAGGACTTGCTGCTTGCTCACCATCAGAACGATCAAGCGGAAACTATCCTTCTGCAACTTCTGCGAGGAGCGGGTGTAGCGGGCTTATCGGGCATGCCTGAGGTCAGATATATTCCTGGAAATGCAAGGCCAATTACGCTTTGGCGCCCCTTACTCAATTTAAGCAGGGCAGATCTTGAGGATTATGCAAAAGAATATCGTTTGAAATGGATAGAAGATCCAAGTAATCAAGATAAAAAATACCAACGCAATGCAATTCGCAAAGACATTATTCCTAAACTAGAAAAGATTCAGCCTCAAGCAATAGTTAATTTAGCCCGTAGCGCAACACTACTTGGCGATGCGCAAAGTTTGTTAGATCGCTTAGCGATTCAGGATGGGAATGAAATTCTTTCCAAAGAAGTTTTGAATGTAAAGCCGTGGCTAGCCTTGGCTATATCCGATGTGCTTGCGGCCAACAATGTGCTGCGCTATTGGTTAAAACAAAATCAATTACCGATGCCATCCCAAGAGCGTTTAGAGGCTTGGTCCCGAGATCTGCGGACATCAAAGGCAGATGCTCAGCTTGAGTGGGCGCACGATGGGCAAACAATTCGCTTATGGCGCGGACAATTGCAACTAGCGCCGCAATTGAGCGGCCAGTGGGTATTTAAGCGCGTCGCCAGTAACAGCAAGAAACCCGGATTGCCAGCAGATTGGGTAAAAAATGCGCAGAAGAGCGGGGAAATTGTCGAGAAGACCCGTTCGGGTGCAGAAAAGCTGCAGATCAAACCGAACACGCCTCGTAAATCGCTGAAAAACCTTTTTCAGGAGGCAGATGTGCCGCCATGGCAACGAAATGCCCCATTACTCTATATCGGGAATGAGCTAATTGCAGTAGCGGGAATTGGCGTTAGTTATCCTCATCTCGTAGTTAGCGGCGCACGAGTGATGCTAGATTGGCAAGAGGCCTCTTAGCAGGTTCAAAACCCTGTAAAATAAGCCCTTTTTAGGCCTGTGGGTAAGTAGTGTGGGCTTAATCAATAAACCAATTGATTACAGACGGTTTTATGGCTCTTATTGCTCATAAATATGGCGGCACCTCAATGGGCTCGGTTGAGCGTATTGCAAACGTCGCTAAACGCGTTGCTAAATGGATGCGTGCCGGCCACCAAGTGGTGGTCGTGCCCTCAGCAATGTCAGGTGAAACCAATCGCTTACTTGGCTTAGCCAAAGAAATTAATCCCGATGCCAATCCTCGCGAGTTGGATCAAATTGCGTCCACTGGAGAGCAGGTCAGCTCTGGTTTGCTTGCTTTGGCATTGATGCGGGAGGGTATTGACGCAGTGAGTTATGCCGGATGGCAAGTAACCGTGCATACCGATTCGTCTTTTACCAAAGCGCGCATTAAGAGCATTGACGATCAAAAAATTTTGAAGGATCTTCATGCTGGACGTGCAGTGGTCGTGACCGGTTTTCAAGGAGTTGATCCAGAGGGTAACATCACCACGCTGGGTCGCGGTGGTTCTGATACTTCAGCAGTTGCTATGGCCGCCGCACTCAAAGCGGATGAGTGTTTAATCTATACCGATGTTGATGGCGTGTACACCACTGACCCACGTGTTTGTGAAGATGCTCGTCGTTTAGACAAAATTACCTTTGAAGAAATGCTAGAGATGGCTAGCCTTGGCTCAAAGGTATTGCAAATCCGCTCCGTTGAATTTGCAGGTAAGTACAAAGTTAAAACCCGTGTTCTGTCATCGTTGACAGATCCGTTGATGCCTTTAGACCAAGAGATGAAGTCGGGCACATTGATTACATTTGAAGGGGACAGCACTATGGAAGCCGCAGTTATTTCAGGTATCGCATTTGCGCGTGATGAAGCGAAGATTACAGTTTTAGGAGTGCCTGATCGTCCAGGCATCGAATATCAAATTTTAGGTCCAATTGCGAATGCCAACATTGATGTAGACATCATTATTCAAAATCAATCCGTTGACGGCAAGACTGACTTTACATTTACAGTGCCTCGCGCTGATTATCAGAAGGCATTAGATATTCTGAAGGGAACTGTCCAAACACATATCGAAGCTAAAGAAATTTCTGGCGATCCTAAGGTTTCTAAAGTTTCTGTGGTTGGGGTTGGCATGCGTTCACATGTTGGCATTGCCAGCAAAATGTTCCGCACCTTGTCAGAAGAGGGCATTAACATTCTGATGATCTCCACGAGTGAAATTAAGATTTCTGTTGTGATTGATGAGAAGTACATGGAATTGGCGGTCCGAGCACTTCACAAGGCGTTTGAGTTGGATCAGAAGTAATCAATTACCCAATTAAAACCCCAGCAAAAGCGGTTATCCGGTTATCCGTTAAACTGTGGGGCGCAGTTAGGTATCAAAAAGTACGGAGACGTGGCCGAGCTGGTCGAAGGCACTCCCCTGCTAAGGGAGCATTGGGGCTAAAACTCTGATCGGAGGTTCGAATCCTCTCGTCTCCGCCAAGAGAAGTATATAACTGCTTGATGCTTATGAATATTTATTGTAATGTAGTCTTATAAACCACCAATCTACCCACCATAATGATGAGGGTAGTA
>CAZXSX010000102.1:4747-5035 GCA_964643245.1 uncultured Polynucleobacter sp.
ATATCCCGCATTAAAGGGCCTTAACTATTCCACTCCTACCACAACACTGCACAACCCATTGAATCGACAATACATCAGAAGCTGGCATTCTCAAGTCTTCCCTTTCTGGCTCTCTAGGGTCTATCGACAAAACCACCAAGATCTTTCCTTCCGCAGGACTAGGTTGTGTAGACCATAGCTTTAAAAATGGGCTTTACTGAGTAAACGATTGCCCCAAGAAGGGTCACACCCAGCCACACGAAATCCTTGGAAGTTCCTAGAAGCACGGTAAAGTGTGTCTTGCCTGCT
>CAZXSX010000103.1:0-4984 GCA_964643245.1 uncultured Polynucleobacter sp.
CTCAGAATATATCCAAATTAAAACAATCAATGATAAATAGGAGGTGCAGACCATGTTGTTATCTATGAATCTACAATTATTTGCCCACAAAAAAGGTGGCGGTTCTACATCTAACGGCCGTGACTCAGAATCAAAACGTCTAGGCGTTAAGGTATTTGGTGGCGAGCATATTAATGCTGGCAGCATCATCGTTCGTCAACGTGGTACATGCGTTCATCCAGGTGCTAACGTTGGTATTGGCAAAGATCACACTTTGTTCGCTTTGATTGACGGACAAGTGGAATTTGGCGTAAAGGGTGCATTGAAGAAGGCCCAAGTTTCAGTATTGCCTCGTTCTTAGGCGCCTGACTGAGACACGTTTGATTCAGATTTATTCCGAATTTAACTCTTAGGAAAAGGCCTCGCTAAGCGAGGCCTTTTTTATTCATGAAATTTATAGACGAAGCACGTATTGAAGTCATCGCCGGCCAAGGCGGCGCCGGAAGCGCCTCTATGCGCCGCGAAAAGTTTATAGAATTCGGCGGCCCTGATGGTGGTGACGGTGGCAGGGGTGGAAGCGTTTGGACGGTTGCTGATCGCAACATTAATACGCTTATTGATTACCGTTACGCTAAAACGCATAGCGCGAAAAATGGCGAACCTGGGCGAGGAGCTGATTGTTACGGTCGTGCGGGGGATGATATTGAATTGCGTATGCCAGTGGGCACCATCATTACCGACTATGAGACTGGCGAACCAATTGCGGATTTAACTACGCATGGTGAGCGCTTGTGTTTGGCTCAAGGTGGTGTTGGTGGCTGGGGCAATATTCATTTTAAGAGCAGCACAAATAGAGCGCCGCGTCAAAAAACGAACGGCAAGCCTGGTGAGCGTCGCAAGCTTAAGCTCGAATTGAAAGTGTTGGCTGATGTTGGTTTATTGGGAATGCCAAATGCAGGCAAATCAACCTTGATTACTGCTGTATCGAATGCGCGCCCCAAGATTGCTGACTATCCATTTACAACCTTGCATCCTAATTTGGGTGTGGTGCGGGTGGGTAAAGAGCGCAGTTTTGTGATTGCGGATATTCCGGGCTTAATTGAGGGTGCCGCTGAAGGTGCGGGCTTGGGTCATCGATTTTTACGACATCTACAGCGAACTGGGGTCCTTTTGCACTTGGTTGACCTCGCTCCATTTGATGGAAATGTAGACCCCGTGGCAGATGCAAATGCAATCGTTAACGAATTACGAAAGTATGACGAGGCGCTAGCAGAGAAGCCTCGTTGGTTAGTATTAAATAAAGTCGATATGATTCCAGAGGAGGATCGCAAACAGGTAGTCGTCGACTTTGTTAAAAATTTCAAGTGGCAGGGTCCTGTGTTTGAGATATCAGCCCTTACTGGTATGGGTTGTGAGAAGCTTTGCTACGCCTTGCAAGACTATTTAGATTCCGTACGCCGTGATCGGGACGATGCTGAGGAGCGTGCAGCAGATCCGCGTTATCAAGAGCAAAGCGATGATAGCGTTAGCGATAAGGCGCCTGATTAAACTGCAAAATAAACTAATAAAAGACTTTTATTTGTTATGAACCTGAAGCAAACGAAACGCATCGTTGTCAAAGTTGGTTCTAGCTTAGTCACCAACAATGGCGAGGGCTTGGATCATGCTGCTATTGCTAAATGGGCCGAGCAAATTGCAGGCTTGTTAAAGAATGGCCATGAGGTGTTGATGGTAAGTTCGGGTGCTATTGCAGAGGGAATGCAGCGCCTAGGATGGTCTAAGGGACCACAAGAAATTCATCAATTGCAGGCCGCTGCTGCTGTTGGCCAGATGGGTTTAGTACAGGTCTATGAAAGTTGTTTTGCTCAATTTAACTTGCGAAGTGCACAAGCGCTACTCACCAATGCGGACCTAGCTCACACAGAACGTAATGCAAACGCAAAAGGTACTCTGGATACCCTGTTGAAATTAGGGGTAGTGCCCATCATCAATGAGAATGACACCGTTGTAACCGATGAAATTAAATTTGGTGATAACGATAGTCTAGCTGCGCTGGTAACCAACTTGGTTCATGCAGACCTTTTGGTAATTTTGACTGATCAGGGTGGTTTATATACTGCGGACCATCGTCAAAATCCTGATGCGACTCTCTTGGCCAATGCTATTGCAGGCGATCCTGGTTTGGAAAAAATGGCAGGCGGCGCTGCAAGTGAGTTGAGTAAGGGGGGCATGCTTACAAAAGTACTGGCCGCAAAAATTGCCTGCCAAACTGGCGCATCGACAGTAATTGCTTCAGGTCGTGAGCCAAACGTCTTAACTCGCTTGTTGTGTGGTGATAGTATTGGCACCCTTCTCAGTAGCCAATAATTACGCCATTTGAGTTGCTAGGCTTGGTGCCACCGGTAAAGCTATTTGAATTCAATGCTTGAAGTATGGGGTGCATACTTCTCTCTTGATACTTGAAGTTGCAGAATGCTCCTTGTGCTAGAGCAGCTTGATAGCGATTGGCAACATTATCTTGAATGGCTCTCCAACTGGATAGCGGATTTTCTCTCCACACATTATTTTCGAGTGTTCCGTAAAGTCGCCACTGGAAGGAGTCGCAACGAATGCCCTCGTATTGTGTTTGTTGCCCGCCACTAGGGTTTGTCAGTACCACAATATAACGAGTGACACCATCGGCACCAATCAAAATAGTCCGTATCAATAGCGAATTTAAAATAGTATGTTGAGATACGTAAAACGGTAATAAGGTTGAGGAGTTTGGTGGTCTCGATGGCATTTTGGTAACACCTTCCTTAAATACCATTGGAGCAAAGGATCCAGACCGCTTTCAATAGGGTCTCCTGCGCAGGCAAACAAGCCAAGAGTCGTCGCAATAACGCAAACAAATATTGCGATTGTGCTGTGAAGTTTGCTCATCATTTTTGCCTGCCTGATTTGGGAGGTTCTTTAGGTTTTTCATCGCCTCTGGAATAGAAAGATTGCAACAGATCTAATGGTGTGCCCATGCTAGCTGTTGCATTCGCACCCCTTTTGCTAGATAGCGGGCTAGTTCAGAAAGTGCAAGCTGATATACCTCGCGCTTAAATCCAATCACAGCATCCAATTGAATCCAAAATGGCACCCAGCGCCAAGCATCAAACTCGGGATGCTCTGTTGCGTGCAATTGGATGTCGCTATCTAGGCCGACGAAACGTAGCAAAAACCAAATTTGTTTTTGGCCACGATAAGCAGCTCTATGAACTCGGGTGGCACGTTGACGGCGTAAATATTCCTCGGGGACGTCATAGCGTAGCCAGTCCCTGGTCCGTCCAATAATTTGGACATGTTCCGGTAGCAAGCCAACCTCTTCATGCAACTCGCGGTACATCGCTTGCTCAGGGCTCTCGCCGTGAGCGATCCCGCCCTGCGGGAACTGCCACGAATGCTGCCCAACGCGTTTTCCCCAGAAAACCTCGTTACGGCTGTTAAGGAGGACAATGCCGACATTGGGTCTATACCCTTCACGGTCAAGCATGATCGTGCCCCAAAATCCTTTATAATCAATGATTTGATTATATCCATTCATGAAAGCATCACAATCATTTCTCGTAACGCTAAAAGAAGCCCCCTCTGACGCTGAGGTGGTTTCGCACAAGCTTATGGTGCGTGCGGGTCTGATTCGCAAGCTCAGCGCTGGTGTTTATAACTACCTTCCATTGGGATTGAAGGTAATCCGTAAGGTGGGGAACATCATTCGCGAAGAAATGAATCGGGCGGGTGCGATTGAGTTGTTGATGCCAATGATTCAGCCTGCTGAGTTATGGCAAGAGACTGGTCGTTGGGAAAAGATGGGCCCTGAATTACTGCGCATTAAAGATCGTTATGATCGCGATTTTTTAATTCAGCCGACCTCTGAAGAAGTGATCACCGATTTGGCGCGCAACGAAATTAAGAGCTACAAACAGTTGCCAGTCAACTTTTATCAAATTCAAACAAAATTCCGCGATGAGCGTCGGCCGCGTTTCGGAATCATGCGTAGTCGTGAGTTTAGTATGAAAGATGCATACTCATTTGATCGTGATGCCGAAGGTTTAAAGAAATCCTATCAAATTATGTTTGATGCCTATACCCGCATCTTTAAGCGAATGGGTCTCAAGTTCCGTGCCGTGACTGCAGATAACGGCGCCATTGGTGGATCTGGAAGCCAAGAGTTTCATGTGATTGCCGACACTGGTGAAGATGCAATTGTGTATTGTCCAAATTCAGATTACGCCGCTAATCTTGAAGCCGCTGAATCCTTGGCGTTAATTGCTGCTCGTGCTGCTGCAACCCAAGCAATGGCAAAGATACCAACACCTGATAAAACTAATTGCGCTGATGTAGCAAAGTTTCTCAATGTTCCGCTTGAAAAGACCGTGAAGTCTTTGTTGTTCGCAGCCGATCAAGAAAATGGCCCAGCAAAACTCTTCATGTTGTTAGTACGTGGTGACCATGATCTCAATGAAGTCAAGGCAAGCAAAATGCCTGGTATGGCTGGGTCACGTTTTGCTACCGAAGCAGAAATTAAGCAAGCGTGTAATGCCCCAGCTGGCTATTTAGGGCCTGTCGGTGTTAGTTTGGATGTCGCGATTGTTGCTGATCGCACCGTAGCCAATATGTCAGATTTTGTGTGCGGAGCAAATGATGCTGGTCACCATTTGACAGGTGTGAACTGGGGTCGTGATTTACCTGAACCACTTGTTTTGGATATACGCAATGCAGTCGTCGGAGATCCCTCACCAGACGGTAGGGGTGTGGTGGATATTTGCCGTGGCATTGAAGTGGGTCACGTTTTCCAATTAGGCACCCGCTACTCCGAGGCAATGGGTTGTACCTATTTGGATCAGCAGGGCAAAGCGCAGCCAATGGTCATGGGTTGTTATGGCATTGGCGTTACCCGTTTGCTTGGTGCGGCAATTGAACAAGGCCATGACGATAAAGGCATTATTTGGCCAATATCCATAGCGCCCTGTGAAGTGGT
>CAZXSX010000104.1:0-4963 GCA_964643245.1 uncultured Polynucleobacter sp.
CATGTGCTTGATAGGCCAAGGTCCATTTACGGACATCAGAGTGACTAATCTCAAAGGTATGGGGCACGCCAGGATAAGCGGGTCGAATATTTTTTGTTAAGTAATCAAAGTAATAAGCGTACCCAGGAGCAATTCCATTCATGCTATCCGCCAACAGCTTCGTGCTACCTCGATAAAGTAGGTCGCCCAAAATATCGAACGACTCAATGCACTTGTCTCGCACTCTTGCATAAAGCTTTTGAATATTTTGGGGATTCTCATGCAACTTTTTAGCAAGGCCTTCCAATGAAGGCTGACTGGGAACTAAAAAACTGGAATCCCAAGAGTTGGTGCCAATCATGAAGGGTACTTTGGCTTGCTTGCCTGCAGCAAACAACGGGATGGGGTCGCCCTTGATGATTTGACCATCAACAAAAGGCCCACCAAATTCACCCTTTTCAAAATCAGCGCCAATCAAAATCAACTTTTCAGTCGATAAGCTACGGAGCTCTTTCAATGTCTTCACACCAAGTGCAGCCATGTATTTGGCGTCAATATCCACCTGCGGCGTCATCCCCAAATGTTTCTGGGTTAAACCACGCAATGGACTTTGCTGGGCACTCTCTGCAATCGCTCTGTGAAAAAGTCCCCTAGCGGCATCTGAGAGACCATCAACCAGGTAACGCTTCGACCCCCAGCAGATTCACCAAAGATAATAACGTTATTAGGATCCCCACCAAACGCCGCAATATTCTTTTTAACCCACTTCAAAGCGGCAATCTGATCCATCGTGCCGTAGTTTCCAACAGGCTCACCATTGGATTTGGCTTCATCAATCAGCTCTTTACTTGCAAAGAATCCGAGAGAGCCGAGACGGTAGTCAAAGGTAACGACGATAACGCCATTTTTAATTAAGTTAATCGGGGGTAAATTGCGCACCCCTAGCGCTATCCACCAACATTCCACTACCATGAATCCAAACCATCACGGGTAGATTCTTAACATTCTGGGTAGGTGTAAACACATTTAGGTGAAGGCAGTTCTCGTTACCTGGCGCATTAAGCCCAGCACTTAAGTTCTTTACGTAAGGCTGAGGACATACCTCGGCCAAACTTACTGGCATCACGCGTACCAACCCAAGGCTTCGCAGGCTGTGGTGGACGCCAACATAGCTCCCCAACTGGTGGAGCTGCATAGGGAATGCCTTTAAATGCTTGCATATTGTGCTCAAAAGTACCCTGCAAAACGCCAGTATCAATTTGCACTATTGGGCGCTCGGTATTCGCAAGCACATTTAGAGCGGTCAAATAAAATAAAAATGCAAAAATTTTCTTCATAAAGTCTCTTATAAGCGATTGCAGTTACAAAACAGTAATTATTATTTCCAACGTTCTAGCGCAGCGTCATCAGATACCCGAGCATCAACCCAACGCGCGCCTTCAGGTGTATCTTCTTTTTTCCAAAATGGGGCTGCAGTCTTTAGGTAGTCCATGATGAACTCGCAGGCGGCAAATGCTTCGCCACGATGTGCACTGGTGACAACCACTAAAACAATTTGATCTTCAGGCGATAAGGGCCCAATGCGGTGAATGGCAAGTGTGTTGTAGATATCCCAACGCGCACTCGCTTGAGCAATGATTTCTTCTAAGGCTTTTTCTGTCATGCCAGGGTAATGCTCCAAGGTCATACCCTTCACCTGACTGCCATCATTCATATCACGTACCATTCCCAAGAACGTCGCAACAGCACCTACTCGTAGATCGCCTTTACGCAATGCGGGCAATCTCCGCACTGATATCAAAATCGTCTTCCTGAATTCGAATTGGCATATTAGCCACCCGTTACCGGTGGGAAAAATGCCACTTCCGCACCCTCTTGCAATGGAGCACTGGCATCCACCATCCGCTGATTGAGTGCACAGCGTAAAGCCTGACCGTCTGCCAATGCTCGCGACCAAGCATCGCCGCGTTGCATGAGATGCGCACGCAGTTCAGTAATAGTGCTCACAGAAACGGGTACATCAATCGTTTCTTGAGAGGTGCCCAACGCTTCACGCAAGGATGCAAAGAATCGTAATTCGATTTACATATAGCAATCGTATACCGATTATTTCAGAAGCGTATCAAAAGGGATGTACTTCACTAGGTTGCCCTTACTAAACGCTTGTCCAGTTGGGCAGTCAATCAAACCATCACCCCAGGATGCACTAGTGAGTACGCCCGAGCTTTGATTTGGAAATAAATCGAGTCCGCCTTGAGTGTTTACTCTGACTCGTAAAAATTCATTGCGACGATCTGCCTTGTGCCAGTCAAAATCGGCACGCATTAAATACGACTGCGGTGCCTTCAGTTCACGGCCCTGAAGTTTCTGGATAAATGGACGCACAAATAATAAGAATGTGACAAAACTTGAGACTGGATTGCCAGGTAAACCAATAAACCACGCTTCACCGTCTTTTGGCTCATCCGATTTTCGTACTGCACCAAATGCCAACGGTTTTCCGGGCTTGATCGCAATTTGCCAGAGATCAAGGCGCCCCTCAGCAGATACCGCCGGCTTGATATGGTCTTCTTCACCCACCGATACACCGCCAGAGGTAATGATTAAGTCATGGTCTTTGCTCGCATTACGGAGCGCTTGTCGAGTAGCATCCAATCGATCTGGAACAATTCCTAAATCGGTGGCGTCGCATCCCAATGACTTTAAACAGGCCAACAAAGTATCGCGATTCGAGTTATAGATACCACCGGGTTTGAGAGGTTCACCGGGCAATGCCAACTCATCGCCCGTGAAAAACGCTGCAACCTTAACTCGACGTATTACATTTAAATGCGTCTGCCCCGCGGATGCGGCAACACCCAGCTCCTGGGGGCACAAAAACGTTCCGGCAGTTAATGCGGTTTTGCCAGCAGTCAAATCCTCGCCACGACGACGAATCCACTGACCAAATGCAGGGGCAATATTAATTTGCACTAAATCGGATGAGCCCTCTGGAACTACGCAATCCTCTTGTATCACAATCGCATCAGCGCCTGGGGGAACTGGTGCGCCAGTAAAAATTCGGGCTACGGTACCGAGCTCCAACGGCGTGCCAACAGAGCCAGCAGGAATACGCTGCGCAACCTTGAGAATTTGGCCTGGCGTAGAGGCGTCTGCTACTCTCACTGCATAACCATCCATCGAGGTGTTATCGAGCGGGGGGGCGTCCACCAAACTAGCCACGTCTTCAGCCAGCACCCGCCCTAGCGCCTCCTGAGTCGTAACCTTCAAACTCTCCGAACAGGCTTTACATGAGAAAGTAAATGATCTAAAGCCTGCTGCGCTGTCAACATTGGGGGCCTATTTACTGCCATGATCACCTTGTGAATGTGTTCGAGATTTGAATTCGATATTTAACGAACGTGTGTTGTTATGAATTCTTTGACCTGATTCACATCAGCATCCATATTTACTACACGTTGCGGTTTCGATTTGATATCTCTAAATGCGGGCGGGCATTCGGCAGGACGGCCCAAGGCCTCTTGAATCGTTTCTTCAAACTTAATGGGCAATGCTGTTTCCAGAACCAGCATCGGAATACCCGTTTGCAAGTGCTCGCGCGCTACCTTCACACCATCGGCCGTATGAGTGTCAATCATGACACCATATTTGCTCTCGATATCTCGAATGGTGGCAAGGCGATTTGCATGCGTGCTGCGTCCTGATTGAAACCCATAATTACCAAGATCTTTAAATACCGCTTCCTTAGAAATGTCAAAGCCACCAAGAGTGTCGACTTGCTTGAACATTGCAGCAGTAGCGTTTCCATCCTGCCCCATAAAATCAAAGACAAAACGTTCAAAGTTACTGGCTTTGGATATATCCATCGATGGGCTTGAAGTATGCAATGTCTCAGCAGATTTACGCGCCCGATAAACGCCAGTGCGGAAGAATTCATCCAGAACATCGTTCTCATTTGTGGCCACCACTAAATGCGCAATAGGCAATCCCATTATGCGGGCAATGTGGCCTGCACAGACGTTGCCGAAATTTCCAGAAGGCACTGTGAAGGAAACTTTTTCAGAACTGGTCTTAGTGGCTAGCAAATAGCCTTGGAAGTAGTACACCACCTGTACCACTACTCGACCCCAATTAATGGAATTCACAGTTCCAATCTGGTTCTTGGCTTTGAAAGCATGATCATTGCTCACCGCTTTCACAATATCTTGGCAATCATCAAAAACACCGGCAACCGCCAAATTAAAAATATTGGGATCCTGCAACGAATACATTTGAGCAGATTGAAAAGCGCTCATTTTGCCGCGAGGCGAAAGCATAACTACACGAACACCCTCTTTGCCGCGCATTGCGTATTCAGCGGCACTACCAGTGTCACCCGATGTAGCGCCCAAGATGTTAAGTTTTTGACCGGCGCGCTTTAATGCATATTCAAAAAGATTGCCAAGTAACTGCATAGCCATATCTTTGAATGCCAAGGTTGGGCCATTTGAAAGGCTAAGTAAACCGATGCGAGTGCCCTGCTCCTCGCCTAGCCAGTGCAAGGGGGTAATGTCTTTTGCATGATCTTGTGGACGACCATTGCAATAAACTTGCTCGGTATAGGTTTTACGCAACAGAGCACGAAAATCTGCTTCAGGAATGTCATCGCAATACAGACTTAAGACTTCATAGGCTAAATCTGCATAAGACAAACCCCGCCAGGAATCTAATTGTGCGGGGATAATTTGTGGGTAGTGCGTCGGCAAATAGAGACCACCGTCAGGAGCCAACCCATCCAATAAAATTTCTAAGAAGGATTGCTGGGGACTATTACCACGTGTGGATTGGTAACGCATGAGTTTTACTGGATGTACTGAAATTGATTTAAGACAGATTTTCTAAACGAATTTTCACAACATCGCCTGCAACCGTTTTGAGATTCTGAATCTCCTTAATTACAGCGAGCATATTTTTCTCTTTGGTCTCGTGCGTCAATGCAACCAGA
>CAZXSX010000105.1:0-4945 GCA_964643245.1 uncultured Polynucleobacter sp.
GACTAATATTGAAAGTGGTGCCGCCACTCCTGTTGCTGGAGTTGTTCATTCACTCACTCTATTGTTAGTGGTTTTATTTGCAGCACCCCTCGCCAAAGACATTCCTCTAGCCAGCCTGGCAGCAATCTTGATGTATGTCGCTTGGAATATGGGTGAGTGGAAAAAGTTTATTGATCTCAAACAATTCCGCCTACCTTATCGACTCACGATTCTGAGCGTTTTCTTGCTAACCGTCATTTTGGATCTTACTGTTGCAGTTCAGGTGGGACTACTTTGTGCATTTGTTACGTTTATCTATCGCATCTCCAGCCTATCGCGTTGCGAACCAGCAGACCTCACTCTTTTTCCAGCCCTGAACCAACATCAAGGTCAAATTGATGCTTATCGAATTTATGGCGCCATTTTCTTTGGCGAGTCCGGCTTTTAGAAAAGATTAAGGAAAACCTACCATCCCAAACATTGATACTCGATCTCAAGAATGTAATCTACGTGGATACTTCAGGAATGGAGACGATTGCGGAGCTAACCCATCTTTGCAAGGTACGTAATATCAAGCTGATTATCTGTGGCCTGGACCACCAGCCTTATGAGATGGCGCAGCGAAGTGCCTATCTAGAGACCATTTCACCGGATTGCCTCTTTCCAGATTTGGCCTCAGGTATTGCAGCGGCAACGGGTAACTGAAAGCAATTTAAGAAATACAAAAACCGCCTTTGAGCAAAGCTTCTGGCAAGGCCCATGCTCGATACAAACCAAATCCGCCGGCAATAAAAAGTAGCACAGCGGCAAAGTAACGCACCCACGCATACTGGCCAAATTGTGTCAGGGCCGCTGAAAATTTGGATATCAATAATAAATTCGGCAAAGTACCCAAACCAAATGCCAGCATTAGTGCTGCACCAGTCAAAACGTCACCCGATAAAAATGCCAATGGCAAAACGCTGTAGACCAAACCACACGGCACCAAGCCCCAGAGCATCCCACTAAACCAACGCGATGGGCCGCTAGCGAAACGACCAAGATGCTTAGCCCAATAGCTCGCCATCTGTGCACTAAGCCACTTTCCGCCTAAGCTGGTTTCTGATGTACTGCGAATCAGCAAGCGAATACCCATATAAATCAAGAGCAAGGCAGTAAGTGCAAAAAGCCCTCTTTGAATAGGCAATAAATTCTGCTGCCAAACTACCACACCAATCCATGCCGCCAGCGCACCCAATATGACGTAGGTTGTCACACGTCCAAAATGCATAACGATCTGGAGGTAAAAAAGTTCGGATTTTGACCTCAATGGACTCTCAGCAGCAGTTGGACGCTCAATCGCCACAGCAATACCGCCACACATCAAGGCGCAATGCCAGCCACTAACCAAAGCGCCCAGAAAAACCGCCGGCAGGAGGCTAAAAGTCAGCATTTTGTTGGAAAAGTTAGGATAAATTGGGTACTCACCCTAGTAGAATAAACTGTCTGCATAATTACCCCATATGAATTACAAGCCAACCGATACCCCTACTAGCAAATGCTCAGTTTGCGTACTGGGGCAGTTCTGTCTGCCCGTTGGCCTGAGTACCGCTGACGTATCCAAAATTGACACCCTAGTAAAAGAGCGGGTGCACCTCCAAAAGGGTGAAAGCCTCTATCGCCACGGCAATCCACTGAGTTCAGTGTATAGCGTGCGCTTTGGAACCCTCAAAACTGAATACTGTCTTCAAGATGGCCGCCAGCAAGTGATTGGGTTTCATCTTCCTGGAGAAATTCTGGGGCTCGACGGAATTGGTGAAGATCATTACCAATCCGATGCAATCGCATTAGAGGAAAGTGAAGTTTGCATCATCCGCTATAAGGCGTTTGAAGATTTGGCAAGACAGATCCCTGTTCTACAAAATCAGTTCCATAAAATCATGAGTCGCAAGCTTACTCAAGACCAACGCCATCTTCTTTCTTTAGGAACAATGCGCGCAGAAGAAAGACTTGCTGCATTTTTACTCAGTCTCTCACAACGTCTAGCTGCACGTGGCTACCTCAACAATGAATTTGATCTACGCATGAGTCGAGTCGAGATTGGTAGCTACTTAGGCATTCAGATTGAAACCGTAAGTCGCATGCTCTCACGCTTTGTAGAATCTGGCCTCGTTCAAATTAAGCAACGTCACGTCAAGCTAATTGATATGAATGGACTATACGAACTGGCGGGCATTCCGAATCCGGATAGAACAGCCTGCGTTAGTCCCGAGATACCAATTAAACAGGCTTAAATTAAGCCACGATCAATCGGCTTACCATCTGACGATTCGATTCCAGGCAGGATATAAGCGGTGAGCGCGCTCGAAACTGCACAAAAAGTCCAAATGACAAAGAATCCAATGGTATAGATGCCTTCATCCGTAATTTCTGGATGGTGTCCAAAAAATAAAAGGTCTTGCGGGTGGATCACTGTAAAAAGCAAACCCTCCGCCATACCAGCCACTAAAAAAGAAGGCCATAGAATCCAAATCAGAAGACGGTATTTCATTTGGAGGCCTGCACTTCTTTAATTTGCTCTACCTTTAAACCCTGCTTGATAACGCCATCACGTAGTGGCTTATCAGTGTGCATACTGATTGCCAGCCAGATAGTAATGATGCAACCAACCATCGCTACCGCAGGGCCGCTGATGAGCAACCATGGCCATAACTGCTTCCACCAAGGCTTTGTAGTTTGCTGTTCAGTCATATGCATCCTCTCCATCGCTTATAGGCTTAACGGGGAATAATAAAAGTTGATTTTTCATCGCGCTCTCTGGTAATCATCTCATTTCCAGAGAGCTCTTGAGCAACTACATCAAAATGAATCGGATAGTTTCCAGGCTGATTAGTCCCAATATCCGTGCTTACCTTGATTGGCATCAGCAGATTGCTGGCTGGGGCCACCTCAATCTCCGTTACCACTTGGCCTTGTGAATTCAGGATCTTTAAGCCCTCTAATCCTGTGGCCTTTACCGATACATTCATATTATTTTCCGAAGCATTCATGATCTGAATACGGTAAATATTCTCAATCCGCACCCCTTCAACCTCACGTGCCAAGGCGCCGCGATCTCGCATCACATCCACCCGCAAAGGATTGCGTATTGCCAGTGAAACCAAGAATGCAGAAGTTAAGACGGTAATAAAAGCAGTGTAAATCAATACGCGGGGACGCAAAATATGGCGAATTGCACTCTGATTTGATTCGCGATCTTCTACTGCGCGCTCAGTTGTATAGCGAATAAGCCCTTTCGGATAATTTACCTTATCCATCACCTGATCACAGGCATCAATGCAGGCACCACAGCCTATACACATGTATTGCATGCCATCTCGTATATCAATTCCGGTGGGGCAAACTTGCACACAGATACTGCAATCAACGCAGTCGCCCAATCCCAATGCATTGAGATCCGCTGATCTACTACGGCTACCTCTTGGTTCCCCTCGAACTTTGTCATACGTCACTAAGAAAGTGTCTTTGTCGACCATCACGCTTTGAAAGCGTGCGTATGGGCACATGTATTTACAAACTTGCTCTCGCATAAAGCCAGCATTACCCCACGTAGCAAAGCTATAAAAGCATAACCAGAATGTTTGCCAGGGGCCCAGCGATAAATGCAGCAAGGCAGACCCTAGAGTCGTGATTGGCGTGAAATATCCAATAAAGGTGAACCCTGTCCAGAAGGCTACTAATAACCAGAGCACGTGCTTAGTAACCTTAAGGCACCACTTACGCAAACTCCATGGCCACTCTTCACCGTCTAAACGAATCCGCGCAAAGCGATCGCCCTCGACCTTACGCTCAATCCACATAAATATTTCGGCATAGACTGTTTGCGGACAAGCGTAACCACAAAATAGGCGTCCAGCGATTGCCGTAAATAGGAAAAGCGCTAATGCAGATAAGATGAGAAGGGACGTGAGATAAATCACATCTTGTGGCCAAAGCACAAGACCAAAGATATAAAACTTACGCTGGATTAAATCAAAGAGAACCGCCTGGCGTCCGTTCCAGCTAACCCATGGAAGACCATAGAACAATAGCTGAGTCGCAAATACAAGGATGAGTCGCCAACGAGCAAAAAGCCCTGTGACAGAGCGGGGGTAAATCTTTCGCCGGACCTCATAAAGAGATTCCTCTATGACATCTACTGGAACAAGTTTTCCACCAGGCGAATTACTTGACACTAAATATACCTAACTACTTTACTTACTTCGTTGCTGCTGGCTGCTTATTGTTAGATAAACCCCAAACGTACGCAGTTAACAACTGAATCTTCTCAGGACTTAATACTTTATCTTGAGCAGGCATTTGAGCCATACGACCTTTAGTTACCGTCTCAATAATCGTTGCTTCAGAGCCACCATACAACCAGGTTTTATCAGTTAAGTTAGGGGCACCCAAAGCGATATTGCCTTTACCATCAGGACCATGGCAAGCAGCGCAATTCGCTTTAAACACTTCAGCACCGCGAGAGGCTTTCAAATCATCCGCTGGCAAGCCAGACAAACTACGAACGTAATTAGTGACATCCACAATTTGCTTGCTATCTAATTGTGGGAAGGGGGGCATCACGCCAGCACGACCATTAACAATGGTGGTTTTAATATTTTCTGGAGAACCACCATAGAGCCAGTCACCGTCTGTTAAGTTGGGGAAGCCTTTGGCGCCACCAGCATCAGAGCCGTGACACTGAGCACAAGAATTCAAGAACAAGCGTTGACCCATTTCACGAGCCTTAGGATCAGCGGCCACTTGCTCGATATCCATCTTCACATACTCCGCATACACAGGCTTGAGCTCATCATTGGCAGTTGTCATTGACTTCATCAATGCACCATCAGTGCTATAGCCCAAAATGCCTGGGTAAGAACCTAGTCCTGGATATAGAACTAAATAGATCAAACCAAAGATACAAGAAATTAAGAACACCCACATC
>CAZXSX010000106.1:0-4895 GCA_964643245.1 uncultured Polynucleobacter sp.
AACTCAATCCCTCGTGCTAATCTAATAAACCTGTCCAACTTGGGGGGTCAGTTCACAGAGCCCCCTTTTTGTTTGTTTATTGATCTAAATCATCCTAAAGAGTCAGCCCAAATGTTGTGAGTCCATCCCCAGGCATAAACCCCTTCGAGCGTTGATGGGGCGGGAGACAGTCCACCAGACCCTGGAACAGTTTTAAAGGTTTTCTCCGCAGCGTTGTATTGATGAACGCTGGCAACGTGAATTACCTCGCGATCATTTACAAAACTGTAGCAAGTATTTGTAAGCACTGGAGCTGGGTTAACTTCCCAGCCACTGAGTTCAGCAACAATTGCTGCCGCTGCGACCTTAGCGTGTTGGTTTGCCATATGACCTGATTTAGGTATTAATGGCGCCACTTGTATCGAGTCGCCTAATACGTGAATGCCCTTTTGTGCCGTGGACTCAAAATTAATGTAATTGACATTTACCCAGCGTCCATTTGCGTTTGCTAAGCCGGTTTTGACGGCAATTTCGCCGGCGCTCATTGCAGGGAGCACATTCAATACATCTGCCTTAATGTCATCCTGTACTTCAAATTTCAATGTTTTGGTCTTTGCGTCTACTGCGGCAACATTGTATTTCGGGAGATATTCAATCATTCCAGGGTATTGCTCAGCCCAAACCTTTTTAAATAATGCGCCTTTGGATGTCACATCTTGATTCGCATCCAAAATCAGCACCTTCGATTTTGGTTTATTGTGCTTAAGGTAATTCGCAACCTGGCACGCGCGCTCGTATGGTCCGGGAGGGCAGCGATACGGAGCTTCTGGAATGCTGATGGCAAATGTTCCGCCATCGCGCATTGCGGCAATTTGTTTGTGTAAAGCAATCGTCTCAGGACCTGCTTTCCAAGCTTGCAAGGTGACACCAGCTTTATTCGCTTGCGCTAAACCTTCAATACTATTCATCATCAAGGTTACGCCAGGTGAAACAATGGCTTTGTCGTAACGCAATGTTTTACCGGAAGCGAGCTTGACCGTTTTTTTATTGGGATCAATACTGGCAACGCTATCCTGAATAATGTGAATGCCATGGCGTTTGCTTAAGTTGTCATACGGCGTGGTGATTTCTGCCAACGTACGTGAGCCACCAACGACCAAGTTTGAGAGCGGGCATGATACGAACGATGTGTTTGGCTCAATCAAGGTGACCTTAGCCGTGTTGTTTGAAAAAAGACGCAAGTACTTGGCAGCAGTTGCCCCGCCATAACCACCGCCAATAACTAAAATTTCTGCTTTTTGTAGATTGGCTCGAGCTTGTCCAGAAGAGCCAGCGAGCACACCAATGACAGCTGCGCTTTGGCCAATAAAATGTCGACGATCTATGGTGGTCTCCTAATTATTTTTTGCCAAGTTGATTGGCGATGATTTCGAGTTGCTCGTCAGAATAGCCTTTGGCTAATTGCGGCATGATGGTGCCTTCACGTGCGCCAGATTTGAATGCTTTCAGTTGAGCGAGCATTTGCTCGCTGGTTAAGGTATTAATGAGGGGCATGCCACCATCTACTACCCCTTTGCCATCGGTTCCGTGGCAATTCGCGCAGGTAGCGGCCAAGCCGCGATGATAGAGTTTGGTAGCATCTGTCGACTGAGCATGGCTCACGGTTGCAGCACCAGACAGAAGGGTGCTCAGCAATATGACTGCTTTCAGGTGTTTGGTTCTCATAAAAAATCTCCAATTTTTGGGGCATGAATAAAAACGACGCTGCCACATAAACGTTATTCTTCGGCTATCTTAACCAAGAAATCCTTAGAAATACGCATCCCCTATATAGGGATTTCTCATATACCCATTCAAATTGGCCATAAGTCTATTTACTAGATCAGCCTCTTTTAGCCTATAAACTATAGGCATGCGTGGCTCATTTACTCTGCGATCTGCACTTTTCACCCTAGTTTTAGCGGTCTTTGCTTATCTCTATGGCTTAGATAGTCGTTTTGCTCCTAAAAACGGTGACGAGTACCCGTATATGCACATTGTCCGTATGACGGCAGCAACTGGTAATTGGTTGCCCCTTCAATCCGAAATGGATGATATTAAAAATACCAAGCCGCCCCTCATTTTTTGGCAGGGGATTGCTAGTACCAATTGGGCACATGAATGGACGCTTGCGAACTTGCGTTGGCCGAATACTCTTTACACGGGCTTGACGGCTTTTTTATTGTTTCTGGCGGTACGCCGTTTTAGTGGTAAATCGCAAACAGGAATATTGGCGGCTTTAGTCTGGCTATCTTTTTTTGCGACCTATCGTTATGGTCGACCCTTCTTAACAGACCCACCCGAAGTATTCTGGTTAACTGCCCCATTTTTGGCTTTGTTGTGTTGGGGTAAGGGTGCTTTTGAATCGAAATTGCTCTTTCCAGTGATGGCGGGACTTTGTTTTGGTTTAGCGCTATTTGCAAAATCATTTGCGTACATTGTTCCTGCATCGTTGGCATTGGGGTTGTATTACTGGCATTGGCGTCAGTGGAGTATTCCGCAAACGCTTTTTCGGGATCTGTATAAGTTGATTCTGATTGGGGTTTTGGCATTGGGCGTATTCAGTTTATGGTTTGCCCTAGATCCCCAACCAAATGCGGTTTGGCGAGAGTTCGTATTGGGTGAGAATGCCGGTAAATTTGCAGCTCGTAGCTCCAATTATTTAATGGACTTGATTCGTGGAGGTGACAGCATTTGGATGTTGCTGATTACGACTTTACTGAATGCAGGGCTATTTACCTTCGTTTTAATTTCAACGCTGCTGCAATGTTGGAAAGAGCGCCATTTTTTAAATGCAGAAGAAATTTTGCTGTTGCTCCTGATTGCTGCATTTTTAATCGTCTTTAGTTTGCCTAGTCAACGTTCGGGTCGTTATTTGCTTCCCGTGATGCCCGCATTTGCAGCAATTATTGCACTGCATTGGGAGCGATTGCCTTTGTGGGGGTTTTGGATTGCGTTGGTATTACAGGGAATTATTTTGGCTGCTTTAGGTTGGATTGGGTTTCATCTACAACTATCGAGCTTTATGGGTGACGCAGGCTCATGGTCGTATCACCCAATACATTGGTTATTCATGGCCGTTGCTTTTGCATTGGTGTTGATAGGCTTATTCAGAAGAAACCAAACGAAAGTGCTGGCATTAATTGGATGTTTTCTAAGTTATTGCGCATTAACGAGTAGTCTTCACCCATTGGAAGGGCGGTTGGGGCGTTTTTCTACACAGACGATTGCTCAAGTCCAAGGGAAGGATGTTTGGATTCCTTGCGACTATCGCGCCAAAGATGAGGAGTATCGACTGCTTCTGCCAGGCGCACAGTTTCATGGTTACCTTGCTAAAGATGCAGGGGATATCGAAGGTTTGACTAAAATGTACCCCTTGGTGGCAGTACACACACCTGTTGGGCTCATGCCAACACTTTGCGAATCCTGTCAGATTGCCGGGCAAAGAATGGAAATGCGAGCCCGCCATTCAAACGAAGAAATCAAGGCCATGCTAATGGGTCAAGTGGGTGAGCATCTCTTTGTGACAGAGTACTTAATTGCAACACCGGCTTTAACCCCCGAGCTATTCAATGCAAAGGATGTGTGTCGATGAGTCGTGTAATTGCGCTCTGTTTTTTATTGCTTGCCGCGGTGCTTGGTTTCATTCATATTGATGACCGACCCAATTGGGCACCGTTTGCTTCCAGTGACGCTCCCACAGAGAGCGCTGAGGTAGATAAAGAGGCTATATCGGAAACGAAGTTAGTCAATTCTCCATCAGCAAAATCAAAATCGCCTTTACACCCGCTGGTGCCTAACCCAGGGGCAGATTGGTTGCCGGATACTGGGGCACCCTCTGTCCATGCCGCTTCGCTCATTGCTCTCCAGGATGGCAATGTTCGCGCATTTTGGTTTGCTGGCAGTAGGGAAGGCGCAGCGGATGTGGTGATTAATACCGCTGTGTATGACCTTAAGTCCAAAACCTGGGTCGCACCAACTGTTGTAGTTGATCGAGTGTCAGCTGAAAAGGGTTTGTCACGCTACATCGCTAAATTAGGTAACCCTGTGCCAGCACGTATGGCAGATGGACGTTTGCAATTATTCTTTGTGACGGTGTCGATTGGTGGTTGGGCTGGCAGTTCAATTTCTACCATCATTTCAGACGATGAAGGTTTAACTTGGGGAAGACCGCAGCGCTTAATTACCTCACCTTTTATTAATTTAAGCACCTTAGCGAAGTCGCCCGCGCTTGTTTTTGCGGATGGTCGCTTAGGCTTGCCTGCTTATCATGAGTGGATTGGTCGATTTGGGGAGTTTTTGCGAATAGCTGGTGCGCAGGTTATAGATAAGCGCCGCATGAGCTCTGGTCGGGGGGCAATTCAGCCGGTCGTATTTACTAACGGCTCTCAAGATGCGATGGCATATTTCCGTCAAACCCGAAGTGCGGGCCTGCCAAAACAGATTCCAGTGAGTGAGACACAAAATGCTGGTCAAGCATGGCAGGCTTCAGCAGATTTACAGATAGCCAATCCAAATTCCGCAATCGCTGCATTGAAATTGCAAAATGGTGCTCGCATTCTGGTGCTCAATAATATTGAAGCAGGGCGCCACCGCCTAGTGCTGATGATGAACAATCCACAATCTGGCCAATGGCATGTGGTGGAGACGCTCGAAAATGACGAAGCATTGCCAAGCCAAGAGCGTAAAGAGTTTTCTTATCCCTACCTGATCACTGCTGATGGCAATGATGCGCATTTGGTTTACACCTGGGATCGTAAAAAGATTCGTCATCTCTATTTTGCTGGTGCCTGGTTAAATCGCGCCTATGGTCAATTGCCACAAAAAACCTCTGCAGATGTAAGCGCGAAGGAGTCTCAATAATGAACATCCAAATG
>CAZXSX010000107.1:0-4847 GCA_964643245.1 uncultured Polynucleobacter sp.
TAAAAAACGGGCTTCAAAAATCAATTTTGCGTTTTAAAAAATCGAAAAGTTTTGAATGTATTTTCTGAATTCAGAAGTCAGTTGAGATTGAGTCAATTTTTAAAGAGCGTGTGGACACGCGCTCTTTGCTTTTGGAAAAGCTTTGCGAACTCTATCGAAAATGCTGTGGACACGACACCTTCAAAAAATCTAAACGATGTCAGCGCGCGCTGACATTAAAGATGCATCTCAATAGTGAGGCTCTTGAAACTTCGGAATGGTTCATGCGGAGATTACGCCCCAATTCACCGCATTTATTGCGGAGAATAATTGATCCCAATGCGGCAAGCGGATGAATAAAACCTCTCTTTGCATTTTTCCGCCAATCAGCATGGAGCCTCCTTGGTGAAATAATCGTAGTAAATATACAACCCATAGCCTGCTATTTTACTTTACAAGCTATAGCCTGTAATAGTAAAATACAAGTCATAACCTGTTTAATGTATTAGTCGCCAAAGGAGCGTGCCGTGGACTATCCGATTAAAACCATTGCTCAACTGCAGCCGATTTTGCAGGGGTTCCGAAAAGCAACTGGATTGTCACAAACTGCAGTCGCAAAAAAACTGGGTATCACCCAGCAAAGTTACGCCGCATTTGAATTAAATCCCCAATTGGCTAGCGCAGAACGACTGATTAAGATTTTGCGCTTATTGAATGTAGAAATCTCCCTTTCACACAGCGCTGATCCCCAGTTAGCGGGCAAGGCAAATTCTAAAATTACCAAGCCGATTAAGCAGGCAAAAAAGCCAAGCAAGCAACGTCCAGAATTAACCCCACTCAAGACATCAAGGGCCACCCTTGAGAAAGTCAAAAAGGAAAGTTGGTAGTCATGGCAAAACGCACTGCTTATGGAAAGCTCCATATTTGGATGAATGGCGAACTCGTGGGGCTGTGGGAGCAGACTCCAAGAGCCCTGTATGGCAGTATTTTGATGAATGGTTACAAAGCGAGCGGGCTCGCCCTTTATCGCTATCGTTGCCGTTCACGCCGGATAACCGACCCTATCGGGATGCCAAAGTTACCGCTTTTTTTGATAATCTACTGCCAGATAGTGATGCGATTCGTCTGCGATTAGCGCAGCAATATCAAACTACCGGCACGAGCCCCTTTGAGCTGCTGGCAAAAATCGGTCGCGATTGCGCGGGGGCTATCCAGCTGCTTCCTGTAGATGAAGACCCAACAGGGCTATTTCAAATTTCAGGCGCACCAGTCAATCCCAAAGAGATCGCCCAGATACTTCGAGATGCTACCTCCAGCAGAGCGCTTGGTAACTCAGGACCAGATCGCACACTCAGACTCTCAATTGCGGGCGCCCAAGAAAAAACAGCGCTTCTCTTTCATGACGAGCAGTGGATGCTACCCATAGGAAGCACACCAACCACCCATATCTTCAAATTGCCACTGGGCATCATTGGGAATATGAAAGCTGATATGCGCACCTCAGTTGAAAATGAGTGGCTGTGCTCAAAGAGCATGAATGCCTACGACATCCCGATCGCCCACTGCGAAATGGCGCAATTTAAAGATCAAAAGGCTTTAGTGGTCACCAGGTTTGATCGCAAGCTTTCAACGGATGCAAGCTGGATCATTCGTTTGCCTCAAGAAGATTTTTGCCAGGCTACCGGGACACCGCCCACACAGAAATATCGGCCTGATGGAGGCCCTGGTACTGCGCAAATCATGGAGATACTACTAGGCTCAAATCAGGCAAAGCAAGATCGGCTTAATTTCTATAAAACCCAAATCATCTTCTGGGTTTTGGCAGCTACTGATGGCCATGCTAAAAACTTTAGTATTGCCCATCTACCCCAAAACCAATACGAAGCAACCCCGATTTACGATATGCTTTCTGCCCACCCCATCATCGGAAGATCAAAAAATCAAATAGCATTCCAAGACGCCAAGTTGGCCATGGCAGTCCATAGCAAAAATAATCATTATCAGATTGAAAAAATCATGCGTCGGCACTGGCTCACCCAAGCCGAACAAGTGCAACTTGGAGCCGACGTAGCGGCCGACCTGATTGAGGATGTCATCCGATCTACCCCTCAAGTCATTAATGCGGTAAGCAAACTATTGCCAAAAGATTTTCCAGCAGATGTCACAGATTCTATCTTCGCTGGTATGCAGCGGCAAATTAAAAAATTGGCTTGATGATGATCTGCAGTCTGAAATTTTTCATACGGCATCAGTAAATAACACTCCAAGCATTACTAAAGCTAATTAGTGCTATTGCTTGATTACGAGGCTAAATAATCGATGCACAAGCATCGATAACCTCAGGAATATAGGTGATATGAATATTATCGATGCCTATGCATCGATAAATAAGGCGCCTAGCTTGACGCTCTTAATCAAGATTTACCCGCACTCATTGTCGCCAAATAGCCATGATCCGAATAAAAATTATGCTGAATGTCGCTTTATAACTAAGATAGCGGCGATATTGTCGTAATTTAGCTATTAAAGTCATTTTCAGCACAACAGAAGATCCTTAGTTTGTAAGGTAGGCAATTTCTCAAAATATGTACCTCATCGCTAATATTAAGCATGGTTCACATGGCCGTCATCATGATCATGATGACGGCGCCACACTCATGATGCAGGCTGACTATCTTGAATGCGCATGAGAAAACCAACTTCACATTTAATCTGAGCTTAGTTTTGGCATGAGAAAGAAATTCGCACACTCCCATTACGAAATAAAAATAGATTTTCATCGCTACTTGCCACATCTTTTATCCACAAATAGTGTGGGCACGCTACCTTGAAAACTTGAGAGGGTGTGGACACGTCTTCACCACAAAATATATGTGCGCGAATACAACATCTACCCTAACCTCGTAAAAATAATTTTGCTTGATTTTTAGCTCTTCAAATTATTTCGAAGTACACAGAAGTGAATCCTATCGCGTTAGCAACAAAAATTCTGTCTGCGCGTTACCCACATTGACTCTTAATTTTTGAATTAATTTTTTCTTCATGAGATTTACAACAATAAAAGTCAAGCAGCATTTATTTATCTCATAAAATTTACGAAATTAGTATAGTACAACGCTATACTGCCCGTGAATAAAGGGCTTGCTGTCGATTGACATTCCGAGATAGGATGAATTTTTATAACTATTGGAATGAAACTGTGAGCACAGCACCACCACTCGATAAGCCAGCATCTCCAGTTGCATGACTGTTTTGAGCAGCGCCCCAGCGATCCCCAATTTGCGCAGTTTTTAGGCGTCCCCACCAAAGCCTTCCAAGACATGCGCGCTGCGCAGAACCAAAGTAAAGCCAAACCTCATGAGTGAAACCTACTGCCCTAACTATTACATCAGCCCTGAGCTCAAAGTCATTTATGACCTGCTCTATCCCCAACTGAACTTTGAGGACTTTCTCGCCAGATCGCATTCAGTCATTACCGAACCTTTTCATGTGGGCTTTTATGACTTGCCGCCAGAAGCTCAAAAGCTAGAGCCTAATCGAGAGCTGAGGCAATTGCTTTATTTCTTAAAGCCCGCCGCCGATTTTCTGGCCCATCCCGAATTCGTCAAAACCCTTCGTCGCATAGTCACGACGCTGATTGAAAGCGGCATTGGCCTTACATCACTCGCCATCCCCTTTGAAAGTCTATTAAAGACGGCGCAAAAGATTGAGCAAGCAGTACAGCGCAATTACGAGACAACCTCATTGGGCACTCTTTTCCCGCAATTTCGCCCTCAAGCAATGAGTGATCTCAAGGTAAGAGCTGCTGGTCGCTATTACACCTCCAACCCCATGTTCAGAAAAGGATGCTCAACTTTTCCGCTGTACTCGATTGCTCTAAACAACATGCGTTGGCCCAAAACCGAATCGGACTCCGAAACGAAGGAGTATCGCGCTACTGACAATTGCAATGCCCTACTCATCGCTGCGATTTACCTCTGCGCAAATGAACGCCGCTTAACGCCTATCAGTGAGGGTCGCGATCTCAATACTCTTGAGAAAGAGAGCCTGCACCGCAATCCCTATACCTTTTTATTGCAAGAGCCCGACCACGCTCCCGATCGCTCCAAACTTTGTGATGTTGACCGCAAGATTCGTCTTCAGAGTCAGTCATGGCCCGATTTCTCGCAAAAAATACGTCGCCAATTAGAGCGCATCATCAACCGCCCCTATTCCGATTTGGTTCGTGTCAGCAGCTTCTTACTCATCAACCCCATTTTTGATGAGCCGATCATCAATACCGGAGTTGCCGATCTCAAGCTCCTATTGCAATTTTTTTCTGAGACTCGAAAGGTTCACGGTAGTTCTGGCAAAGGAGGAGGATCAGGCGGCTCCCCTGTCTCTTCAGCCGGAAACCATACCTGGGAAATTCCTCCCCAGTTCATTACCAAGGAAGAAGATCTCTACGGCAATATCGTTGAAGTTTATCGCTTGCCCCAAGCGCCCATTAGCAAAGAGCGCATCAAAGAACTTGAGGAACTGGGCGAAGATCCCTATGAGGATGAGTATGACGAGCCCCCAATTGAAGTGCTCTTTAGGGCGCAGGGGAAATCGTCACAGCTCAAGCTAGACAAACACACCAGTCACACCCAGCTTCTGCTAGCTTCTAAAAAATCAAGATCTTTCGTGGAATCGCATCACCCCCACCCACGAAGAAATGGAAGCCTTTCTCAGCTTTATTCGTAGTCAACCGGGCATAGCGCCACAGATACTGTTGATGGTAGCCATTTTGGCGATTGACTTAGATATGGCACTCTCTCTAGAGGTATACCCAGAGCAAGAGTGGGATTGGCTCAGAGGTCAATCTCGATTTAAGATTGGCGGGACGA
>CAZXSX010000108.1:0-4844 GCA_964643245.1 uncultured Polynucleobacter sp.
AACCCCCTTGGTTGGACATGGCGTCCAACTTTTGGGGGTCAGTTCATGCGGGTGGCTCTATTGATCAGTGTTTGCTTCTAATGAATTCTTCATCAAGAACGCAGATCTTTACCGTTCAACGTTAAACGATTGGTCGATTTTGTTTGGCAAAGACCAATCAAACGATTACGTTCTGCCATCACTTTGTCAGCATAGCCGCCATCATCTTCGGCATTGGCAGCGCCCACATAATATTTGAGGCCGTTCCGCAAGGAGCCGGCTGTGGCAATGAGGTACTTGAGAATATAGGCACCAACACGAATGTTTACTTCAGGTTTCACAGCTTCATGTGTGCCGCCAAACAACGCATATTTATCACGGTGCACCGAAGTCATGACTTGCATTAAACCTTCTGCACCAGCCTGACTCTTGGTATTCGGATTGAAGTTTGACTCCACCGATATCACCGCGAGAAGCAGTACTGGATCAATATTGACTTCTTTGGTAATCAAAATCGTATTCGACACATACTCTTCGATCTTTTTGCGATCCAGGCTGTACTTCTTTTCAAAGAAGTCCGCTACTGCGCGTTGATTCTGAATGGAGCCCATCAAATTGCTATCTAGGGCCTGTGGGTCAACTTTAGATACTGGAATGCGATCCGCTAGATGTGAGATAGACTTCACCGGCACTTGCGCAACGGACGGCATTAACAAGGCAACGGTTTGCTGTTTTGCGCTAGTAAAGCCCGCGTTCGTAGGTGCCTGAGCCACTTCCTCACCGGAACTCTTTTCACTCTTATATTGATCGAGCATGCCAAAGCCATTGCTCCAAACAATATGACGGGCTTCGTCTGGAACCAAGATGCGAGCCAAATCAAAAGGACCTGCGTTCGTTCCATTGCCTGAAAGCCAGAGACCTACAACCATGGATACAGTAACAACGAGTACACCGTTGACGACTCGATACACTGGAGCCATCGCATGGGCAAGCAGTTCTTTGGCCGCCAGCATGACTGGTTGCGCCTCCTGCATCTTACTCAAATTGTTTGATAAACATTTACTCATTCAGTCGTTTGCGACACCCATAAAACCTTGTTGCTGATTTATGTTGCATCGCAATATGTAAAAAATATGGGTCATCCTAAAAAGGTTCTTATATTAAGTCAAGAATAAAGAATGTACTTTCAATAACTTTTAGATCTTGAAATACGGGTGATCCCGTATATGCACCAAATATGACATATTTAATTCAATTAAATCAGTGAGTTATAGATGTTAGGAAGCGCTTATTTCATTTTGTAAAAAATTTTCAAAATCCCCACTTTTTTACAATTTGAAAAGAAAAATTGCCCAGAAAACCCATACATCTAGTGCTCTGAACCTTTTCTATTTCTACTGGTAGTGCTCTTGGATATTGCTGCAGAGCATTATGGATCAAGGACTTACAGCACCATGAGCCGAACCTTAAAATTGAAATTTAGATGAACTGTCGGCTTTTCAGTTGGTCAATGAGAAGCCTTTGCATTGTCACCCTAAACTAGACACGAATGAAACTTCATCTAAAACAATTTGCAGCCCTTGGCGCACTGGTTTTACTGTTAAGAGTCCACTGAGAGCGCTTGCCCTCTTTGATGACTGCAAGGACCTCTTCCCCAGCCAACAAGTGCCCGTAACCACGCAGACTGGTCGAGATCTTTGCTTTGATAGCTTCGCGGTGTACTACTCGCCACAAGATAAAAAGCCAATCTACACAGTAGAGAAATTGAACCACGAGCAATTGTTGGCGCCGCATCCACGCAGAACGAATCAATTTTATGAAGAAGCTCGCCTGCCTTTTGCGGAGCGCTCCCAACTATCCGACTACCGTGGCAGTGGTTACGACCGTGGACACAATGTTCCGGCTGGAGATATGAGCAATGAAAGGGCGATGGCTCAGTCATTTTCTCTAGCAAACATGATGCCTCAAACTCGACTCAACAACCAAGGGATATAGGCAAAGAATGTTGAAGAGCCTACCAGACTCTATGTCAAGCGCGCTCAGGGTGATGTCTATATCTTTACCGGCTCCATTGGTAACCTAGGAAGCATTGGTAAAAATCGCGTCACCATTCCAAGTCACTTATACAAATTGGTGTATGACCCATCCAAAAAGGATGCGTGGGCATATTGGATCGAAAACTCAAATGAAGCACTAATGTCCCCACCGATTTCTTATGGCGAATTGGTTTCGAGGACGGGAATTGATTCCCTACTACCCATAAAACCCATGGCTCCCGTTCAACAAACTACCGTTGAACCCAAGCCAGCAAAGGCTTTGGTGGGTGGGTGATATCCGATATTTTTTGATGACTATTCGGACAGTAAGCTCAATGCGCTCATTCATCAGGTTCGGATGGGCCACGTGGCAAGTGTACAAATTCAATACGATCGCAATAGTGAACTAGCAAAGAAAATTGCTTCTCAAATGGAAACCAGTACTTCCTTAAAGATCAACCTTGAACAGAGCAGCCCGCCTGACTCGCCTGGCATTCAATATGAGCGCAATCGCGTCACGTTAATTGTGCGTACTAAGTAATTAAAACTTTCGTTGCAAACCGTGCGCTTTGGCAATTGGATTAAGTAGCCCGCGCAATCCATTGTGATCAAGCGTGTGCATTAACTCCAATAATTCACCTAACTCCCCTTTAGGGAATCCCTCGCGCGCAAACCACGCTAAATAATTTCCCGGTAAATCTGCAAGAGCGCGCCCTGCATGCTTGCCATAGGGCATTTTCATTAGTACCAGCTTCTCGAGTGATTGCGCATTCATTTCAGGCAAATCTTACTGGGAAAGGCTAATTCCCTTACCTCATTTACTTTGTTAACTATCTCACCCATAAATCTTCATGAAATTCACCATTCAAAAACTCATCGCCTTCTGCCTCGTCCTCGCTGCTGCACTACACCTTTCCTTGGCCCATGCCGGGGAAGGCGCATTTGGTTGGATCTATACGCTGGATTTACAGCCCAAAGGAAAGTGGGAGTTTGAGCAACGCTTACAGCTAAACCAAATCCAAGCATCAGGCACCTATGACGCATGGGTCGCAAGAACAGAGCTCGAGTACGGCTTGACAAACGATTTACAGGTTGCTGGATATATCAACTCCTACTATACGAGCGCTAATCAGAACTACACTAACCCAGAGGCTTGTGGCGATACGCCAACCTGTACTGGTGGATATGGTGTACTATCATCGCATGATCTATCTACTGCATATCGACGGGGCGGCATTGAAGGTGGATCACTAGAAGCGATTTATCGCATTACCAATCCTGTAACGTCACCGGCTGGTATTGGTCTATACCTCGAGCCGACCTGGGGTAGAAATAAAGATGAACTTGAGGCACGTTTATTACTGCAGTCGAACTTCATAGACGATCGATTGGTTTTAGCAGGCAACGTTGTGGTTGCGAATGAACGCCTCAAATTTATTAAGAATGGCAATGTCCCTGAATCCATGCTCGACTTCTTGGTTGGGGCTAGCTATCGATTTGCACCAAAGTGGTCATTCGGAGTAGAGGCGCGCTTTCATAACGATTATTCAGAACTAAATTTGCGCAACCAAGTACAACGCGCAACGTTCGTTGGTCCGAATTTTCATTACGCCGCTAAAGACTGGTGGGTTACTTGGGCCTGGCGCTATCAATTAGCCGGTGGCACCTGCATGGGCGGAGGCGAGGCGGAATGCTCCAACGCCCGCGTCTGGGATAGCCATTCGGTCAACGAATACATCCTCAAAGTTGGCTTCCCATTAAATTGATTGGAGTGCTCATGGAAATTCAGAACCTATTAGTAGGTGCCCTTACTTATCTGGTGAAGTATCAAGCGACGCAATGCCCCGCTGCAAGAAGTAGAGCGCTAATGATGTTTGATGCGTTAGCCAAACAGAAGAATATTGATGCCAACATTCAGTCCCTTTGCAATGAGGCGAATGAATTTTTGACTACATAACACTCTACCCCACTAGAAAAACGATATGAATTGGAAACCAAGTCCGCTGTTAATAGCTGGTCTAGCCATGGTCAGCGCCCCCATTTTGGTTCAGGCCAAAATCTATGTGTCTATGGAACAGGCTCAGAAAATGTTATTGCCTGGTAAATCTTTAACCAAAAGCCCCATTCTCATTACTGAAGATTTACAAGACAAAATGCGATCCGCCTCGAGCATTCGTCATCCTTTTCAAGGAGATCGCATTTGGAAAGCATCGGATGGTAGCTGGCTAGTAATAGATGAAGTCGTTGGTAAACATGAAATGATCACCTACGCCGTAGCCCTGACCCCTATGGAAAATCATGGCGGCAGGGTTAGTGATCACTGGCTTGATGGTCAATTTATTCTGGCCCAGCATTCGTAATCGTCTTGCGCAGCAATGAATTAAAAAAGTGCTAATGTAAAACCCTAATACCAAGCCCTTTTTTGCTTTGGCAATCAAAGTAAGATAATCCTTCGTTACTTGTAGTAAAAATTAAAAAGTTTCATTTCATTAGCATTTTTAGTCATGGAGACATTATGAAGATTCGTCGTCACATTTTTGCTTTAGTCGCTTCTGCGATCGTTGCCACTAGCGCTTACGCAGCCGATATCAAACTCGGTGTATCAGGTCCGTTTACCGGTGGTTCATCCTCAATGGGTGTCAGTATGCGTGACGGTGTACGTCTTGCTGCTAAAGAAATTAATGCTGCTGGTGGTATCAACGGCAACAAAATCGTTTTGATTGAGCGCGACGATGAAGCGAAAAACGAGCGTGGTGTACAAATTGCTCAAGAGTTGATCAACAACGAAAAAGTGGTTGCCACTTTGGGTTACATCAATACTGGTGTTGC
>CAZXSX010000109.1:0-4676 GCA_964643245.1 uncultured Polynucleobacter sp.
TTATGAGCCTATATGGGTTTGGTATCGTGAACCTGCCTTCAAGAGTGATGGTGGCACCAATGATATTGTGGCGCGTCTAATTGCTCCCGCATTTGGGGATGCAATCGGGACGTCCGCTGTGGTTGAGAATCGGCCTGGAGCAGGTGGCAACATAGGCACCCAGAGTGTGGCTCGTTCTGCAAAGGATGGTTACACATTGCTCGTTACCATTAATAGTGCGCAAGCAATTAATCCCGCGCTTTATAAAAATCCCGGCTTTGATCCCATTAATGATTTTGTACCGCTCTATTATGTTGGTGCGACACCCTATGTTCTAGTTTCACCCCCGGCTCCCCATACAAAACGCTTGCAGATGTCATTGCTGCTGCAAAAGCAAAGGCCCGGCGAGCTTTCGTATGCTTCCGCAGGAAACGGGACAATTAGTCGCTTACTTGGCGCCATGCTAAACACCAGTGCCGGCGTCGATATGCAGCACATTCCTTATAAAGGCGTAGCTCCCGCTATTAATGATGTTCTTGGAGGTCAGGTGCCATTGGCATTTGCCAGTCTGCCTTCTGCGTTAAATTACATTAAGGCAGGCAAACTACAAGCGATAGCTATTAGCTCAGCGAAGCGTTCGAGCGCCGCACCAGAAATACCAACGATTGCTGAATCGTACCCAGATTGCGTTGGCGAGGTTTGGGTTGCGTTATTTGCGCCGATTGGAATTCCTGCGGATGCCATTAAAAAAATTCAGGTGGCCATGGATAAGACCATGACCAAGCCCGATGTGCGAGAAAAGTTAACGGCACAAGGCTTGGATCTAGCTCCAGTACCCCCGGTGAAGTTGAGCACTCTATTGAAAGAAGAGTTAGCAAAGTGGGCTCGCATTGTAAAGGTGTCTGGCGCACAACTGGATTAAGCGATTGCCCTAAAATGAAGCTATGACTTCGGCCAATCTCTCTCCTGCATTCACGTCTGCCAAAGACATTCCTCACGCGTTGCGAGATGATGGTTTTGCAATTGTTTCCGCACAAACGGTTGCGGAAATCAGTTGCGAGCCTCTAGAAAATTTAGAGCGGCTTACTCAATTTTGGGAGGGCTTGCCACGCGACCCTTATCTGAAAGATGGTGGAAGATATCGTTTTCGTCGCCATGCTAGCTATGAAATAAAAAAACAGACGCTTACCTTAGTGCCTCATCGTGCGCATTGGCAGTCTTTGGGTTACAACGCTTTGCATGGAGGGATCGAGCGTCGGTTTGAGCCCATTCAGGCAAATGTTATGAATGATCCTGCGTGGCAGGGAGTGTTGCTTGGTCTAGCAAATGTATTGAGTGGTTTGAAACCCATTACCACTTGGTTTGTAGAGGCTCATCAATTTCGAATCGATACAACGGATGGCATTGGTCGCCCAACCCCTGAGGGAGCGCATCGCGATGGGGTAGATTTTGTAGCGGTATTTTTGTTGAATAGAGTGGGTATTAAGGGTGGTGAGACGCGCATCTTTGATGCACAAAGGTCTGCTGGGTTGCGCTTTACTCTAACTGAGCCATGGTCCTTATTGTTAATGAATGATGAGCGTATGATTCATGAATCTACTCCCATTCGTCCTTTGGCTGACTACGGTTATCGAGATACCTTAGTCTTGACCTTCCGATCAAATGGCTTTCAGGAACCTCCAAATCGCAGTCAACAGTAATCTAAATAAACCCACTATTAAATTCGGCGTCAATCTAGCGCTTTGATTTTGTTTGGGCGGTATTCGTGCGGGTAGAATAGGTTTACGGTTAACGAATACTCTATGCGCTTTCGATCAGCTGGCTATACCCCTCTTATGCTCATGGCGCAGACCTGCGCTTTGTTGGGGTTTGCTTGCTATGCCGTGGTGCTGGTGCCCTTGTAGGATGAGTGGCATTTAAGCAATCTCGAGTCGGACCTCATTGCCAGCGCCTTCTTTTTTGGCCACATGCTCGCCGTTCCTTTGGCTACTGCGCTTACGGATCGAATTGATGCACGCAAGGTATATTTAGTCGGAGGCCTTTTAGCCAGCTCCGGTCTTTTGGGTATGCTTTACTTGCATACAATTTTTGGACTGCATTGTTTTTTATGGCCATGAATGGCGCTAGCTTAGCAGGAACTTATATGCCATCATATCGCTTTTTATACGGCTTTCTTTGGTATTGGTACTGGGTTTTCGTACTTATGTTCTGGATGGATTTTGAGTGCATTGGGTTGGCGCTATGTTTTTGGAATTATTGCACTGGGACCCTTTACTGCATTTTTAATTGTTCTTTTACTGATTCCGCAGTTTGCGCAAGAAAAGTGGAAGGGCCCGCTACAAATTCGATTGCACGATGTATTTCCTGTTGAAAAGTGGAAGTTAGTTCTGCAAAACAAAAAGGCTTCAGGATTTATTTTTGGCTATACCGCCTATTCCTTTGAACTATTTGCCTCTAGAAGTTGGATTGTGACCTTCTTTGCATTTTGTGCGACAGCCTCTGGTGATTCATTTTTTCTTACGGCAACTACCTTAGCTGGAGCAATCAATTTCTTTGGTGTTCCGTCATCAATTTTGGGAAATGAGATCGCATTGAGAGTAGGGCGGCAAAATGGGCCTGTATTGTCATGCTCACTAGTGCGGTAATGGGGGTTTCGCTTGCCTTGTCGACGGGGCATTCCTGGTGGTTAATTGTGGTATTAGCAATCGGCCATGCCATTTTTATCATGGCCGATTCTGCTACGTTAACGGCGGGATTAGTCATTAGTGCTCAAGAAAATATTAAAGGTGCCGCGATGGGCTTGCATTCGCTAATGGGTTTTGGTGGTGGGTTAATGGGTCCAGCGATATTTGGTCTAGTGTTGGATATTGCTGGTTCTCGCTCTTCGCAAAGTGCCTGGGTATGGGCATATGCTGCCGTAGTTGTGTGGGGCGTTTTATTTGTGATTTATGAGCGACGTAATGGCTGGGTCGATAAAGCGCGCGCCTAAGTGATGACACACAGTAATAAACTGACCTGCTATCACTGCTCCAGCAGTATTTTGCCGATAGATTTGATTGAGGCGGAAGTGGGCGGGGTTCAGCGCCAGTTTTGTTGCCCAGGTTGCATGGCCATTGCCCAAACCATTCATGGGGAAGGCTTAGAGGTCTTCTATGCGCGCCGCTCTCAGATTGGTGAGAAGCCTGCTGCGTACTTAGCAACAAATGAAATTCCTGAAAAACTAAAACCATACGACGACCCTTCACTGCGCGGTAGGTTTACCAGACCATATGGAGAAGAAGGCGGTCTTGAAGCAACGTTACGACTGGAAAAAATTCGCTGTGCTGCCTGCGTATGGTTATCCGAACAACATCTGCGTCGTACTGCTGGTGTAAATGATGTACAGATTAACTATGTCACCCAAAAAGCGATCGTTCGTTTTGACCCAGCCAAAACAAGTTTAGCGAGATTGTTATTTGAGGTTGAGCGTATCGGTTACGAAGCTTGGCCATTCGAACCATCGCTTTCTCTTGAGAGAGCAAAAAAAGAAAAGCGGCAATTGCTGACACGATTGGGTGTTGCAATGTTGGGCATGATGCAAGTCATGATGTATGCATGGCCAACTTATGTAAATACGGATATCACCCCTGAATTTGAGATCTTATTGGGATGGACAAGTTGGGCGCTTACCGTTCCTGTGATGGTGTACTCGGCAGGCCCGATATTTCAGGCAGCATGGCGAAGTGTGGAATCGTTCAGGCAAACACATATGTTGGGTATGGATGTGCCTATCGCATTAGCGCTCGCCCTTGCATTTAGTGCTGGAACAATTAATTTGATTTCTGGTTCTGGTCAAAGTTACTTTGATTCCATCACCATGTTTGTGGCATTTATCTTGGCTGCACGCTATGTGGAATTATTGGCAAGACAAGATGCGCAGGGTGGGGTAGAAGCTCTAGTAAAACAATTGCCAGCAACATGTGAACGTTTTCTAAATTATCCTCAATCTCAAGAAGTGGAAGTTGTGCCAGTGGTCAATTGCATGCCTGGAGAGATGTTACGTGTGCCGCCAGGTGAGGTGATGGCCGCTGATGGAATTTTGATTGATAGCACCAGCGCATTAGATGAGTCTTTGCTAACAGGCGAATCAAAACCGGTTGAGAAAAAAATAGGCGATCGCATTTATGCGGGTACGCATAATATTCTCAACCCCCTGATTATGAAAATTGATGCAGTAGGTCAATCTACCCGTATTGCGGGTATTGCTTCTTTACTTGATCAGGCCTTACTGGCAAAGCCAGTGATGGTGAGCCTTGCAGAAAAGTGGGCCGCCTATTTTGTTGCATTTTTGTTATTAAGTGCATTTGTAGCATCGGCGATTTGGTTGTATTTTGATCCTAATCGAGCGTGGACGGTTTTGGTTTCTGTGTTGGTGGCTAGTTGTCCTTGTGCTTTATCGCTGGCCGTTCCTACGGCAATGGCAGCTGCACAAGGTGCCGTAACTAAATTGGGTTTGCTGATTGTGAGGGGTCATGTCTTGGAGGGGTTGGTCAAGGCAACGGATCTCGTTTTAGATAAAACTGGCACACTCACAATGGGTCAACCAGAATTAAAAGAAATTATTCATTTGCGACAGGGCTATCGACGTGTGGATGCATTAGCACTTGCAGTCGCCTTAGAGGCTGGTCAGAGGCACCCTCTGGCGTTGTCTCTGTTGC
>CAZXSX010000110.1:0-4557 GCA_964643245.1 uncultured Polynucleobacter sp.
AGGGTTATACCGCTGGAATCGGTATGGCCATTGGAACGGTGTTTGGTCGGATTGCGGGTGTCAGTGCAGCCAAGGTTGCAAAACAACATCAAGAGGCGGTTCATGCAAAATCTTGAGACTCTGATTCAGGAGGCGTCGAACCTAACGAATGTCGCTGCTGAGCAAGAGGTTGCTCGCGTAATGCAAATCTGCAATGCCTGCCGTTACTGTGAAGGATTTTGCGCGGTGTTTCCGGCAATGGCTCGTCGTATTGCATTTGATTCTGCGGATGTGCATTACTTGGCGAATCTATGTCATAACTGCGGCGCTTGTTTGCATGCATGCCAATACGCGCCACCACATGATTTTGCTGTCAATGTCCCGCAAGTGATGGCGCGCACACGCAAGCAGACATACATCTAATATGCCTGGCCACAGAAGATGGGCGAGCTCTATAAATCCAATGGTGTAGCAGTTTGCACTAGGAACTTCACTCTCTATCATGGGATTTCTGATTCTTGCCTTGGCTCTAAATGGAAGCTTTTTTGGCGGCGTGATGAATGGAAATTTCTACGCCGTCTTTTCCCATAACGCGTTGGTATGGTACTTTGGCGGCGTCTTTATCTATGCCGTCTTGGCCTTGAGCATTGGAGTGATCCGATTCTGGCATCAAATTTCGCCAGGTAGGAATGTCGAAACTAAAGGCGGAGCTTATGCTGAAGCAACGCACGATGTATTGACCCTGAAATATTTAGGCGGGGGACACGGAGAGGGTTGCAATAATGAAGATGATGCATTCTCTTTATGGCGCAAGCGCTTTCATCATTTTACGTTCTATGGTTTTATGCTGTGCTTTGCAGCAACCAGTGTTGCGACGATTTACCACTACTTTTTAGATCTGCATGCGCCTTATGCGCTCAATAGCCTGCCAGTCATTTTGGGAACACTTAGCGGTTTTGGTTTGGTGATTGGGCCCATTGGTTTGCTTTACTTAAATCTGCGCCGCGATCCACAGCATGGCGATTTGAGCCAGAAACCCATGGATAGGGCGTTCATTGTTTTGCTCTTATTGATCAGCGTCTCTAGATTAGCATTATTGGCATACCGCGATACCGTTTATATGTCGATATGGCTGGTCGTGCATTTAGGTTTTGTCATGGACTTATTTTTAACCATGCCCTACGGCAAATTTGCTCATGGGATATATCGCGCCGCAGAAAAGGGTTGGAGCAGTTCGCCATGCTGCGCATTGATCGCCTTAGGTGACCGGCTCGTGAGCGCATTGACTCCACTCAAAGCAGCAGTTTCTCAATGGATTTGAAGAAGTGGCTGCAAATTATGGAAGCTTATGAAAAAGGCGGTCATGTGGATCGCACCGTCAGACACCTGGCAGCTGCTTTGGAAAAGATTACCGAAGCGGAAGCGCAGCCTGCGTAACAGGACTAACAAACCCTGAAAGGCCATCACGTGATGGCCTTTTTTATTGCCCAAAGATGAAATAGAGTGTTTTCAGCATTTTTTGAGTATTATTAAATCATCACTAAACCTTTTGGAGAATGGCATGACTTCTCGTATTGCTCGTTTCAGCTTGGCAGCCCTTGTTTCTGCAACGATTGGCTTATCACCAATTACTGTCTTGGCTGCTGATCCTGCGCCAGCACCTGCCGCTGCTCCAGCCACTGCCCCAGAGTCTGTGACTGCTCCTGCTGCTAAGAAGGCGGAGAAGCAAGCTAAAAAAGAAAAGAAGGCAGAGAAAAAGTCTAAAAAGAAATCCAAGAAAAAAGCTAAAGCAGCGGATGCTGCAGCTCAGTAAGTCTGGTGAGCCCTTTAATTTAGGGGTCAACTTCATCAAAGTCATCCGACCTTTTAACGTTGGGTGACTTTTTTATTGGCGCATCGTTGCGAACCAATAACCACATGGCAATAATGACTAGTGTCATGCCTGCAATTTGCATAGCAGTAATCGGCTCAGACAAAATAAAGTAACCCAAAAAGATTGTCGAGACTGGACCCAATATTCCTGCTTGCGCTACAAGTGGCGAGCCTATTCGATTAATGGCAATCATGATGAGCAACATGGGAATGACTGTGCATAGGCTTGCGTTCAACAGGCTTAACCAATAGACTTGCGCAATTTGTTCTGCAATGGCGCTAGGGTTGTATAGCGTGGATTAAATTAGACTCAGCACGGCGGAGGCGGTGCTTGCTAGAACAACTAGGCGGACGCTACCAATGCGCTTGACCATCTCGCCAGAACCGATCATATAGAGCGCATAGCTGCAGGTGCTACCAAAGACTAAGAGCATGCCAAGCCATGCGTGAACACCGGTTGAGCTAGCATCTTGAATAAACACCATAAATACACCAAGGTAGCCAACGACTAGGGCAGGGCGTACCACTGCATTCTGGAAATCGCTTTGTTAAGAGCAAAGTAGGAGATTAGAAGCACAATGGTTGGCGTGAGGTAGAGGACAATGCGCTCAAGACCCACCGAGATATATTGCAATCCCAAGAAGTCGATATAGCTGGACAAAAAATACCCCAAGAAGCCGAGAAAGAAAATCTTTCCGCGCTCTAGCCAGGTAATTGGGTTCATGGGTCGTCGATAGGACTCCCACCAGTAAACTGCCCAAAACATCGGTAGCGCCATCAGCATTCGCAGCGCTAAAAATGTTTCGGCATTTGCGCCGTAGCTAAATGCGAGTTTGACTAAAACCGCTTTACCAGAAAACAGCATTGAACCAACACCAGCCATCAAAATGCCATAGAGGAAACGCTGGTGATGATGTGCTGCGCTAGGGGAATGCATACTGTTTTATAACAGTTTGTTAAGGAGGTTTCTCATTTCTAAAATGGTTTCCGAAGGGGTAAGTCCGATTGGACCAACCCCACTGCGAACCAAGTTATCGGCTGCAGTGGCGTGCAGCTCAACAGCAATGCTGCTGGAATCCCATAGATCAAGATGATGACGCACACCCTGAGTAGCAATGGCTGTAATTGCCCCCGTCAGGACGTCTCCCATGCCACCAGTGCCCATACCGGGATTTCCGGCATCACACTGGAGTGCCAAATGATCTGGGCTTGCAATTAATGTGTGTTGACCCTTGAGGACAATAATCGATTGGGTGAGGGCTACGAGTTGCTGCAGGGATTCGAGTCGATTTTCTTGAATTTTCTCGGGAGATGTTTTTAATAGTTTGGCTGCTTCACCTGGGTGCGGTGTGAGAACGCTCTGGTTTGGAAATTTTTCATTGCGCTCTTGTAACGCACTGAATAAGTCGGGAGAGTTTGCGATCAAATTCAAAGCGTCAGCATCTAAAATCAGCGGTACGTGAGGATAGCTTAAACAAGCCAATAGCCAATCGCGAGCTATTGCGGAATCTCCAAGGCCTGGGCCGATGGCTATCGCGTCAGGTTGGGCCTGAGTTAAGACTGCATTAGCTTGATGGCTTGCCAGTTGAATCATGAGTTCTGGTTGTGCATCCTGTGCCTTGGCAGATGCTGGATCCAGCATTTCTAAAATGGTCCAGCCAGCACCCAAATGCAAACATGCTTTTCCAGCCAAAAGCAAAGCGCCTGCCATGCCAGGTGCCCCGCCAATTAAAACGGCTTTACCAGCATTGCCCTTATGTTCGGCGGGCTCACGCTTAAGGCGGCCTATAAGACTCAAGGTCTTGAGTTTGGTGGGCACGATTGTCATTTGATTAGTATCACTCTAATTCAGGTTGGTAAAGTGGATTTTAAGAGAGAGTATCCCGAATGGATGAAGATTCAATTTTTAGGTGCTGCTGGTGAAGTCACTGGCTCAAGGCATTTGATAGAGGCAAATGTTGCTGGACGGACTCACCATTTTTTAGTCGACTATGACATGTTCCAAGGTGGTCGCGAGGCGACCAATAAGAACCTTGAGCCATTACCGATTCCTCCAAAAGAGTTAGTTTTGTTGTGCTAACTCATGCGCATATTGATCACAGCGGCCTTTTACCGCGACTGTGCACGCAAGGACTTGCTGGTCCGATTTACTGCACTAAGGCCAGCTATGAGTTACTGAAGATTTTGTTGCCCGATAGCGCCCATTTGCAGTCTGCCGATCTTGAGCGGGCCAAGCACAAGGTGAAATTAGGCAAGTGGCATGGGGAAATACCAGTTGTGCTGTAATTCGCAGAACGAGGTGGATGCTGCTCTAAGCCAATTTAAACCCTTAGAGTATGGAGATCCAATGGAGATAGCGTCAGGTATTCAATTGCAGTTTCATAACGCTGGCCATATTCTGGGATCGGCGATTGCGGAGATTGCAGTTCAAGAAGATGGCTCGCAGATTAAGCGTTGCGTATTTTCTGGTGATATTGGCATAAAAGTCAGATGGCGGAAGAAGAGTCTGTGGACTCATATAAGTTTGCTTTTGATGATGAAGCCTTTTTGTCGCGTCGAGAAACGATTGGAATTCGGTTTGAGCTCGAGTTACTGAAACCCGAAATCCTTCTGAAGGAGCGCGGCATTGATCACACGATTACGGTTTTTGGTTCCACCCGATTTGTGAGTCGTGAGCGTGCAGATCAATTGCAGCAGGAAGCTAAG
>CAZXSX010000111.1:0-4530 GCA_964643245.1 uncultured Polynucleobacter sp.
CACTACCACCAGCTCCACCACCATACCCCGAATAGCAACTGTGACCATTGCCACCTACACCACCAGTGCCGCCAACCGTAACGATATTAATCAAGGCGGTTGTCACTGGAGCTATAGGGGAGCCAATTGATAGAGATGGTAACAATAAGCTATTTAAAGAACTCTGGCCAGCACCACCTGCTCCGCCATCACTTGGCTGACCCCCAAATGGAGCCTTACTACAATCTGCACCCCCACCAGTAGACCCACTGAGCCCCAAAGTAGAAGATTGGGGTTGATTTAGAATCGGAGAGAGAACATAGGGCTTTGTATATGAAGCAGTTTGTTGAGCAGTAGATTGACTATCGGCAAAAGTCAATCCAACAAAAGTAAAGTTGGCAGCAAAAACTAGTAAAGCGATATGCGCATTTTTTAAACTATTCGATAACTTCAAAAATATTTTTAGCACAGGTAAATATCACTTTTATTGATCAAATTTTTACTAGACCTGATACGAATCAGCCAATAAATAAAAGATTAAGAAGCCAGCGTTACTTTCGCAAACTTACGTTTACCGACCTGAACTACGTAAGTACCCGCCTCAACTTTTAACTGTTTATCAGCGATGGTTGCACCATCAACCTTCACGCCATTTTGTTCAATATTGCGATTGGCTTCTGATGTTGATGGGGCTAATCCTGCAGCCTTTAAAAGACTTACTATTCCCATCGGCGCCCCCGAAAGATTGACCTCAGGGATATCATCAGGTACGCCACCTTTAGCGCGATAATTAAAGTCTTCTAATGCTTTTTCTGCCGCCGCTTGCGAATGAAAGCGTGCAACAATTTCTTGAGCAAGTAATACCTTACAGTCTTTAGGATTGCGGCCCGCAGCCACTTCTTGCTTCATAAGGTCAATTTCAGACAAAGGTCTAAAAGATAACAAGGTAAAGTAATCCCACATTAAATCATCGGAAATGCTCAGCAACTTACCAAACATCTCTCCAGCAGACTCGCTGATGCCAATGTAATTACCTTTGGACTTACTCATCTTCTCTACACCATCAAGACCTACCAATAGCGGCATCGTCAAGATGCATTGTGGATCCTGACCATACTCACGCTGAAGTCCACGTCCCACTAAGAGATTAAATTTTTGATCAGTGCCTCCAAGCTCTAAGTCACTCTTTAAAGCAACAGAGTCATATCCCTGCATCAATGGATACAAAAACTCATGAATAGAGATTGGCACACCATTACGATACCGTTTAGTAAAGTCATCACGCTCAAGCATGCGAGCCACAGTGTGCTTAGCAGCCAATTGAATCATGCCACGCGCACCCAATGGATCGCACCACTCACTGTTATGGCGTATTTCTGTTTTTGCAGGATCTAAGACCATGCTTGCTTGACGGTAGTACGTCTGCGCATTGACAGCGATCTCTTCTGCTGTCAAAGGCGGACGAGTAGCATTTCGACCTGATGGATCTCCAATCATGCTCGTGAAATCACCAATCAAAAAAATAACGGTATGGCCCAAATCCTGTAGCTGACGTAACTTATTCAGAACAACGGTATGACCCAAATGTATATCGGGTGCTGTAGGGTCTAAACCCAACTTAATCCGCAAAGGGGTCTTGGTGGCTTGGCTTCGGGCCAATTTTTGAACCCAATCTGCCTCAACCAATAACTCATCCCAACCACGCTTGGTAATTTCAAGGGCAGCAAAGACTTCTGGGGTTAAAGGATATTTTTGTTCTGCTAGAGCCGTCATACTGATTCGGTTAATGGTTTCAGTTAAATTAATATTTATATTGCTAAAGCATAATTGTCGCATCATCGAGAGTTCAACCGAAAAGCCAATGGCCCAATCTGATTCCCTATATATCTTCCTAATGTCTGGTACTAGCCTGGATGGGATAGACGCTGTCCTTGCCAAAATTGGGCCAGAGGGTGAAGCAAGCGCAATATCCGCATTTAGCACCCCATTTGCTCCCGAACTTCGTAAAGCCCTTTTTGAGCTACAGGTTCCTGGAAACAATGAACTCCGTCGGGAAAAACAGGCAGGAAACGCTTTAGCGTTGGCTTATGCAGATGCTGTTGCACAACTACTTAAAAACGCCGGAGCAAAAGCTTCTGAGATTATTGCCATTGGGGCCCATGGCCAGACCATAAGCCATCAGCCGCATCTAGGTGATTTAGCCTATACACATCAAACACTCAATCCAGCACTATTAGCAGAAAAAACTGGCATTGATGTGATTGCCGATTTCCGTAGTCGCGATCTTGCTGCGGGAGGTCACGGCGCACCACTCGTTCCAGCATTTCATGCGCAGCAATTTAAGTCCTCCGAAAATATTGCCATTTTGAATATTGGCGGGATTGCAAACATAACGCTTCTTCCAAAAAGCGGTGATGCCACTGGCTTTGATTGTGGTCCTGGTAATATGTTGATGGATGCTTGGATACATCAACATCAAGGAGCTATATATGATGAAAACGGTGACTGGGCGTTACAAGGAAAAGTAGATAAAGAACTGCTATCAAAAATGCTGTCTGATCCTTTTTTCTCAAAAGCTCCGCCTAAAAGCACGGGTCGCGATGACTTCCACCTAAATTGGTTGCAAGAAAAAATAGGTGAAAAAATTTATCGCGCCGAAGATGTGCAAGCAACGCTACTGCATTTAACTGCTCATTCAGTGCTGGATGTTTTAGTACGTTATGCCCTGCAAACCCAGAAATTAATTACCTGCGGGGGTGGCGCAAGAAACAAAGCGCTTATGAATTTGCTCAAGGTTAAAGCACTTCACATGTTCAATGAACCGCCTGAAATTACTACGAGTGACTCAGAAGGAATTGATCCGCAACTCGTGGAAGGTTTAGCGTTTGCGTGGCTCGCATGGGCTCATAAGCAAAAAACGGCCAGCAAATCTGCCGGCCGTTACTGGAGCGAAAGGTCCTAGAATTTTAGGAGCTTGTTACCCAGCTTAAGCAGAAAAAGAAGATCCACAACCACAAGTAGTCGTAGCATTTAGGTTTTTAATTACAAACTGTGAGCCGTTGATATCTTCTTTGTAATCAATTTCCGCGCCCACTAAATACTGAAAACTCATAGAGTCCACCAGAAGGGTTACGCCATTCTTCTCAAACTGCGTGTCGTCTTCGTTTACGGCATCGTCGAATGTGAAACCATACTGAAAGCCTGAACAACCGCCACCCTGTACGAATACGCGCAATTTCAACTCCGGATTGCCTTCTTCTGCAATCAAGTCAGCTACCTTCGCAGCAGCAGCGTCCGTGAACACCAACGGCGTTGGAGGTTCAGCTAAATCCGGCGAAGCTTGTGTATTCTGCTGTGTTGCTAATTCGGTCATGATTGACTCCTAAATCAAAAGGGTATGTCTTATTTTAGGCTTTAAATGCCTGCCTTGCTGAAGGGGTATTTCATCATCAAGGCGAGACTGCGATTTGAGTAAGACCCGTCGTTTCTGGTAAGCCAAACATCAAATTCATGCACTGAACGCCCTGACCAGAAGCTCCTTTTACTAAGTTATCTTCTACCACCAAAATGACTAAAGTGTCGCCATTACCGGGGCGATGAATGGCAATCCGAATACCATTACTTCCCCGCACCGAACGTGTCTCTGGATGACTGCCTGCAGGCATCACATCCACAAATGGCTCATTTTTGTAAAAGTCTTCATACAACTTTTGATAATCAACATCTTTACCAGCATCAGTCAGGCGTACATATAAAGTGGAATGGATACCTCTGATCATTGGGGTGAGATGAGGAACAAATGTCAAACCAATTTGATCATGTCCTGCAATCGCCTTTAAACCTTGTACGATCTCGGGTAAATGGCGGTGGCCTTTAACGCCGTAAGCCTTAAAGTTATCGCTTGCTTCAGATAACAATGTGCCAATTTCGGCTTTACGCCCCGCACCCGAGGTGCCGGATTTGGAGTCCGAAATAATATGATTACCATCGATCAATTGCTTGCCACCTGTTGATTTTGGTGAAAGTAGCGGTGCAAGACCTAACTGCACAGAGGTTGGATAACAACCAGCAAGGCCAACGACACGTGCCTTTTTAATCGCCTCACGATTAATCTCTGCCAAACCGTAAACCGCTTCAGCCAAAATTTCTGGGCAGCTATGCTCCATGCCATACCATTTGGCAAATTCCTTAACGTCTTTTAAACGGAAGTCTGCCGCAAGATCCAAAATCTTTACATTATTAGCAAGCAGCTCTTTAGCCTGAGCCATAGCGACACCATGCGGTGTTGCAAAGAAAACGACATCACACTCATTGAGTTTCGCTTCGTCAGGCGTTGTAAATTTCAGATTTACACGACCGCGCAAGGATGGAAACATCTCTGCAACGGGCATGCCAGCCTCTGTGCGAGAAGTAATGGCCACAAGCTCTACCTCAGGATGCTGAGCAAGTATACGTAACAGCTCTACTCCGGTATATCCAGTGCCGCCAACAATACCAACCTTAATCATGTCTTTCTCCAAAATACTTCATAAGTCATTACTAAATCTTGTA
>CAZXSX010000112.1:0-4489 GCA_964643245.1 uncultured Polynucleobacter sp.
TCTAATAAACCTGTCCAACTTTGGGGGGTCAGTTCAGAGGGTGGTTTTTTGTTTTGTAGGTTCGCTAAAACTGAAAAAAGTCAGCTTTTGATCTCTTGGTAGGCGCTTTAATTTAGCCTCAGCTATAGAGGCTTCTGAGCGATTGGGGTGCTCTTGCGTTGCCAAGAGAATCACTGGCCTGCGTGATCTGGTATAGCGCACCCCTACTCCTGAGTTATGCGCCTCTAGGCGATATTCTAAGCGGTTCGTGATGCCAGCGTAGTATAGCTGCCATCAGAACACTCGAGAAGGTATACAAGCCAGCTCAAAAATAGACCAAATTGGGGTAAAAAGGGCTTTAGAAGCCTTGAAATCAGCAATATTGCCCATATATTCTATAGGCATAAATATAGAAATTATTGGGGCATCAAAATGAGAATAGATAAATTAACAACTAAATTTCAGCAGGCTTTAAGTGAAGCCCAGAGCATTGCCTTAGCAAAAGATAACCAATATATCGAGCCAGCTCACGTGTTGTTGGCTATGTTGCGTGATTTTGATGGTGGCGCCAAGAGTCTTTTGACTCGAGCTGGTGTCAATGTTTCAGGTCTTGAAAAGGGCGTGGAGAAAATTATTGCGAATTTACCGGAGGTGCAGGGCACTAACGGCGAAGTACAAGTTGGTCGCGACCTGAGCAATTGGTTAAATTTGTGTGAAAAAGAGGCTAATAAACGCAATGATCAATTTATCGCTGGCGAACTATTTTTGCTGGTGGTGGCTGATGATAAGGGTGAGCTTGGTAAAGTTGCGCGTGAAAATGGTTTAAACCGAAAATCGTTAGAGGTGGCTATTGATTTAGTGCGCGGAGGAGAGTCAGTGAATAGTGCGGATGCTGAAGGTCAACGTGAGGCCTTAAAAAAATATACGGTTGACTTAACTGAGCGTGCTCGTATGGGCAAGCTCGATCCTGTAATTGGGCGTGATGATGAAATTCGTCGCACTATTCAGATCTTGCAACGTCGCGGTAAAAATAATCCAGTGCTTATTGGTGAGCCTGGTGTAGGTAAGACTGCGATTGTGGAAGGCTTGGCTCAACGGATCGTTAATGGCGAGGTGCCTGAGACCCTCAAAGACAAGCGTGTATTGGTTTTGGATATGGCTTTGCTTTTGGCTGGCGCCAAATACCGCGGTGAGTTTGAAGAGCGTCTCAAAGCGGTTTTAGGTGACGTTGCAAAAGACGAAGGTCAAACCATCATCTTTATTGATGAGATTCATACGATGGTAGGTGCTGGTAAGAGTGATGGTGCAATGGACGCTGGAAATATGCTTAAGCCTGCTTTGGCGCGTGGTGAATTGCATTGCATCGGCGCAACCACTTTAGATGAGTACCGTAAGTACATCGAGAAAGACCCTGCTCTTGAGCGTCGTTTTCAAAAGGTAATGGTAGAAGAGCCTAGTGTAGAAGCTACGATTGCGATTCTGCGTGGCTTACAAGAGCGTTATGAGCTTCACCACGGCATTGAGATTACTGACCCTGCGATTGTTGCCGCTGCAGAACTGTCGCACCGTTACATCACCGATCGTTTCTTGCCGGATAAGGCCATCGATCTTATCGATGAGGCGGGTTCGCGCATTCGGATGGAGATTGATTCCAAGCCAGAAGTGATGGACAAGCTCGATCGGCGCTTAATTCAGCTCAAGATTGAGCGTGAAGCGGTCAAAAAGGAAAAAGATGAAGCTTCTCAAAAACGCTTGGCCCTGATTGAGGAGGAGATCAAGCGCTTAGGTGCTGAATATGCGGATTTGGAAGAAATTTGGAAGGCTGAGAAGGGTGCTGTTTTGGGTGCAGCTCATCTCAAAGAGGAAATCGAAAAAGTTCGCGCAGAGATTGCTAAGCTCCAGCGTGAAGGCAAACTTGAGAAAGTGGCAGAGTTGCAATATGGCAAATTGCCAGAGCTTGAGGCAAAGTTGAAATCTGCGGCAGCAGCCGAAGTCAAGGGTGACAAGGATGGCGTTGTCAAGAACAAGCTCTTGCGCACGCAAGTTGGTGCTGAAGAGATTGCGGAAGTCGTCTCTCGTGCCACAGGTATTCCAGTGTCGAAGATGATGCAGGGTGAGCGCGACAAGTTATTGAAGATGGAAGAGTTGTTGCATAAGCGTGTGGTTGGTCAAGATGAGGCTATTCATGCGGTTTCAGATGCGATCCGTCGTTCTCGCGCTGGTTTGGCTGAAGAGAATCGTCCTTACGGATCGTTCTTATTCTTGGGGCCAACCGGTGTTGGTAAGACTGAGCTATGCAAGGCCTTGGCAGGATTCTTATTTGATAGCGAAGATCATTTAATACGTATCGACATGAGTGAATTCATGGAGAAACACAGTGTTGCGCGTTTAATTGGCGCGCCTCCAGGCTATGTAGGATACGAAGAGGGTGGTTACTTAACCGAGCAAGTTCGTCGTCATCCATACAGCGTCATCTTATTTGATGAAATTGAAAAAGCGCATCCAGACGTCTTTAATGTACTGTTACAAGTGCTTGATGATGGTCGCTTAACCGATGGTCAGGGTCGTACGGTTGACTTTAAGAATACTGTGATTGTGATGACCAGCAATATTGGCTCCCATTTGATTCAGTCAATGGCGGATAAGAAGCAAGCGGAGATTAAAGAAGCTGTCTTTGAAGAGCTTAAAAATCATTTCCGTCCAGAGTTCTTAAACCGTATTGATGAGATCGTCGTGTTCCATGGATTGGGTAAAGACAATATTGCTAATATCGCAAAGATCTTGTTGAAAAATCTCTCCGAACGCTTGGCAAGAGTCGATATGCAGCTAGAGGTTAGCGATGCTGCGTTGAGCAAGTTGGCTGAGGTTGGGTTTGATCCAATCTTCGGTGCGAGACCACTGAAGCGTGCAATCCAACAGCATATTGAGAACCCAGTTTCCAAGATGATTTTGGAGGGCAAGTTTGGGCCTAAGGATGTAGTGCCTGTAGATGTGGATAAGAATGGCGAATTTAGCTTCACACGTCAGGTTCATTAAGTCTTACAGCAGTAATTTGTAGTGTTTTGCAGGAATATTCCTGCGCCAGTAAACTCGGTACATGACTGTTGCGCTCAGTAAGCGTGCTAGTGATGTCCGGGTTATTGGTCTCATTAGCCTAGCGCACGGCAGCTCCCATTTCTTTCATTTAGTACTTCCTCCCATGTTTCCATGGTTGAAGGATGCGTTTGCATTGAGTTATGCCGAGCTCGGTTTGCTCATGTCTATCTTCTTTGTAGTCTCTTGCATCGTTCAAGCGGCTTCTGGTTTTTTTGGTGGATCGTATTGGGGCAAGACCGGTTTTATTTGCGGGCGTTGGTTTGCTTGTTCTGGCAGGTTTAACGTACTCACAAAGCAATGGCTATTGGATGTTAATCGCTGGAGCAGTGATTGCGGGATGCGGCAATGGTATTTTTCATCCAGTTTACTACACGTTGATTAACCATAAGGTGTCGCAACCAAATTTGCCCTATGCGTATTCTATGCATGGGGTGACCGGATATTTAGGATGGGCTGCTGCACCAGCATTCATGGTCGGTATTGCGCAATTGTCTGATTGGCGGATCGCTTTCTTAGCTGCTGCGTTATTAGAGGCTGTTATTTTGCTCTTCCTTTGGGTTAATAAAAGCCAATTACTGGATAACGTTCAGGAGCGCCATGCTCATGGGCCATGCCAGCGCTCAAGCAGTCAATCCCGGGGCTGCCCCAGCAAGTGCCTTCGCCTTTATGAAATTACCTGCCGTTTGGCTTTGTTGGGCATTCTTTTTCTTAAGCATGGCATCTACTTCCAGCTTGCAATCGTTTGCTCCTAGTGCGTTATTTAATATTTATCAAGTGCCGCTAAGCATCGGGAGCTACTGCATTACGTTGCTGGCATTAGGAAGCGCGCGCGGGTGTTTTATTTGGTGGTTTTTTTGCAGCCAAGTTGCAAGCACCAGAAAAGATTGTTTCTACTTGTTTGTCTATCACCGTATTGATGTGCATGGCATTAGCAACAGGATTCGTTATTCGCGATCTCATCCCCATTATTTTCTTTGCGCTTGGTTTTGGTTATGGCGTAGTGGCGCCATCGCGCGACCTCTTAGTGAAGAAGGCAACACCACAAGGTGTTGCAGGGCGTGTTTACGGCATTGTGTATTCTGGAATTGATTTGGGCGCCGCTGTTGGACCATTCATCTTTGGTTTGTTCATGGATGCAGGTTTGCCTAAAGCATTGTTTATTGGCATTGTCTTATTCCAGCTCATGATTATTCCGACGGTCTTTAAGGTGTCCTCGGATATCGCCCCCCCAGCAAAGTAGCGTTTTGGAGATATTTCATAATACGAAATATCATTACACTGCGTAAAATGTGATCTGTCTTCCAGGTGAAGAATTCATTTTACATTGCAAGATTAAGTTTGCAAGTTGCTGAATTTATTAAGTTAAATAATTTTCAAAAAACCTTCACTTTCTCTTGCTGAGTTTCGGGAACCC
>CAZXSX010000113.1:0-4472 GCA_964643245.1 uncultured Polynucleobacter sp.
AAACCTTAAGTCCCATACACCGCATTGATCGCGATACAGCAGGCTTGGTTATATTCTCCATCAACCCCAGCGAGAGAGCGCAGTACCAAAATCTTTTTTGGGACAGGACTGTTAAAAAAAGGTTTATGAAGCGATCGCCCCATGCAACACGGAATTAATTCGTAGGTTGCCGATGACGTATCAGAGTCGTTTGGTTGAATCAGAGTATTTTCTGCAAATGTGCAAGGTGCAAGGTGAGCCGAATGCGGATACTTTCATTGAGCTAATCGAAACCAAAGGCCCTTGGGCAAAATTCCGCCTCACTCCTGCGCCAACTACGTTGCCATTTAAATGCGTTGGGGGCACCCATTCAACATGATCAAATTTACCCAGTTCTGACTCCTTATCAAGAGTACGATTTAGACTTTACAAAGACATTACAGCTTTTAGCAAAAGAAATTAATTTCGAGGATCCAATCACCAAGGAAAAAAGGGTATTTAGTAGTAGGCAAGAGCTCAAATTGGGATTACATTAAAAGTGTCAATGCATATTCATATCATTTGTTATAAGGGAGTAATTTAATGAGTCAAGAAGAGTTGGGCCCAGATGGATTGCCAGGTCATGATTACTTTCTAGATGCTGTCAATCATATTGATGAGGCAGTAAAGACGAATACAATCGCGATCGGCGCAGCCAAGGGAATTGTGTTTAGCCTCGTAGAGACATTGGGTGCGATGGTTGGGGATCCGGATTTACCAAATTATCTCAAGTCTGGGTACATGGGTGCTTTGGATTTGGCAGCAGAGCTTGAGGCGAAGCTCGACAAGCTAAGATAAATTCAATACCAAGCGATTCGCTTTTTAAATTAGGGCAACTTCGGTTGCCCTAATTATTCTCTCCATGCCTTTAAAATAGAGGCTATTCGCAATTATTAAAGTTCATGACCGATATCTCTAAGAAACGCCTAGCAGTTGCGCCCATGATGGAGTGGACAGACCGTCATTGCCGCTCGTTTCATCGTGTACTCACGAAAGAGGCAGTTTTATATACGGAGATGGTAACGACGGGGGCGTTGATGCATGGTGATGTTCCTCGTCACTTGGATTATTCGCAGGATCAACATCCGGTTGTGTTGCAACTGGGTGGCTCCGAGCCAGGGGATTTGGCAAAGTCAGCCGCATTGGCGCAACAGTGGGGTTACGATGAGATTGATTTGAACTGTGGATGTCCTTCAGAACGTGTGCAGCGTGGAGCATTCGGTGCCTGTTTGATGGCCGAGCCTAATTTAGTGGCTGACTGTGTCAAAGCAATGAAGAGCGCCGTCAATATTCTGATCTCGGTCAAGCACCGTCTTGGCTTGGATTCCATGGATGCCTCTTCTTCAGAACAGGATTATCAATTTGCTCTGGACTTCATTCTGGCAGTCGCAGATGCAGGTGCAAGCCAGGTCACTATTCATGCACGCAATGCGGTACTCAAAGGCTTATCGCCCAAAGAGAACCGTAGTAAACCACCATTGCATTATGAGGTTGCAGCCAAGTTACGCTTAGACGCACAAAAACAATTTCCCGATCTCAAAGTGCTACTTAATGGTGGGCTTGAAACAAACGAACAAATTGCCGCTCACTGGCATGATTTCGATGGCTTTATGGTTGGCAGAGCGGCGTATCATTTTCCCGCAATGTTATTGGGTTGGGATGATTTAATTCAATCAAACGGTGATGCTGCAGGTTATCTCTTTAGCGAAACAGAATGGCATCGCATTCAGATTGCTTTAGTAAAACAAGTTCAGGCATGGTTTGATGAGTGTCAAGCAAAAGAAAAGCCGTTTTACATTGGCGCATTCACTAGACATATTTTGGGTTTAGCTCACGGTAGGGCGGGCTCACGCTATTGGCGTCAAAAACTTTCGGATCATCATGCTTTGGCAAAAGTGCAGACTAAAGCAGCCATTGCTGACTTTTTTCTGGACGCCAGCTTATGCCTTGGAGACTGGGCTGCTTTTGAGCTAGAAACCGCAGAATAAGGTTGTTTTACAGGGTTTTGACCCAAAAAGGCTATAATTTCACTTCTTCTGCGGCGGACGTAGCTCAGTTGGTAGAGTCCCAGATTGTGATTCTGGTTGTCGCGGGTTCGAGTCCCGTCGTTCGCCCCAAAATAACCCTAAAGCTCCCTCGTGGAGCTTTTTCTATTACAGTCATCAAAATGAAAAAAGTTTGATTTCTACCAAATCCTATTTGGCATTTTGCTGTCTGCGATCGCCCTGTATTTCCTGTTGCGGCCAAGCGCTAGCCAAGGCACACCTTTATCTTCAATTCCCACGATGCAAATTGGCAATTTCGTTTGGGATCAAACGGAGATGACAATTGGTGATGTCAAAACATTTGCTGTTGCGACTGGATTTGTCAGCGCTGCCGAGAAAAAGGGTGGCGGACTTTCGTATGAGGCAGGATTTGTTCAAAAGCCTGGTTGGACCTGGAAAACTCCCTATGGAGTTTCTGCTGGAGATTTAGAGCCTGCAGTACACCTGAATCAAAAAGAAGCTGAATCGATTTGTCGTTATTACGGCAAGCGTTTGCCTACTGATGCTGAGTGGACTTCCGCCGCATTTGTAGAGCAGCGACCCAATCCATCGGCTGGATTTGTTAAAGGGCAGCGCTATCCATTTCCGGGTGGCAGTACCCCAACGATTTCACATTGCTTGAGTGGCTGCGGTGATTACAAAGGATTGGCGGCCCCTGCTGGAGCGCTCAATCGCGGTACTGGGCATGTCACAACTAAAACCACGAAGCCTGGGGTAAACGGAATGTATGACATGGGAGGTAATGTTTGGGAGTGGACGGCTACTGAACGCAATGGGGGATACATTACTCGAGGTGCCTCCTGGTGGTATGGTCCTGAGCGTCAACAAGAGTCTGATGTGGAATCAAAGTCTGGCGACATCGCTGTAGTTTACATTGGATTTCGGTGTGTTGCCGACGCCGTGAAACAATAAGGAATGTCTACTTCCGTTGTTCAGTCACCAGAGATTGAAATCACGCCTGATTATGAGGCGGTGATTGAAGCGATAGATCGAGGGGATCCATATATTTTTGTCAGCGGTAAGGCGGGAACTGGCAAGACGACACTAATCGGCTATCTGCGTGAGGCTATTTCTGGCAATGTGGTGGTTGTAGCGCTAACGGGTGTTGCTGCATTACAGGCTAAGGGATTGACAATTCATTCCTTTTTTAGGCTGCCACCACGTCTAATCTTTCCTGAAGAAGATATCAAGCCACTGCGCGACAAGCGTCTTTATAAGGATATTCGCTTACTCATCATCGATGAGATTTCTATGGTGCGTGCGGATGTTGTCGATGCTATGGATTTATTCTTGCGTGAGAATGGGCCACAAAGGGGGAGCCTTTTGGCGGTATTCAGGTAATGTTCGTAGGCGATCTTTTTCAGTTGCCGCCTGTGGTATCGAGTGGCGATATGCAAGTGCTGTCGGATCGGGGATACGAAGGGCCTTATTTCTTTTGCGCAATGGCCTTGCATCGCAAGGATGTCACGATGGTAGAACTATCCAAGATCTTTCGTCAAAAAGATCAATACTTTGCCAATTTATTAAACCGGATTCGCATTAACCAGGATGTAGACGATGCGATTGATGTATTAAATGCGCAATGCTTTCACAAGAATGAAGAGTCCGACGAGCAAACGATTACATTGACGACCACCAATGCTAGGGCCGATCAGATTAATGGTGCTGGGCTGAGGGCGCTGACCACCGAGGGCAAGACGTATGTGGGTAAAACCACGGGTAAATTTAATGTAGATGAGCGTAATTTGCCCTCCCCAAATAACCTGGTTCTCAAAGTGGGTGCTAGGGCCATGTTCACTGCTACGGATCCAGGATTTCCTAAGCGCTGGGTAAATGGAACCATTGGAGTAGTGCGTGAGTTGCTGCCAGATAAAGTCAAAGTGATGGTACAAAACGGCCCATACTCAAATACGGTCGAAGTGACTGGTCACCAGTGGGAATCCTATCGCTACGATCATGACATGATGTCAGGGAAAATCTCGCCGAGCATCATTGGTACTTATGTGCAGATTCCGCTCATGTTGGCTTGGGCGGTCACCATTCACAAGAGTCAAGGTAAAACCTTGGATAAAGTCAAAGTGGATCTCTCGTCAGGCGCATTTGCATCAGGGCAAGTGTATGTTGCATTAAGCCGTTGCAAAACCATCGATGGCATTACCTTACAAAGACCCATTGAACCAAAGGACGTCAGCTGTGACGAAGAGATTAAACGCTTTTATATGAACTGCTTGCCCAGATCTAAATAAAAGCTAAATCTAGCCCAATAGGCGATTCAAAATGCTGCCAAGCCATCACGCCGATGATCGCTGCCTGCAATGTAAGCCGAGTTTGCTTCTTCGGTTAATCTGGCTATGGCTTGCGCACTGCCAAAATCCAAACTATTGGCAGGTTGCACAGCAACCTCATGAC